>JAYVNM010000124.1:0-85022 GCA_043758445.1 Akkermansiaceae bacterium | reverse complement strand
GTGGCCGGGGCTGCGCTTGTAACTTGCGAGATCCTGTGACCCGGCGCGGCGGAACAACTCGCCCCGGCGTTTCAATTCCACATCGAGTCGTTGAAGCACGCTGAGAGCAAATTCCCGATCACTCTCGATGGCGATGACGCGGGCGTGCGGCAGTTTCTTGGTGGCGTAGCACTTGAACTCGACGCCTTTTTTGAAATCTACCAGATAGAATTCGACCTGCGCTGGACTGCACCAGAGGGCGAGGTTGGTGATGATGACGTGAAACAAGGTGGACTTACCGGAGCCGGTTTTCCCCGCGACGAGGGCGTGCTGGCGAGTGCCCTTGCCGATGGCGAGCATCTGAAATTTCTTCGCCCCGGTGCGACCGATCGGCACGCGCAGTTCCTCGGTGGTATCGAAGCTCCACATTTCATCCGCAGGTGGGGAGATGTGGGAAAATGGCACCTGCACGCGGTTCGAGTCGATGCTGGCCTTGCCGATGCGATGGACCAGCGTGATCGCGGCCTCGGGCGTGGGCGGTGCATCGAAGGTGATGATATCCGCTCCGGGCATGGCACCTGCTAGATGGAACCGGCCGTCGCGCAGGGTGACGCGCAGGCAGGCGCGGCGGAGTTCGTCATCGAGCGCGGGATCTAACGGCGGCTGGCGCAGGTCCCGCTGGAGCAACAGATGCACCCCGCAGCGCGCGCCACTGGAGGCGATGGAAAGCAGTCGCTTGCAAGCCGTGTCACTGAAAGCGGCGGGGAAACCGGCGATGACGAGGAAGCGGTATTTTTCCGCGATGATGCCGGCTTGTTCGTTGTATTCCGTGATGTCGGCGAACTCATTGCGGAGATACATCTGGATGACTTTTTCGATGTGCTCGTTGAGTTCCGCTAACCGTTCTTCGATCTGGGTGCTTTGGGTCCAGATGCGTTGGGTGATGAGCGTTTCCTCGTAATCCGCGAGGTGCATTAGGCCCGCGAAATCCTTGCCGAGGCCGACTGGGTCGATGAATACAAACGAGGCCCGCCCAGGCGGTTGGGAAGCTAACAAACGGAGCGCGATTTCGTTGAGAGCCTGCGTGGCGACTCCCCCGCCGGTGCCGTCACTCTCAATCATGAGTGAGCCGTGATTGGGAAAATCTAAGGCAAACGGCACGTCGAAATTCGCCCCACCCGGCAAGGAGAGCTGGCGGTCATGCGGGGTGCCACCGGCGAGTTTCACCATATCCACGGCGATGTGGCCGAGCCGCACTGCCATTGGCGCGTCTGCGGACGGGGTCCAATTTGCGCAGACCTCCGGACTCCAGCCGGGAAATTGGGCGAGCGACGCCGTATCCAAAGCGACGAGCGTGGTGTGATGCGGCATTACGGAGGACTGCCATGGCGCTGTTAGTTGGGCGATGAGCGCGCCCGTTTCAGCCTCGATGGTGGTGGTGGTGGCCGCGATTGCTGCGGCTGTTAGTGCCGAGGCTGCTTGACCGTCGGCATGGGCGAGTGCGAGGGCTTGCGCGTGGGTGGCGTCGATCCGTGCGAGCTTGCGCTGATAGAGCCGATCCAACCGCGCTGGCAGGCGGGCGAATTGTTGGTCGAGTTTTTTCTGACCTGCGGCCATGCGGGTTTTCCACTCGCTGTCAGATTCGCGGAAAGTCTCGCCGAGGCTCTGACCTTCCACTTCCTGCTCGCTGCGGACTTCGGCCGCTAAGGCTTCCAAGCGGGCGGCGGATTCCTTTTCGGCGGAAATTTCCAACACCCGTGCGGCAGCCAGTGATTCGGCGGCGTGGCGGATCGTCGGCATCGCGAGGAATAAGCCCAGCGCCCAGATCAGTAGCAGGGTGACTTCCGCGATGATCAGCCCGGGCAGGACTGCCGGGAGTCCGCTGCCACCCGCATGAAATGCCTGCCAGAGCAATGCCCCGGCGATGAGTAGTCCTAACAACCAGAGCGGCACGGTGCGGAAAAACCGCGCTAGGGGTAATCTGTTAGCCTCGTCCAGTGCCTCGCCTGCGGCTGATAGATGGACTAACAGCTTCTCGCGCCGGGCGGCGGGTGGGCCGGTGAGATCCATTTCAGGGGCGACGGTGCGTTTGCCATCGTAATGCTTTTCGATCAACGGGCGATAAGAACGGAAGGCGGCGAGGATGGATTTCCGCAAATCTCGGCGCAGGTTGCGGTCGGCTAGAAGCTCGGCTTGGAATGCACGGTGTGCTTCCTCCGCGCGGACTAACTCTTGCTTGCGGGTCTCGCGATTCCGCATGATCGCGCCCTGCACCTGGCCGATTTTCCGGTCCTTCACGCTCTGCACCCGCTGGGCCATGGCTGCGCGGCTGGCGTGATAGGCCTGATGCAGCTTGTCACCACGCGCCGCGAACACTGCCTCCGTCGTGGCGATTTCATCCTGTCGGGCGGTGGCCAGTTCGCGGACTCGGTGATTCAGCACCTCCGCATCTACCTCTTCCCGGGCGTGCATCTCGCGGCGGACGATTTGCAGACGCTCGGCTCGATTTTTGATCAGATCATACTCGCTAGAAATGACCGAGGCGATCCCGGATTTCAGATGTTCGAGCTGTCCCTGCACGGAGCGGAGGTCGATGGATTCAGTCGCAGTCTGCATGAATTTTGTCTAGCAAGTTGTCGAGTTCATCGATGACCCGCAAGGCTGAATTCACGCCATGCAGCAGTTCCGATAGATACATTTCCTCGAATTCCTGGGCCTTGCGATCCCGCCATGAAAACCGCGTTTCTCCCCACCGCGCCTGAAGCTGGCGGGTGGCGAGGGTAAGCAGGCCCTTGCTGCCGGACATGCTCATGGCTCACCTCCCGGCTCGGGGATTGCGGGCGTGGCGGGCTGAGGCGGCGGGCTTTTCTCGGCGTAGGCTTGCAGCGCCTTGATCGACTCCCCGAGCGAGTGGACACCCATCGGCAAGCGTTGACCGATAAACTCGAAGAGCGGCCCCAACTGCCGCAGCAGGGGCGTGGTGCGGGTTTCAAAGGTCTGCCGCCAGCGTTTGACGACTAGCAATTTTTCCTCCGCCTCCTGAATGTGCCGCCGGGCTTTGAGGACGGCCATTTTCTGAAAAGCATTGCTGGCCTGCGGATTGGTTAGATTGGCGCTGTACAACTCTTGCTCCGCCTGTTGGAGATTTTTCATCCCCAGTTTCAACTGCCCGGCCCAGTGCAGTGAGCGGTCGGTATCGAGCCAAGTCTGGGTGCGGCGGACCTCGCCCTCCATGTCGTCTAGCGCGACGCGGGCCTTGGATATGTATTGCAGCAAATCCGCACGGAAGGCTTCGAGCGCGTCGATGGAGGAAATTTTAACTTGGTCGGACATCGCGGGTAGCACGGCGGTTCAGCGCTGGTCGAGATATTGCTGGATGCGCTCCGCCTTGCGTAACAGATAGGGCGTGTGGCGGTCGGACAGCTCCAGAAACGACTTTAGCGTCTTCATGAGCTGGGTGAACTCAGTGGCGAATTTTTCCTGTTCCTGATCCTGCCAAGTATCGCCCAGCGCAGTGAAACGGGTCATCAGCGAACCCGTCCGCTCGCGCAGATCGCCGTTGAAACGCTTCAACTCCGCCGCAAAGCGGCGGACCTCCTCGGGGTCGATGATGGCTTGTGACATGGTGCTGGTGGCGGAATCCACATTCCACTTCCTTTCATTTGAAGCAAGCCGACATTTCCGCATGATGCCAAATCGAATCTCAATTTCCGGGAAAATTTTCGTGCTCTGGAAATTAGCCACCGCTGCGGGATGTGCCTTGGGGTGCTTTGAAACTGGCTTATTCAAAGGGTCCAGAATCGGTTAGGCTGTAGGGGGTCTTCTATTAGAGAGAAGACATTGAGAAAAGAAATAATTGACCACGGATTTCACGGATTAACACGGATGAAGACATTAGGAATCGATTGGATCATTTTGAGAACAAGACCCGGAGCAATGGCTCTAAAAGCTTCAATCTGATTAAAGGCCAGTCCCACTGTCAGTAGCAGCGCCCGTGAACGATAACAAATCGCTGTGAACTGAAGGATCAGGCTCTCGATGAAACCTTAATTAGCTCAATGTTCAAGCACGGGAGGTATCACGCCGCAACGTTTTCAAAAATGCCAGATCAGCGGGATGAGAATGCACCGTCATGATGAAATCGCGGGTCGCCGCCAGGGCTTCCAGATTGTTCCGCGCGGTGATGACGAGAAGGGTATCGCCACTTTCCAAGGGCAGCCCGCGAGAATCGCCCCCCGGAGATTTCCCGACAGGTGCTCCTTCATCACCCGGCCGATGTGATCCACCGCGCCGGACGTGCCCATGAATGGGCGGGGGGCTTATGGCAAGAGCGGGATTTGCATGGAAACTTGCGCGACCCAGTCCGTGAAGTCAGTCTTAGTCATGGCCCGACCCCGCATTTCCATCAATCTCGCCATCTCGGCAGATGGGAAAATTTCCTCATCGCCCCCCCGCCCTTCCGGCTGGACTTCCCGCGAGGATCATGCCCGGCTGTTGGAACTGCGGGCAAATGCCGACGCCATCCTCGTCGGGCGCGGCACGCTGGAGGCCGACCGGATGACGCTGACTGTGCCGGGGAAAGCGGAGCAACCGCTGCGGTGCATCGTTTCGCGCAAGGGGCAACTCGACCCCGAACTGCCGATCTTTCACAGCACGGGCGGGGCGATACATTTGTTAGTGACCGAGAAATTCACAGGTTCCGAGTACGCCGGAGTCACGCTGCATCAGCGGACGCTCGTGTCATTTCTCCACGTCCTGGCGTCCGAATTTCACGTCCACCGGCTCCATTGCGAGGGCGGTGGCCAGTTGATCCGGGAACTGGCGGCGCTGGACGTGATCGACGAATTTCACCTAACTCTCGCCGGCCACACGCTGTTTGGCGGCATCGGGGCCGCGACCGCCACCGGGGTGCCTGCGGAATTTTTACCGAAATCCGTGGGGTTTAAACTCACCCACTGCGACCACAGGCCCGCGATCGGGGAATGCTTCCTCAGCTACGAGCGGTAAAATTAATGCTCCGGCTTTTCCGCAGGGGCTGCGTGTTCGGCAGCCTCAGCATGTTCGGCATGATGCTCATGCTCGTGGAGTAGCCTCGTTTCTGCAAACTCATGGCGCTCGCAGGAAACGCCAAGCAAGGAAACTGCCACAAGTAGGATAGAGAAAAATTTCATCGCGCCGCTTCAATAGCCACTCGCCAGCGAAACGCAACCCCCAAGGCACTGGAAATTCACCGTGCCTGTCATGACCGGAAAACCCACGTCCCAGATTGGAATCTGCCTCAAGATTTCTACTTCCACCGCTGGCGAAAGCAGGGTATCTACCGACAACTCTCAACCCCAAACATCATGGACATCCTCGGATTCATCAAAGGCGAATTGCTCGAAATCATCGAATTCAACGACGACTCGCGAGACACCCTCGCATGGCGTTTTCCCGATGAGGACAAGACGATCAAGAACGGTGCGCAACTCATCGTCCGCGAAAGCCAGCTCGCCCAGTTCGTCTATCTGGGCCAGTTCGGCGATTGTTTCGGTCCCGGCAAACACTCTCTGGTGACGGATAACATCCCGGTCCTTAACAAGCTGAAGGGCTGGAAATACGGTTTCCAATCGCCGTTCAAGGCGGACATCTACTACGTCACGACGCGGCTCTTCACCGGCAACAAATGGGGCACCGCGAACCCGATCATGATGCGCGACAAGGACTTCGGCGTCGTGCGCCTGCGGTCCTTTGGCTCGTTCGATTTTAGGATCGTCAATGCGCCGGTTTTCCTCAAGGAAGTCGCGGGAACGGATCAGCATTTCCGCTTGGATGAATTTGCCGACACCATGCGCTCGCGGATCGTCAGTGTTTTCAGCGACGCGCTGGCCTCATGCGGCGTCCCCGCGCTGGACGTGGCGACGCGCTACACAGAACTCGGCGAGGCCCTGCTGCCGATGATCAATCCGCAGGTGACGACGAAGTATGGCATCGAGATCACCAGCTTCCTCGTTGAAAACGTCTCCGTGCCGCCCGAAGTGGAGGCCGCTATCGACAAGCGTTCGAGCATGGGCGCGATCGGCAACCTCAACGATTACGTGAAATTTCAAATGGCCGAGTCGATGACCAAGGGCGGCGATGGCGGTGGCGGATCTCCCGCTGCGGCTGCGGGCCAGATGGCGATGGGCTTCGGCATGGCTCAGGAAATGATGAAGTCGATGCAGGCCCAACCGCCGCCACTACCGGGAGCCCCCGTCGCAGCACCCGCAGGCGGCGTTCCCGAGCTTCTCAGCCCGGCGCAGGCCGCGCAAATCCTCGGTGTGAGCGAGGCGGATGTGATCGCTTCGGTCGATGCGGGAGATTTGAAAGGCAAGAAAATCGGCAGCGCCTATCGGATCTCGCGGGCCGCGCTCGATGCATTTCTCGCAGAATAAATTTTAGTATGGCGGAAGTCAGCGCACTGCGAAAACACCCCTGCCCGAAATGCGGCGGAGATGCGGAATGGAATGCCACTAAAAAATCGCTGGCATGCCCGTTTTGCGGGACGGTGCTGCCGTGGGAAGAGGGTGAAAATCCGATGGGCGCGGCCATCGTCGAGCATGATTTGGAGGCGGCACTCGCAGCAGCCCCGGCCGCCGACCCTACGTCCGTAGCTGTTAGCAAATCCGTGAAATGCGAGAGTTGTCAGGCCATCAGCGTGTTTGATGCCACCCGCGTGGCCCAGCGTTGTGATTTCTGCGGCTCACCGTCCATCGTGCCGGTGACGGACCTCGGCGACATGATCACGCCTGAGAGTCTGCTGCCAGTGGTGGTCCCGGAAACCCAAGTCCGCGACCAACTCCGCGAGTGGTATGGCAGCCGCTGGTTCGCACCGACGAAGTTGAAACGCGGAGCACTAACAGACACCTTGCACGGTATTTACCTGCCCTACTGGACCTTCGATGCGCACGTCGATGCACAATGGACTGCGGAGTCCGGCTATCATTATTACGAGACGGAATCCTACCGTGACTCGGACGGGAGAACGGCCACCCGCCAGGTCCAGCGGACGCGTTGGGAGGACAGCGCCGGCCAACTCGCCCATTTTTTCGATGACGACGCAGTGCCCGGAACCGTCGGCGTACACACGACCTTGCTGCGGAAAGTGGAGCCATTTCCCACCATCAACGACCTCAAACCCTACGACCCTGCATACGTCCGCGGCTGGACGGTGGAGTGCTATCAGGTCGATCTCGCACAAGCCTC
This sequence comes from Akkermansiaceae bacterium, assembly GCA_043758445.1. Taxonomy (GTDB): domain Bacteria; phylum Verrucomicrobiota; class Verrucomicrobiia; order Verrucomicrobiales; family Akkermansiaceae; genus Luteolibacter. The sequence continues at coordinate 77,819 of JAYVNM010000124.1, read as the reverse complement.
GCAAACCAGCAAGGCGCAGATGGACGCCACGATCTATCAGCTCTGCTCACGCGAGGTGCCCGGCGACACCCAGCGGAATTTACAAGTCGAGTCCTACTATCAGGACCGCACCTTCAAGCACATCCTCGTCCCCGTCTGGCTCGCGACCTACACTTACGGGCCGAAGACATATCAAGTCGTCGTCAACGGCTACACCGGAAAAATGGCCGGCGAGTTTCCTTTGAGCTGGGTAAAAATCATGTTCGCCGTGCTCGCGGTGATTATCGTGATTCTCATCATCGTCATGTTGAATCAGCGCTAACTTGATTTGTTTCACCGTGTTTATTAGATCACTCGTTCCCGAAGGCTATCAACTGGAAGCGGATTCTGATTGTGGAAACCCGAACGATGGTGACCGTCGCAAGGTTCTGTTATAACTATAGTTCTAGCAACAAGAGATGTGGGCAATGACTCCGATTTCCTAATGATTTCCACTCACTTTTTTAATCGCCGCCGGATAGAGCCGGTGTTCCACGACCTGAATCCGTGCGTGCAGTGACTCCGCCGTGTCATCTGCTAGAATTGGCACGCTTTCCTGCAGAATGATCGGCCCGGTGTCCATGCCCTCGTCCACGAAATGCACAGTGCAACCTGCTACGGTAGCACCGGCGTCGAGCGCTTGTTTCCATGATTCCAATCCTGGGAACGCCGGTAGCAATGACGGGTGAATGTTGAGAATTTTGTTAGGAAAAACCTCAAGCAGCGGCCGTTTCACCAAACGCAGGAAACCTGCTAGACACACCAATTCCACGCCCGCCGCCTTGAGTCGTTGCGCCGTTTCCGCCTGCACTTCATCGGGAAATTTCGTGCGAAATCCCCCGCATTCGATCACTCCGGTTTCGATCCCGTGCCTCATGGCCCGTTCGAGAATAAATGCATCCGGATTGTCCGACAGCACGAGACCGAGCCGCGCATCAAGCGTCCCGGCGGCGATTGCATCGAGAATCGCCTGCATGTTAGAACCAGAGCCAGAACCAAGAACGCCGAGCACCATGCCCTTGGTGTAGGTCATCCGGCCCTGCTGCCAAGCGTCAATTTAGCGCATTCGTGGTCGTGGCTCGGAAATTTCGACTGGTTCCGTGCTTGAATCCGCGCTGGTTTCGCATGGACTGGGATCGAAGCCACCGAATAGCAATGAGAGATACCGCCGCGCTCCCCCGCCCCACCCTGCTCCGGCGCTTCATTCGCGTGCTGCGGGTCTTGCTCATCATCACTTGCGTGCCGCTGGTGCTACTCGTCGGTTGCCAATCCAAATTGATTTATTTTCCCCGTCCTTATGCCATCGGGACCACTGCGGAATGGCAACAAAAGACGCATGGGCGGACCTTGGATTTCCAGACCACTCAAGGTCGGCAACGGGCATTCTTGCAGGGAAATCTAACATCACCGCGCAATCTTTGGATTTTTTGTGGCGGCAATGGCACGCTGGCGCTCGATTGGTCGGAATGGTTGACGGCTCACGCACCACGTCAGGATGCATGGCTGTTAGTGGACTTTCCCGGTTACGGCGATTGCGCGGGCGCACCGACACCGGGACGGATCCGGGACTCGCTGGACAAGGTGGTCCCGCTGGCGGCTCGTGAAATCGGCTGGCCGGAACAACCCGACTCGCGGCGGCTACGGTTTTTCGGCCACAGCTTGGGCTGCGCGGCGACTCTCATCGGAGCCACGGAATTCAAGATCCAGCGCGGGGTGCTGATCGCGCCGTTCACCAGCACCATGGACATGGCCGATCATATCACCTGCCTACCGCTGGGATTTCTCGTTTGGCATCGTTTCGATAACTCAGCTCGCCTAACAGAAATGGCGACCCGCGGTCACGGTGAGGTGATCGTTTTCCACGGCACGACGGACGAGGTGATCCCGGTAGCGATGAGCCGGACGCTGGCCAGCCAACAGCAAAGCCTCGTCCGCCTTCGGGAAATTTCTAACGGACGGCACAATGACATTCAGGAAAATCATGCCGACGTCATCGGTGCTGCGTTGCAGGAGATCGGGAAAGAATAGTCGCCGCCACTCTCTTCACCGCACCGTCGCTGGGCCGCGACGGTTGTTGCGACGGGAGGCATTGCTGTAATCGCGACCCGCGCCGCCATTGCCGCCACCGCCCTGGTTGCCACGATTTCCACCGCCGCCACCTTGGCGACCGCCACCGCGATTGCCGCCGCCTTGGACCATGCCGCCGCCGCTTCTCAGACGAAGGTGGCGGTCGGCCAGCGCCTCGTCGTGCCAGGCATGGTCGTCCCAGCGGGGCACGGGCATTTTAATGACTTTTTCAATTTCCCGTAGGAACTCGCGCTCATCTTCTGCGCAGAATGAAACGGCCCGGCCTTCCGCCCCGGCGCGTGCCGTCCGACCGATCCGGTGGACGTAGGCTTCGGGCTCGTTCGGGAGGTCGTAATTTACAACCAAGCCCACGTCTTTCACATCGACACCACGGGCGGCGACGTCGGTGGCGACGAGGACCGGCGTGAGGCCTTTTTTGAATTTTTCGAGCGCCTTCTCACGCTGGGCTTGGGACTTGTTACCATGGATGGCATCGGCGGGAAAACCGGCGGCGCACAGGCTTTTCGCGAGCTTGTTAGCACCGTGCTTGGTGCGGCTGAAGACGATGGTGAGTTTCCCCACCTCGGCTTTCGCTTGATCGGCGAGCAGGAGTTCGAGCAAGGGCTTCTTGTCCTCGCGATCCACGAAGCAAACCTGTTGGTTGATGCGCTCTGCGGTGGTGACTTCCGGGGTGATGGAAACGCGGGCGGGATTGCGCAAAATGGTTTGCGCCAGCTCGACGATATTCGGTGCAAGGGTGGCGGAGAAAAACAAGGACTGACGCTGGGGCGGCAGCAGCGCAACGATGCGTTTCACGTCACGCAGGAAACCCATGTCGAGCATCCGGTCCACTTCATCGAGCACGAAAAACTCGACGGCGGAAAGATCCACGGCGCGTTGTTCGATCAGGTCTAACAAGCGACCTGGAGTCGCCACTAACACATCCACGCCACCACGCATCGCGGAGACTTGCGGATTCTGGCCGACGCCGCCATAGATGAGCGTTTGCTTGAAACGGATATGGGCGCCGTAGGTGCTGAAGCTTTTCCCGACTTGTCCGGCCAGCTCACGGGTCGGTGCGAGGACGAGTGTGCGACAAGTTTTGGGTTTGATCTGGCGGGGATTCTCGTGCAGCGCGTGGAGGATCGGCAGGGCGAATCCAGCGGTTTTTCCGGTGCCGGTTTGGGCGCAACCCAGAAGGTCGCGGCCAGCCAGCAGCAAGGGAATCGCCTGCGCCTGGACGGGCGATGGGGTGTGATAGTTCAGCTCGCGTAGAACACGGTGTAGGGGCGCGGCCAATGGCAGCGCTTCAAATGCGGTCGGGGTCATGTGTCTTAAATTGCCTGCCTCATCCCGGATGGGCGGCAGGCGGTGTCGATGAGCGGTTGGAGTAACCTCAAACAATCTCTCATCGATGAAGACCGGAAAAGGGTGGAGCCAATTAGCCGACTCCATCGACGCCGAAAACGACGTGCGCGGCAAGGCAGTAGCGGGAATCCGGGCGATGGCAAGGTTTATCCTGCCGCGCATGAAGATTTGTGGATTTGATCCACGTTGAGCGCGTATTTAAAGCACGGGTATTGAATGTCGGAGGAAAGATGAATTTCCTATCGATTTTCCGCGCGTTCCGGCTAATTTTACCGCGATGATATCAGGGCCGGAAATTTCGAATCGCGAGCATTGGCAGGCGCAGGCGCGGCAGGTCGCCCGCCGGGTGAATCTGGCCTGGTGGCTGGACACGCTGTCGATGCCGTTGCTGATCGCTGGGATCGCCGGGGCTGCGGGTCTGTTAGTGGTTAGGCGGGAGTTTGTCCATATCGCACCGTGGCAATTGATCGCGGCCATCAGCGGGCTAGTGGGCTTGCTGGCCTTGGGTTGCTGGGCATGGGCGGCGCGAAAATTCGAGCGTCCTGCACAGTCGATGGTGCGGATCGAGGCGGCGATGCGTTTGCGGAACGCGCTCACGGCAGCGCTGGCGGGCGTGGCTCCCTGGCCGGCTCCGGTGCCGAAGGTGGATGCGGGATTGCGCTGGCAGTGGTCGCGGCTGTTGGTGCCGCCGGTCGGTGCGCTGGTGCTGTTAGCCGCGGGATTTTCGCTGCCGATTTCTGCGCTTGGCACGAACACCGCCGCCCCACCAGAGCAACCGCAGGCGTGGAAAAAACTGGGTTCGGAACTGGACCGGCTGACGAAGGAGGAAGTCGTGGATGAAAAATATCTGGAGGAAACACGCAAGAAGCTCGACGAGCTGAAGGCGCAGGCGGAGGAACAGTGGTTCAGCCATTCCTCGTTAGAAGCGACGGACTCCTTGAAAAAAGCCCATGAGGCCGAGGCCGCACGGGTGGAGCGTGAGCTGGGCCGCGCGGAGAAGGCCTTGGGGGATCTGGAGAAAAACGCCGGCGCGTCCAGCCAAGCGGAGAAGAACCGGATGATGGAAGAATTCGACCAAGCACTGCAAGGGCTGCAAAACGGCGCGATGAAGCCAAACCCGGCACTGCTGGAACAAATGAAACAGCTCGATTTGAAGGACATGGCGAAACTGACCCCCGAGCAGATGGAGCAGATGAGGGAAAATTTAAAAAAGAACGCGCAGGCCATGAAGGCCGCCAAGGGCGAAGGCGAAGGCGAGGATTGGTCGGATGAATTGCTCGCAGGTGACGGTGACGGTGAGGGCGAAGGGAAGGGTGAGGGTGAGGGAAAAGGCCAGGACGGCGCGGGCAAAGGCGGAGTGGACCGCGGGCCGGGTCACGATCCGGGGGTGCTGGGTGCCGAAAAGGACAAGGTGGAAACCGGCAAACTCACCGGACTCGAGGCTAAGGATTTGTCGCGCTCCACGCCGGGCGATTTGCTGGAATTGCAGGACGGTGAGCATGAGGTGGACAAATCGCCAACGCACATTTCGCAGGGTGGCAATACCGAGGCGACGGGTAAGGGCGGCGACCGGGTGTGGCGGGAAGCCCTCGATCCCGCGGAACAGCGGGCATTGAAGCGCTTTTTCGAGTAGCCACGGCGGTTGGTGGTTAATTTTTTTATCGTGTCATCCGTCGCTTCCCTATTCACTGCCGCCGTTCGCACGATGCCGGAAGATTCTCCAGAAGACACGTTGTTGTTAGTCGATCCCGATCTGGATTTCCTAGATTGGGCCACCAAACATCTTTCCGCGAAGAATTTGCGCGTTCTCCGCTGTGACAATGCCGCCAACGCGATCAAGGTGGTCGAGAAAACGCCGGTCAGCGTGGTGGTGGCGGCGATGGAGATGGAACCCTTCGACGGGATGGAGTTGTTAGGCCGGATTTTGCAGCATAGCCCACAGACGCTGGTCGTGCTCACTGCCGGTTTCCCGAGCACCGGCCAAATCATTGAGGCCACCCAACGCGGTGCCCATGACGTGCTGCGCAAGGAATCGCTGGCCTTCGAACTGCGCCCAGTGGTGGAGTCTGCCCTGCAAACCCAGGACGACCGTCGCAGCGCGGGCCAACCGAACGCGGAGTTGCCGAAGCAAGATGGACGGGTGAAAATGATCGGAATTTCCCGCGCTTTGCAGGAGGTTTTCAAGCTGGTCGGTCGAGTCGCGCGTTCGGACGCGCCGGTCCTGATCGCCGGGGAAAGCGGCACCGGCAAGGAACTCGTCGCCAAGGCGGTCCACGAATACAGTCCGCGGCGGCAAAAGGAAATGATCACGATCAACTGTGGCGCAATTCCGGAAAATCTGCTAGAAAGCGAACTCTTCGGCCATGAGAAAGGCTCCTTTACCGGAGCCATTGCCCGCCGGGCAGGACGCTTCGAACAGGCCGACGGCGGCACGCTCTTCCTCGACGAGATCGGGGACATGCCGCTGTCCATTCAGGTGAAACTGTTGCGGGTGCTCCAAGACGGCACGTTTTCCCGCGTCGGGGCCAATGAAACGCTCTCGACCGACGTGCGGATCGTGGCGGCAACGCACAAGAATCTAACGGATGAAGTCGCCGCCGGGCGTTTCCGCGAGGATCTCTATTACCGACTCAATGTGGTGGAAATCAAGATCCCCGCCCTGCGCGAGCGGCTGGAGGACATCCCGCTGTTAGCCGAGTATTTCCTCCAGCGCATCACTCGCAAGAATGGCATGGCGCGCATCCGCATCTCGGCGGAGGCCATCGCCACATTGCAGACGCACACCTGGCCGGGAAATGTTCGCGAGTTAGAGAATACCATCGCCCGCGCCTGCGCCCTTGCCTCATCCCAAATCCTGCTACCAGCGGACATTCCACTGGCCTCCGCCCCGCGTAAGTCGGTGGCTGGTTTCAACGCCGCTATCGACCAATTGATCAACGCCGCTCCCAGCGGCATCGACTTGTTAGGCTGGCTCAATAGCGAAGTGGTCGGGCGGATGCTGGAACGCGCCGATGGTGATGTGAAACAAGCCTCGAAATCCCTGAACCTGCCCATCGCGGAACTCCGAAAACTGCTAGCCCACAAGGAATGACATGCTCCACCCCGTCGAACATCCGCTGATCGCCGAGGAGTTGACAAAACTCCGTGACCCGGCTTGCCCGTCACCCGAGTTCCGCCAACGGGTGCGGCGAATTGCCTCGATGATGGTCCCCGCCGTCACCGCAAATCTCGAAACTACGGTCGTTCCCTGCAACACGCCGTTGGAACTCACGGCCGGTCTCAAGGTGACGCGTAGCATCATCCTCGTGCCGATTTTACGCGCGGGACTTGGATTTCTCGATGGCTTCCTCGATTTGCTGCCCCAGGCCTCCGTCGCCCACATCGGCCTCGCGCGGAATGAGCAAACGCTGGTCGCAGAACCCTACTATCTAAAGCACCCGCCCGAGTTGGGCGATTGTGAGATCATCATCCTCGATCCTATGTTAGCAACCGGCGGGTCCGCCATCGAAGCCGTCCGCAGCCTGCGCGCAGCCGGGGCGCATCACCTGCGGTTCGCCTGTCTGGTGGCCGCGCCGGAGGGCATTTTCGCCCTTGAACAAGCCTACCCGGAGATCGCGATTTACACCGCCTGTCTCGATCGCTGCCTGAACAGTTCCGGTTACATTCTGCCCGGCCTCGGCGATGCTGGGGACCGACTCTTCGGCACCTGCGGCTGAACCGGCGGATTTCCGCGCATCCGGGCTGGCAATCGGCCTTTCCACCTTTTAGTTTCCGCCAGTCCGATGAAATTTTGGCCTCTCTATCTGCTGATCCTGCTCGCTTGGCAGCCAGTCCTGCTGGCGCAGGGGGTGGAACTAATCTCGCCGCTCGAGCAAAAAGGCGATGACGCGCTGGCCGCTGGCCTCTGGGAAGTGGCGGAAATGCACTATAGACAATGCCTGACCAGTCCCACGCTCACCCCGGAGCGGAAATCCCAGCTCGCCATCCGCCTTGCCGACACGCTGGTGCGGGCCGGAAACTTCACCGATGCGCTCGATTTGCTCGGTCAATCCTTCGTCGCAAAAAACCGCGAAACTCCGTTCTGGAAAGCCCAGGCCCTCGCGGGTAAAGGCCGCTTGAACGAGGCTGTCGAAATTTTCTCCACCCTGCTGATCGATCCTACCGCACCGCATCACCGCGAGGCGGGATTCACCAAGGCCAGCCTCCTGCTCGCGCTCGACCAACCCGCAGCAGCACTTGATACCCTGACCCAACTCATCCCAACATCCGATGCCGCGACAGTGGTGAAAATCCAGCTCTATCAGGTGGAAATTCTGCTCGATCTCCAAAGCCCTGTAAATGCGCGTCTCGCCCTGCCATCGAATGACAAGATCGCCTTAACAGACCGTCCATTGGCTACATTTCTCCGTGCGCAATTGCTGCTTCTGGAAGGAAAAGCGACCGATGCGGAAGCCGTTTTCCAAGAGCTCGTCAACCATCCGCAGGGCCAAACCCTTACTCGCCATCATGCCGCCGCCATCGGACTCGCGGATGCCATCCAAGCTCAGGGCGACACTGACACGGCGACGGCTTCGCTACTCGCGTTTCTCCAGGAACACCCAGACACCCCGGTGCTGGAACCCATCTTCAAGCGGATTATCAATTGGCTGCCCGAAAAACCCACCGCCACCGATCCAATCCTTGAGCGTCTCGTCCAGTGGATCACGCCATCGGTGCTACCCGCCATCGGCCCGCTCGCCACTAACGATTCCGCCGCCTCCGCATGGCCGACTTATCCCGCTCCGGACGGGCAAACGGACTTGATCGCGTTCTCGCTCTATGCCCGTGCCATCGGCCTGCACCGCCTCTCCACTCCAGATGCCAAGGTCGAGGCCATACGCCTGCTCACCCGCATCCGCATTGAATATCCCGGTCATTTCCTAACCAGCCGCGCACTCTATCAGTCCGCCAGATGGCTGCTGGACGATGGCTCCATCGACCCAGCGCTAGCGTTATTGGAAAGCCTCCGCGAGGTCACGGAATCCCCGCTACTCAAGGGCGAAGCCGCCTATCTCGAAGCACGCGTGGCCTACCAGCATGACGATCCAAAAGCCGCGATCCAACTCTTCGACGAAGCCGCAAAAACTCTAACCGCCCCTGCCGCCAGAGTGGCAAAACTCCAGGCTGCCATCGCCCGCTTGCACGGCGGCGGACCTAACGGCACCCAGCTCATCCAGCAAACCAGCACGCCGCCAGACCCGGCGCTGGAAGCGGATCTTGAGCTGGAACGTGCCCTCTCCACCACGCCGCCCGCTGCCGCCAGAACCTTGATCGAAGCCTTTCTGGCCCATTTCCCCGAGCATCCCCGCGCCGCCGAAGCCCGCCTCGCTGCGGTGGAAGCGGTGCTCAGCGGTCCTACACCCGACCTCACCTTCGTCCGTGCCCAATTGGATATTCTAACCGCCTCGGCAGAAAAATCCGCCTCGGTCCACGCCCCGCGCATCGCCTTGGCCCAACTCCGCGTGGCCGTTCTGGCAAAAGACTCCGCTGCCGCCATCGCCACCGCCCAAACCATTCTCACCACCTATCCGAGCGACCCTGTTAGTGCGGAGGCAGCCCTCACGCTCGGGCTGAACCTGTTCCAAACCGGCAGCTACAATCCCGCCCGCCTGGTGCTGGAAAAACTCGCCGTCACGGATACCGATCCCGCCCGCGCCCAAGCGGCCTGGCTCCTCGCGGCCCGTGCCGCCGCACTTGGCGGCACCCCGCAATCCAAGGAAGAGGCGCTGATCCTCTTCGATAAAGCCACCGCCTCTAACGGCCCGCTCGCCGCCATCGCCACCTTGGAAAAGGCTGGCCACCTCATCGACATGTCCCGCCTCGCGGAAGCCTCGACCCTACTTACCAATTGGACGCGAAAACTACCGGAAAATGATCCGCTCCAGTTGCCCGCTGGATTATTGTTAGGAGAGGCGCTTTACGCCCAAGGCAGCAGTAACCCGGCCTCGCTGGTCGAAGCGCTGGCGGTTTATGACAGGCTGTTAGCCCGCGCCAAGGACCAATCCGCCCTGCTCAACCGCCTGCAATACCTCCGTGGCACGACGCTGGAGCAACTACCGGACGAAAAAGACCCCACGAAAAAACGCGAAAAACAAGCCTTCCAAGCCTTCCACTCCGTCCTCGAAACCACCACCCCGCCCGCCGAGTGGGAATACTTTGAGCGCTGCGGCTTCCGCGCCCTCGCCCTGCTAGAAAAAGCCCAACGCTGGCCGGTCGCCATCACCGTCGCAAAAAAAATAGCCTCCTTCAAAGGCCCGCGTGCCGAGGAAGCCGCCACCCGCGCCAGTCAACTCCAACTCAAACACATGATCTGGGAAGACTGATGGGAAATCCAAAAAAGAAGCACTAAATCATAAGCATTAAATTCTAAACTAAGAGGAATAAAGACACAGCAACGGAGTGCGGGATTTATCGCGGTTTTCATTAATTCTCTTCCACTGGGTTCTGGACTCTGGACTCTAATCTTCCCAAATAAATCCTCACATCTTCCACCACCATGCCATTACTCCTCGTCACTGGAAAATCCGGCCGTATGGGCCAAGCCGTCATCGCCGCCGCCACTCAGGCGGGCATCCCTATTGCCGCCACTCATGATGCGGGCGAAGATCTGGATGCGGTGATTTCCCAAGCCACCTGCGCCATCGACTTTACCATCCATTCCTTCACCACCACACTGGTCGCCGCCGCCTTGAAACACGGCACTAGCCTCGTCATCGGCACCACCGGCCACACTGATGCGGAACGGGAAATCATTCACGCCGCCGCTAAGTCCATCCGCATCGTTTACGCCGCGAACTACTCCGTCGGCGTGAACACGCTTTTCTGGCTCACCCGCCATGCCGCCCGCATCCTCACCCAAGACCGCTTCGACATCGAGGTCACCGAGATGCACCACAAGCACAAGATCGACGCCCCTTCCGGCACTGCCCGCCGTCTGCTGGAAATCCTCAACGAGGAAACCAGCACCACCTATCAACACGATGTCGCCCATGGCCGACTCGGCAACATCGGCCCACGCCAACCGCGCGAAATCGGGATGCACACGCTACGTGGCGGCGATGTCGTGGGCGATCATACCGTCCTTTTCGCGGCCGATGGCGAGCGCGTCGAACTCACCCACAAAGCGTCCTCACGTCTCACCTTCGCCGCCGGTGCCGTGCGAGCTGCGTGCTGGTTAGAAAACCAGCCGGTGGGACTTTATGACATGCAGGATGTGCTGGGACTTGTATGAGTTGATAGTTGATAGTTGATAGAAAGAAATTCACCATGCGCTTAATCCTAATTTCACCCGTGCTGCTGGTTCTCGCAGCTTGCCAACCCCCGGAAAAATCCGCCGCGGCCACACCGGCTGCTCCTGCACCTGCGGAGGTCAAAGCCTCGGTTGTCCGCATCAACTCCACCCAGCAATCGTGGAATTCTGCACAACCGTGGGAGAAAAACCCGCCCAGTCAACGGCGCGCCCTCGCCGCCATCGTCGGCCCGCAGCGCGTGCTCACCACCTCGGAGCTGGTTGCGGATGCGACCTACCTTGAGTTCGAGTCGCCCGATGGCACGCATTTCGCCCAAGCCAAGGTGATCGCCGTGGACTACGAGGCGGACCTCGCATTGTTAGGCCCCGCTGACGAAAAAGCGGGCAAGCTGCTGTTTGAAAAAACCACCCCGCTCGCCATCGCCGGCCCTTCGAAAATCGGCAGCACCTTGGAAATGCTCCAAATTGAGGAAAACGGCCAGACTTTGCTAACACCTGGCAACCTCCAGAGCATCGATGTGACCTCGAATTTTCTACCCGGTCATGGCTTTCTAACTTACATGGTCAAGGCTTCCATGCAAGGCGCCGCGAGCAGTTACTCGCTCCCAGTCCTGCTGGATGGCAAACTCGCCGGGGTGCTCATGAGTTACAATTCCAAGGACCAAATCTGCGATGTCGTCGCCACCGACATTGTTTCCCGCTTCATCCAGCAAAGCGCTAATGGCGCTTATGCCGGCTTTCCCAGCCTCGGTATTTCCATCGCCCGCACCGAAGACACCTCGTTCCGGCAATGGCTCAAGCTCACTGACGACCAAGGCGGAATCTATATCCACAATGTACGCAAAGGCGGTGCTGCCGAAACTGCGGGCGTGAAAAAAGGCGACGTCCTCCTCGCCATCGACGGCCACGCCATCGACCGCCGGGGATACTATCAGCACCCCGGCTACGGCACCTTGTTCTGGGGCAATCTCATCCGTGGTGAGAAAGCCACCGGAGATACCATCACCCTCTCGCTTCTGCGCGCAGGCAAGCCTCTGGAAATCAGAGCCATTCTAACCCGCGAAGAGGAAGGCCGCCGCCTCTTGCCGGATTACACCTTTGGCAAAGCGCCGCACTTCCTTGTCAAAGGTGGCCTCGTTTTTCAGGAACTCACCCGCCCACTACTAGAATCCTTCGGGGAAAATTGGCAGAGCCGCGCACCGCTCAATTTCCTCGATGCCATGGCCAATCCTGAGAAATACGAAGGCAAGGCGGATCACATCATCTTCCTCAGCGGTTCGATCCCCACCCCCGCCACCGTCGGCTACGAGAGCCTGAGAAACCTTATTGTTAGTAAAGTCAACGGCAAGGAAATCAAAAACATGCAAGGTCTGATAGCCGCCTTCAAGAGCAACCTCGGCGAGCGCCATTCCATCCAGTTCGCAGAAGATGATTTCACGGTCTATCTCGACGCCGCCGCCTCCAACGCTGTGGACACCCAACTCATCGAACACGGCATCTCCCCTCTCTCACGGGCGGAGTAGCTCTTAATGCCTGTTGTTATATGGTAGAAAACGCTGGCGATGCTCAGACTGAGACGAAGCTGAGTCATGAGTTAAGAAGTATTTAGCGAGTGGTGGCGGCTAGGACGAACTCAATGATCGGCGCAGGATCGACGAGGCTGTGAGGATGATGACCGATGCCGGGTTTCATGATCACCGTGATGGTCCCGCCAAGCGCGATATAGCGTTCCTTGAGAATAGCGGAGTTTTCCAGATAGGGCACGGTGGTATCGGCATCGCCACAAACACTAAGGATCCGGATATGTTTGGTGGCAATGGCTTGCAAGTTATCGATGGGGTTAAGCTTGTAGTCCAATGCCTCTTGCTCGGATTTGAAGCCGTAGTCAGTTTGTAACTTTCTCCAGTCTGAAGGCGAACCGCTGCCTTTGCCTTTGCCGCCTGGCCAGCTTTTAAAATCGCAAACCGGCGCGTCCAGATAGATGCAAGCAACGCTCGCTGGATTCCGTGTGGCCCAGTTGAGCGAGTAGAGACCGCCGCGGCTAAATCCGAAGAGGCTGACCTTGTTTGCTAAGCCGTAGGTTTTCGTCACATGCTTATAGAATTCGTCCATCACATCAAGGGCGGAGGGGCAACCGAAGCTATTTCTCAGGTCGATGTAGCCGAGGTGGAAACCACGGGCGAGGAGCGCGCGATCCGCCTGATTGAAGGCATCGAAGAACTCGGGCCGCCAGATCCATGGCTTGCCGGTGAGAGGCTGGTCCGGCATGACCACACGACATTTTCGCCCCGCGATGGCGAAGGTTTCCTGCGCCTGACCCTCCCAAAGACTTTTGCTAACGACCGTGGTAACTTTGTTCGCGGGGCTTTGGGCCTGGAGCATCGAAGGAAGACCGAGGAGGATGGAAACGAAGGCACTGACAAGGAGTTTCATGATGAGTATTTGTTACCTCGGGAGCTTATGATTACTTTTGAGCGGTTGGGAAGGCTTGAAATTTCAAAGTCGCATCGATCTATAAGAGAAGCGGAATTTAATACGCGAAGTCAGCCGAAATTTTCATCGACCAGGTCATCCAACTTCGGAAGCTGAAAGAATTCGAATCCGCCCCTTCGTATTCGCCGCATGCCACCAAATTCAAAATTGCCACTCAGGTGGATTCCTCTCTGCTGCCTGCTGGCGGCCCTATCCGCCGGGTCCCTCGGGACGAGCGCCGCAGCGGACGAAAAGGGTGCCGCCGACAAGGAGTGGACACCTCTCTATACTGGCAAGCTCGATGACTTCCGTATCTACTTTCGCGGCCAAGGCTACATTGGCGAAGTGCATGATCAGAAAATCTTCCTCGCCGAACCCAATCAAATCCACGTCATCAACGGCACCAACGGCCTCCTCGTCACCAAGCAGCCTTACCGCCACTATCACGTGAAAGTCGATTACCGCTGGGGAACTGAGGGCGGCAGCAAAAATGCTGGATTGATGACGCACGTGGACCTCGAATCCAAATGCGTGACTGACAACCGTCCGCGCTCGATTGAGATCAACATGCTCTACAGCAGCCCGGGCAGCTTCTGGTTGGCCAGCGAACTCGGCCCATTCGGTTCGACGTTTATCGAAAAGGCCGCTCGTCGTTACCTGCCCGAAAATGCCGGCGGTGTGCTGCATCACGCCACACCCTTCGGCGACCGCACCATCTACGCGCGCTACCCGGACGACAAAATAAACACCAATCCCTACGGCGAATGGAACACCCTTGAGGCGATCGTCCACGGCTCCGACTCGGTCGAAATCATCCTCAATGGGCACGTCGTCAATCGCCTCACCAACCTGCGCATTCCCAAGGAGGGTACCAAGGAGCCCGGTGAACCACTCGTCGAGGGGGGCATCGCCCTGCAAAGCGAGGGCCAAGAGATTTTCTACCGCAACTTCGTGATCAAAAAGCTGAACCCCTGATCCGCGAGCGCCAAGTTTCATCTCGTTTGCAAGGATCGCCTTCACTTGCGAGTATTCAGGCCGTGAAATTACCGGCCTACGCTCTATTGTTCCTATCTGCGCTCCCCATTTCTGCCGGAGAGCCCATGACTTACGACAACCTGCCGCTTGGCAGCGAAAGCAAGCCTCTCATCTTGAGCACTTACATGCCAGACCCAGGGCTGGATGAGGCGTATTTCGCCCACCACGGCAAGAGCGCGAAATCTCCCAAATACAACCCAGGCACCGGCATGGACATCCCAGGCGAATACGCTCCCATCAAAGGCCTGCCTGCCGCGCTCGGTGTAAATTTCGGTCCAGCGCTCTCCTACGCTTTCGACACCGTCGAGTGCCGCATTGCTTACGCTTGGCAGGGAGGTTTCCTCGATATGTATCCCTACTGGGGAGATCCCGTGCGCGGTAATCGGCAGAGCTACGATTATACTCCTCGGCTCGTTGGTACCCTTTTTCACAAGGCCAACCCGATGTCGGAAATATTCGTAGATGGCAAACGCCTCACCGCTCTCGATCACCCCAAGTTCATCGGATACGATCTGGAAAAAGGCACTCCCGCATTCCTGTTTTCTCGCGGCGGCCACGAGTTCAAACTGAAGGTTACACCCGAAACCAAAACTCCCCTCTCATTCACTTTCACGCTCAGTTCTCCAGATAAAATCGGAATCACTTACGAAACTCCCGCAGGCGATAAAACCACTAACACCCTGACCCACACGGTCACCGGCACCGCGCTCGGCTCCTTCCAAGGTTTCCCTCGCGACATGAAAATCAAAGAAGCCAGTGTCGCGAACGGTCGCGCGCTCTTCGATGGTCTTGGTTGTTCCGCTTGCCACTCAGTCGATGGTTCACTGGGACACGGCCCCTCTCTAGCAGGACTCTATAAATCCAAGCGCCCCGTAGAAGGGATGCAGGAATTAATCCTTGCAGACGAGACCTACATCCTCGAATCCATCAAGACCCCGGGTGCAAAAACGGCAAAAGGTTTTCCGCCTAACTACATGCCACCCTACGTCCTCAAGGATCTCGAATACCAATCTCTCGTGCTCTACATCAAGTCTGTCGCTAAAGGCAAATGAGCCCTAATCGTCCCATCCCGGTTGCCGTTACACTTATGAAACTTTCCTATATTCTGACTCTCCTCGCCACCGTTACAACGGCAAGTGCCGCTGACTACGCGATGATCTATCATCTCGACGATATCACTCTTCCCAAGGGAGTTCCACCCGAGGTCGGTGGCCTCACCTTTAGTAGCGACGGTTGGTTTTACGTTTGCCTCCGCCGTTCCGATGTCTTCCGCGCGAAGCCTAGCGAAGATCCGAATGCCTTCGATTGGAAACTATTCGCCTCCGGTTTCCACAACGGCTGTGGCATTCATTCTCCAGAGCCAGGAAAAATCCTCGTTAGCCAAATGTCAGACCTAACATCCGCAGCCGACACGGATGGTGACGGTATTGCCGATCAATACCGCATCGTCGCCGACGACTGGGGGCTTTCTGGGAACTATCACGAGACGAACTCTTTCTGCCAGGATGGAAAAGGCGGTTACTTTCTCGCCATCGGCACCGCCTCTCACAACGGCTCGGTATTTGAACACACCAAGGGCGAATACTCGGTGTTCGGACGCCGAGGTAGAAACTTCTCTGCCGTGAAAAACCGTGGCTGGATCCTGCACCTCGACAAGAGCGGCGTAATTACCCCTTGGGCTTCCGGCTTCCGCATGCACAACGGCATCTACACCGATCCTGATGGTGAAACCTGGTGCGGCGACAACCAAGGCGACTGGAAGGCTGTCACTCCATTCTATCACATCGAAAAAGGGCACTTCTATGGCCATCCATCCTCACTCGTCTGGGACAAGAACTGGCCCAAAGAAAAGGATCCTCTTCTCACCTACCGCAACGATCTGGACGCCTATAACAAGCACCGCTCTGAGGCAGCGGTTCTCGTGCCTTACACGGTTTGCCGCTCCGCATCCGAGCCCATCATGATCCCCCGCAATGGCAGCTTCGGCGCACACTACGCCGGCCAATATATCCTCCCGGATAACAACGGAACCCGACTCTGCCGCATCATGGTCGAGAAAGTAGATGGTGTCTATCAGGGCATGGTCACCTACCTCCAGAACGGCGGCGGACTGCGTTCAGGAAACAACCGTGTCGCCTTCTCTCCAGACGGAAAAAGCCTCTACGTCGGTCAGACAGTCCGTGGTTGGGGAACTCCCGCAGAAGGACTCCAGCGGATCACTTACAAGGGTGGCACTCCATTTGATATCAGCACCATTCACATCACCCAAGATGGATTCCGCCTTACCTTCACCGGTGATGTGCCGGACCTATCCGCAAACTCAATCCTAGTTTCTTCAGCGACCTATCAGCCGACATGGGTTTACGGCGGAGAAGCGCAAAACAAGCAGCAACACACCGTCAATAAGGCGGCAAAAACCGGCGCGCATACCGTCGAAATTTCAATTTCCGATTTCGTCCCCGAAAAAGTTTATGAGATCAAACTGCCCGACATCAAATCCACCGACGGCAGTATGCTAAATAACAAAATATTCCACTACACAGTTCACAAGATCCCAGTTACATCAAAGTCGTAACGGATGAACTGGGCAAAGCGCGTGCTGTTCCTCGCGGACCGGGTTTCCCTCGTCAATCAGGCGGCGAATGCCTTTAAAAAATACCCGCCGAATTCGAGTCCCGCGAACCTTGTGACGGAGAAGGACAAAGAGGCCTTTTTTACCTATCACATCCTCAGAATGGCACCCCGCACGCCAGTTCCCGCGCGTCCTCCACCAAAAGCATTTTCCCGGAGATACCCCTAACAATCAAGGGCACTTCGTCCGGCATATCGGGCTGCCCGCAGCAATCCCATCGACAAATCCCGAAGCTTTGCTAATGTGGCGACATGGGCGATGGTCGAAACATCCTATTGCGAATAATCCCGTTAGTCTGCGCGTCACTAGCAGTGGCGCTGGGGCTGCTGACCTTCATCGGATGGATAACGGCCATGCCGCTGCTCGCAAGCGTGCGGGCCAACTACATCCCGATGGCCCCCAGCACGGCGTTGTGTTTTTCCCTGATCGGCTGCGGCCTGATCCTCCATGTGTCGAGGCCGCGTTGGGGCGTAGTCATCCGTTTCCTGGCGGGGGTCGTGCTGATTTTGGTGTGCGCTAAATTTGTCGAAATCCTCGGCGGCTACCGTTTCGGGATCGACGCGTGGTTTGTCTGCGATCCCGACATGTTCGGAGCGGTTCAGACCGGGCGGATGGCACCCTTGACCGCTCTGAATTTCCTGTTCGTGGCAAGCAGCCTGGTTTTTCTAACAACATCGTGGCGCACGACACCCGCTTGCGCACTCGCAGCGTTAGCGACAGTCATCAGCGCCGTCGTTCTTGTCGGCTACTGGTATGGAACGCCGCTCCTGTATGGCGGCATGATCATCCCTGTGGCCCTGCCAACGGCGTGCGCATTCTTTCTGGTCGGTACCGGCATCATGGCGGCAGCCGGCGCTGAGGCCTGGCCGTTGCGGACCTTGCTCGGCGGATCTACCCGCGCGCTGCTGCTGCGGTCCTTCATGCCGATCATCGTCGTCGGCTCACTGGTCAACGGCTGGGTGATCGCGTTGTTAATGAACGAGGAAGGCAACAATCCTGCGGTGGTTTCCGCGATGTGCGCGCTCGCTTTCGCTGCGGCGATCACCTGGATAATCACCCAGGTTTCACGCAAGGTCGGCAGCCGCATCGACCGCGCGGAAGCCGCGCGCAACCTCGCGCAGGCCGCCTTGGTCATGCTCAACGCGGAGCTTGAAACGCGCGTGCGGGACCGGACCCGCGAGCTAAGCAACATGAATGACCAAATGCACGAGGACCTGCGGATGGCGCGCGAATTGCAGGCCGCGCTGCTGCCCCGGCATTTTCCGACGATCCCTCCCAACGTCGCCGCTCACGAAAGCGCGTTGCGGTTCCTCAGCTTGTATGTTCCCACCGGCGATGTGAGCGGCGACTTCTTCAGCGTTTTCCCCGTCGATGTAGATGCGGTTGGTGTGCTGATTTGCGATGTGATGGGCCATGGTGTTAGATCCGCGCTTATCACCAGCATGATCCGCGGCTTGGTGGAGGAATACGGCATGGCTGCGACGGATCCGGGCGATCTCCTAACGCGCATCAATCATGCGCTGAATATCATTCTCAAACAAGCGGACACAACGATGTTCGCGACCTGCTTTTACATCGTGGCGGACGTCGCTAAAGCCGAAATACGCTTCGCGAATGCGGGACATCCCTGCGCCCTGCATTTCAGGACCGGTAACGAATCGGCGGAAAAACTGCAGGGTGTCGGCCGCCGCGGACCGGCGCTAGGCTTGTTCCCTTCGATCACGTACGCCACCTCAACCACGCCGCTGAAGGAAGGCGATCTGGTGATGCTTTTCACCGACGGCTTGTTCGAGGTCGAGGGCACCGACGGACAGTCATTCAGCGAGGAACTACTTCAGGAAACGGTCAGCCGCCACGCCTCACTTACGCCCGAGGAATTTTTCGAGCGCGTTCTCGACGAAATCCGTGTGTTCTCAAACCGCGAATCGTTCGATGACGACGTCTGCGTGGTCGGCATGAAGGTGCAGCGCATGGGCGGTGGCGCGCAGTGATGCGCCGGATTGTCTTGCTTCAGAGTAACCTGGCCTTCCTTTTCGACACTGTCATCATGGCCTTCAGCATCAATCTAGCAACCACCTTGCTCTGAACCGGCCGTCTCCGTCTGCTATCGCGAATTCATTGACGATTGCTGAATACCGATGATGGCCAGCTAATAGAAAAACGAAGGCAACGCCTCACAGTTGTGAACGCAGCAGCCCCACCATGGCGTCGCCGACTTTCTCCATCAGCGGCCGCTGCTTCCATTCCTCCCATGTGATCTGCCGGGCCTGCTGCTTGTCCTTCTCGAAGGCCTCGCTTTCCTCCTGCGCAAAGTCACTATCGAAGACATTCAGGTTCGCCTCGTCATTCAGCCGGAACGAACGGTTGTCGAAATTCGCCGATCCCACTGAAACCCATAGATCGTCGATGATCATTACTTTACAGTGATACATCGTCGGTTGGTATGCATAAATCCGCACGCCGTTTTCTAGCAGTTTACCCCAACGGTGGCGAGACGCTCCGCGCACTAGAGCCGAGTCCAGATGCGCCCCCGGCACCAGCACCTCCACCGCCACTCCCCGCCGCACCGCTGCGATGATCGTCTCTGTCACCAGATCATCCGGGACAAAATAGGCGTTTCCAACGCGCAGGCTTTTTTCCGCCGCCGTGATCGAGAGGATGTACATCAGTCGCGCACTTTCGCGGCCTTCCATTGGCGAGCTCTTGAACATTTGGCAGCGGTGCAATCCCTGCTCTTCGATGCGTGGGAAATAAGCGTCTCCATGTAACACCGTGGCATGCGTCTTCATCCAGTTGTCCATGAAGGCGGCCTGGAATTGCGCCACCACCGGCCCCTCCACCTGATAGTGTGTATCTCGCCAGTGATCCGGCGCGTCGGCGTCTCCCTGCCACTTGTCGGCGATGCCCACGCCCCCCGTGAAACCCTGCCTGCCGTCGATCACTAACAGCTTGCGGTGCGTCCGCTGGTTCACGTTCGTCAGGTTGCGCAGGCGCAGGTGATAGACCGCCACTTCCACCCCCGCCTCCCGCATCCTTCGCAACGACAGTGGTCCCGCGAAAGGATTTGGAGGCACTGGCCAAGCAGCTTGAAGACCAGGCCCGCGAAGCACTCAAACGCCAGCAGGAAAAGGACGCACTGAATGCCGAACTGCAAACCCTCCGCACCCAGCTCGCCGAGGCCAAGGCCGCAGCGGAGAAAAAGCCGGACACCCACGATTACACGGAGGCGGAGACCCGCCATTACCTCATCGACCTGGAACTCAAGCGGGCCGGTTGGCCACTCGATCAAAAGCGCGACAAGGAATTTGAAGTCACCGGGATGCCTAACAAAGCGGGCAAGGGCTACGTGGACGACGTGCTCTGGGGCGATGACGGCAAACCGCTCGGCATCGTGGAATCCAAGAAAACCACCGTGGACACGCGTGTGGGTCAGCAGCAGGCCAAGCTCTACGCCGATTGCCTTGAGAAGATGTATGACCAGCGTCCGATCATTTTCTACACCAACGGCTACGAGACATGGATCTGGGACGATACCGCCTACCCGCCACGCCGCACGTCGGGATTCTACAAGAAGGAGGAACTCACCCGCCTGATCCTGCGCCGCAGCACGCTCAAGCCTTTCACTACGGTTTCTATCAATGGAGTGATCGTCGAGCGCTACTATGCCAAACGCGCCATCACCAGCATCTGCGAGCACTTCTCCAAGAAGCAGCGCAAGGCCCTTCTCGTCATGGCCACTGGCACCGGCAAGACCCGTGTGGCCATCGCTCTGGTGGATGTCCTCCAGCGGGCGAACTGGGCGAAGCGCGTGCTTTTCCTCGCCGACCGCATCTCACTGGTCAACCAAGCCGGTAATGCCTTCAAGGCGCACCTGCCGGATTCCAGTCCGGTGAACCTGGTCACGGAAAAGAACACCGAAGGCCGCGTCTATGTCTGCACCTATCCCACCATGATGGGACTCATTGACGTGACGGACGGCGGCACCGCCCGCTTTGGTGTCGGGCATTTCGATTTGATCATCATCGATGAAGCGCACCGCTCGGTCTATCAGCGCTACCGCGAGATTTTCCGCTACTTTGATTGCCTGCTCGTCGGTCTAACCGCCACCCCGCGTGAACAGGTGGACAAGAATACTTACGAACTCTTCGCAGGCAAACCTAACATCATCCACGGGCTATTCCACACGCTGGAAGAAACCCTGCCGAAGGTGATGGAGGCGTGAAGATGCCTGCCGGCCCTCAACTGCCTGCCCGTCCGGTGCGAGAGTTGGGGGGAAAAATGGCTCCGACGCTTGGGATCGAACCAAGCGTTTCGCCATTTAGCATCAAAGAGTTAGGTGACACGTTGTCACCGCTATCGTCACCCGATTTGCGGTTGTTGCTTCGGGTTGTCGAAAAGTGGCCATCGCTGAACGGATCGCTTAAGGTGGAGATTCTCGCGATTGTTGAAGGTTCTTGAGGAGAGCACCGCCATGTCTGTGTTCTCCCTCCAAGGATGTACTCGTGCCCAATTGGGTCTTTCGGAGCGCCCCGGAGATGTCTTTTTGCGCGAGTCTGTCGATCATTTGCCCCTGTTTGCCTTCGGTAATCACGTCCGAGGGATGCCCACGCGCGAAGCGCGTGGGCATCCCTCGGACGTGGCCCACTTGTCTATGGGCCATATTTCCAGCACCTCCAAAAATGAGGCTGTCGCGGAAAAACCGAAACCTTCTCAAACCTCGGTTAGGATTTGGGCGAAAGGTTCCCGTTGTGATTTCCCCGGCATCCAGTCGAGCAATCCACGATTGAAAAACCGGCCTCCCCCGAAACGCACTCCACGGGGCCGGATCGAGACCCTTTCCGATTCCTCACGGCGCAATCTCAAGCTGACCCTGCACACGATCACTTTTGAAGCGCTTGCTTACACGATGGCGTTGACCCTTCCGGGCTGCACCGACGGCATTCCCGGAGACTTCGCCAAGCGGTGTTTCATCATGCTTTGCAACCGCATGACGGCTTCCCGGATTCCTGAAATCAGGCTCATCGGCATGATGTGGAAGCAAGAACTTCAGAAGCGCGGCGAGGTCCATTTCCACCTCGTTCTTTATGGGGTGACAGAAGAAAACCGGAGATCGGTTCAACGGTGGATCGCCCAGCAATGGAACGAACTGATTTGCGCGGGTTCCACTGCGGAAGATCGGGCCAGTCATCTTTGGTGGCATCTTCGCGATGGTTCCACCCGCTCCGGTGGCTACAACCCCAAAGCCGACAATATGCAGGAGGTCTGCGACTTTGCCGGCTACTTCTCGAAATACCTCGGGAAGGAAGAGAAAGCGGAAGTCGCCCGCGATCCGATTCCCGGCCGCTGGTGGGGCAAAGTCAACAAGCAGAATATCCCGTGGGCTGAAATGAAGGAACTGGAACTGCCGGAGCGGATGCGAATTCATTGCCAGCGAATCGCCCGGAAAATCCGGCAGAAGAACGCGGATGCCGCCAAGTTTCGGAATATCATGCGAGCTTTGGACCTCGTGCGACTAACCGGGCCGAACAAAGGACAGGCAATTTTCTCCCAGTTCTTCCTGACCTGCGGACAAGGGCGCAAGGGAACGACCTTTGGAAACTCACTCCGTAAAATGTTTGAAATCGAGGGGAAGCGCCTCGGGCGGGTCCGGTTTCCTGCTGCATTGAAGTTTTCAGCGGTTAAACTCACCGGCAAAAGTGCGGTTACCTCGGGCAAGCGGATTCTGGAATATGCGCGTGACCGATTCCGGGACGATCTCGAAACCTGCCCTTTCTAGTCCGGCTAGTCCCGCTAGCAACCAAAAATTGGAATAGAACTTGCGGCACGGCCCGCCATCTGATAGCACCCGTTTCAATGAAAATGACATGCAGGAAATTCGCAGGAAAAAAGTTGCACTTCCTCCAGTGCAAGAGTCGCGCGCGGTTCAATAACGATGCTAATAATTGCAGAAAAAAACACCCATGAAAGTTCGCGAAATCATCGACAAACTGAAGGTTCTGGATCCTGAGTTGGAGGTCGTAGGCTACACCGAAGACGAAGATCTGCTGGTTGCAGGCCATCTTTTTCGCATATTCCTTGTCGAATCGATCTCAGTCTGCGAAGCAGAAATGACACATACAGAAGATGGACTACCCACGTTCAGAATTGGGAAAACGCAGTCTTCAAAGCAACATCTCGTGCTGAATATGACTGGAACATTTTGAAGTCCAGAATTGAGGCTAATTTTATCAAAATCATACTAAAATGGCTGGCATTTCATTCGTTTGTCCTTCGCAGGGATTCCGGACATCCCTGTCCGGTGTAACTCACAGCAATAGTGATGGATTAAATCGTCAGCAACTCCTGCGAAAACTTCGCAAAGGGCAGGTTGTAAAATTAGTGCGGGAACCAAAAAACCCACACGACAAGCACGCAATCGCTGTGCTTAATTCAAAGAATCAAATCATTGGTTATATTCCAGCTGGTGACCGAAGGTTGTCAGAGCATATTGATCGTGGTGGAGCCATCGAATCCAAGATTTTCAATGTTACAGGGGGGCCAAATCTACTAGAAAAACTTTTCGGCAGAACCGGGAAAAACTACGGCTGTGTTATTGAAATCACAAAGGGGGATTTCAATTGGAAAGCGGTTGATCCATGGATTTCGGCGAATCAAAAAATCTGCGAAATGCTCAAAACCGCGAAAAAGTTTGAAGAAAGCAATTCAAAAAAGGCCATTGCTACCTATCGAATCGCAATTGACAATATAGCTGAATTAGATTCAAACGGAATGCAAGCATCGGCCTGGCGATCTGCCGCATATCCTATAAACCGCCTTTCCCTCCTTCTTGATAAAGAAGGATTATATGTCGATGCCGTTTATGAAATCAATCGTTGGAAGAAATACCCAGATCGAATTGGCATTTCGGAGTCTGATTGCAAAGCTGTTGAAAGTCGGTTGTCACGATTGAAGCGCAAGGCACCTACTGACCGCTGACATTAATCTATTGGGGTCAAGGGGTTCATCCCCTTGCCTGCGGAGCACCTGAAAATAAAATGGCGGGTCAATCTGCGAGAATGGGCTTCCGAACAGCTCGTCGGAGCAGATTTACAACCCGCCACTGATTAATGAGAGAACGGCAATCCGACGAAGGAGATGAAAAACGTCGGATTTTGAAATTCTGCGTTGACCTTCTCGTTAGTTGCTGTTGATTTCTTGGCGTTCGCTGTCGGCACGGGTCGAGGCGATTTGAATCCAGTCCATCGGGATAAGGGAATGAAAAGAAATGAAAACAACAATTGGGGAGCATCATTGATTGCTCCGGGAACTGATCGGCTGATTACCAAACGGGAGGCGGCTGGGAGGCTGGGCGTATCTGTCAGAACGGTTGAAAGACTCGTTGCGGTCGGAACTCTCCTGACACAAAAGGTTCGCGGATGTGTGCGGTTGCGTCTATCGCAGGTCCTGAGAGTCGCAGGAATCGAATCCGAAACCATCCCCCCACTGTCATGAAATGCCACGTATTCAAGCGCTGCCGCGTCGTTAAAGGCGTTCGTGTCCGGTCCAAAACATACACCGGGCGTTATCGCTTGGCCGGTGATCAAAAGCCTGTCCAAGTCGCGCTAGAAGTCGCTGACAAGCAGTCGGCTCAAAGTCAATTGGCCGCAATCGTCAAACAGGCGGAAATGGAACGGCAAGGTCTCTCGGCTCCTTCCCGGCAGATTCAAACCGTCTCCATGCCTCTGAAATTGCTTGTGGCTGAGTGGGTGGCAGACCTGAGCGCCAAGGGACGCAAACCCGGTTATTGCGATACCATGGAGAAATTCATGGGCATTCTGATGCGGAAATGCCACTGGACCAAGGTTGCGGATATGAGCAATGAATCATTCATCCGTTGGCGCGGAGCCAATCAGAAAAAAGCCCCCAAAACGATCAATGAGTATCGGGGCTGCGTCCGCAACTTCCTGAACTGGTTGGTGACTGCCGGGCGTCTTCCTTCAAATCCCCTCGCGTCTCTGGACAAGGTTGAAACACGCGGGCGGGAAGTTCGCAATCGCCGCTCTCTCTCGCACGCCGAGTTCCTGCGCTTGTTGAGCGTGGCTGGAGCTGTGCGCGGGGTTGTCTATGCGGTGGCGTATTACACGGGGCTTCGTCGCGCTGAATTGGTGTCGCTCTGCTGGGGCGATTTCAACCTGGCTGTCGATTGTCCAACGGTCACGATTCAAGCGAAGCATGCAAAAAACAAGACGAGGGTGATGCTTCCTATCCATCCCGATCTTCGCGAGATGCTGGCAGTCCATTTTGAAGCCTGCGGCTTTCCCAGCCCCTCCGTGCCAGCCCTCAAGGTTCCGCCCCGCCTTCGTGCCTACAACCGCGATCTGGAGGCCGCAGGGATCGCCAAGCTCGATGACCGAGGGATGATCGTTGATTTTCACTCCCTGCGTCACAGCACCGCAACCCGGCTAGCTTCGGAAAATGTCCCCTTGCCAGTCGCCATGCAACTGATGCGGCACAGTGACCCAAAACTGACGGCCAAGGCGTATGTCGATCAAGCAGCATTACCCCTCGCGGCGTCCGTCGCACTGATGCCGGGCATGACTAACGGAAAGAAGGTGTCACCCCAGTCGTCACCCGAATTAGTCAAAGGGGGTCATTTGGAGTCGCAGACTGTCGCGCAAGACGGCACCAGAGTGGCGGCGCAACCTGCTCTAAATGAGCTAGTTAGTCGCCTCCTGTCGCACTTTGCCACATTGGGGCAAATGGCTCCGACGCTTGGGATCGAACCAAGGACCTAGTGATTAACAGTCACCCGCTCTGCCGCTGAGCTACGTCGGAATTTGCGCCTTACGGACGCGGGCGGACGATGGGATTCTCCGCCCGCCTGTTGCAAGGGAAAAAACCTCACAGCGCCAAAAAGACCCTTCCCTTAAAATTTCGGCCCAAGGTTCGGCAGGCCTAGCCACCTGCAGCCAGCGTGACGATTTCCACCCGCGCGCCAGCAGCGATCCGGGCGTTCGCATAGTCACGGGGGAAAACCGCTTCCTCGTTCAGTTCCACCACCACCGGTTTGCCGCCGAGGCCGAGGCTTTCCAATAATTCGAGCACCGAGATTTCGCTCCCGATCCCGTGCGGCTGGCCATTGAGCTGGATGATCATGTGTGAATCTTTCACCGCCATTGCGTGAGTTGTTCTGGAAACGGGCAGTCCTTGCAGTCAGAGAAATCCTCCAAGCAAAAATCCTGATAAATCTGGAGCAGCGCTTGGTGGTGACAGACGCGTCGCAGCCACGGGGCCGCCGCTTTTGACGAGCCGAAGAGCCGCAGCGAGCAGCGTTTCACCTTGTCGTTGGCGGCAGAGTTCCGCAATTTGGTATAACTTTGATAGCTCATGCCGTCCTCGTGCATCGCCAGCGGGGCCAGATGGTTTGCGATCAATTCCAGCGCCCGATCCCGGCCGAACAAGGCCACCCGTTGCTTGGCAATCGCCGACGTAAGGGTGTGCCGACGGGTCCAGAATTCGTGCTCCAGCGCTTGTAAAAAATCGATCACTGGCTTTGCGGCAAAGGGCCGGGCCAGCGCCAGTCGCCGGTATTGTGGCCACACTTTCACCAGCGCCGCGAGCGCACCGACCCGCCGGTGCGGGTGATTTGCCGGGCGTTGGGCGTGGGTCTGCCATGGGATCGCACGGTCCGGCGTGGCCTCGTAAGATGCCCGGCTTTTCCACCACGTATCCCATAGCCCGCGCAGGTAGTCGCGGGTGTCCGGCGGGGCCTGCTCGTGCAGGTCGGAGGAGAGGAAACCCGCCGTGCCGAACAAAACCGCCTCCGCCGCAGCATCGTCCGCCTTCAGCAGGGCCAGCGGCGTGCGTTGGGCTAACAGCCGCATCGCCAGCGCATTCCCCCGGTAGCCGAGCGTCTCCGCCGTGGCTTGGAACAAGGCCGCGTCCCGACCGTGCGCATCCGCCGTCCGCAGCCAGCGCGACGCCTTACCGCTCGCGCGGAAAACGGCCGCCTCATCTAACAAGCGCCCAATCGCCCCTAACGGCAGATTTTTCAGCGGAAACACACAGCGACCCGGATGCGCGATGGCCACCTCACGCTGCGGGCGATTCATCGCGTCCGATAGCTGCATTTCCGTAATCACCACCTGTGGAACCTCGCCGTGATCGCAGGTCCGGGTAAATGGCCGCCGCGCATCCGCCTTGAAAACCACATGCAGCACCACATCCCGGAACGCCGGATTCTCGGCATGGCCGTGCGCCTCCCAATCCCCCGCTACAGGGTCCAGTTCCAGCGGCCCGGTCCGGAGCTCGCCGTCGATTTCCACTGCCGCTTGGATGAAATCCGGACCCGCGCCCCGATTCCACTCGCCAAACTGCACGATCCTAACAGATTTTCCGGTCGTCGTCCGGAACTCCCTGCCCAGCGTCCCCGCGAACCACAGAGCCTGCAATTCCAGTTCCGGCGGCAGCCCGCCCGCCGCCGTCTCCGCGAATGCCAGCGGCGGATGCCAAACCGATTCCAACAAATAACCGTAAGTCATAATCGTAGCCGGGATTGCTCAGGGTTTCTTGAGGATCGGTGCCTTCGTCGGGTCCGCCGGTGGTGGTGGCGGCGGGTCCAGAATATCCAGCCAACCTTTCAGCGACTCCGCCTCAGGCAAATCGGCGTAGGCCGTTTGCGCGTCCCGCAGACCACGCACCGCGATATCCTTGCGGTTCGCCGCACGGTCCAGCGCCACCAGCTCCAGATCCTGCCGCAGCTTGTCCTCCATTTTCACGAAAAACCACTTCGCCCGGCGGAAACACCGCGCCGCGCCCTCAGGATCTTTCCGCTCTATCAAATCCAGCCCCGCGGCCTCCGCCAGCGTCCCGCTCTTCATCCGCTCCGCCGCTTTTTCCAACTGCTTCTCGCGCTCCAAGGGGTTGTTCTTCCACTCCACCCCTGCGGCCCGCAGCGCACGAAATTCCAAATCCCCCTCCTGCTTCACGCCGTGGCCATCCAAATGCTTGAAGGGCCGATAGAGCGGATCGCCTAACACCACTGCTTGCCACGACGCCACCGGCATCGCCATCCAGCAGGCCTCGCCCCAAGTATAGCCATCGAGCAGACGTTGCTGGAGAATGCCAAAATCATGCGTGAGGTGCAAATACGGTTCATAGACATTGCCGATCGTCACTGCGGCCCCGCGCTCTAACAGCGGACCACTCCAGTTCTTCGTGCTGTCCGTCAATTGCTCCGCGCTGAACGAATGCAGGTGCATCGCCACCGCGCCTTTGCGGAACTGGAAGCGGCTGTTTAAAAATGGTCCACTCACATGGTAGTCATACCAGCCATAATAGAGGGCCGCCTCAGTCATCGGATAGCACTTTGGCAGAGTGTCGTTGAAGCGGTCCACCACCGTCGGGATACCGCACGCGGCGTCCGCCTTCACCACCGTTTCTAACCACTCGTCGCCCTGCGGAAATTTGTTGGCAATGTCCACATACGCCCGCCCCCACAGCCCGGTTTTCTCCACCTCCACCGTGTCCCGGATCATCCTCTCGCAGGTCGCCATGGTCGGTGCGTCGATCCTCGCGGTCAGCATCATATCGGGTAAACGCGCCTCGGAAAACGACCGCTCCGATTTGTAAAACTTATTCTGCAATACACCCTCCACCGGCAGTCCCTCCACGCCGCAAAATGCCAGTTCCGAGTCCACTGCGGCCTCGTCGCGGGTGGCGATGGGATTCGCCACCGGCGCAGGCAGCGCAGCTCCCGGGGCCGCCGCTTTTTCCGGCGGCTTCGGCCTTGGCATGATCCGCAGCGGCACCCCGCGCATCGTCACTAGGACTTGAATCCGATTCAAAACTGGTACCAGCACCCCACCCGTTTCCGGCTGCCGCTTCCACCATGCCCGCGTCTCGAACTCGCGGCGCAGCGGTGTTAGAATCCACTTTTCATAATCCTCACGCGAGATGTCCGCCGTCACCGGCATGTCCAGGGCGATCACATTTTCCACCGGGATCTCCCGCGCCGCCCGGTATTCCTCCGCCAGCTTTCGGGATTCAGGAACCGCCGCATTGTAAAGCACCGCCACCGCCCCCGGCAGGATCTCACCCCGCGCCACCAACAGCATCCCCTCCAGCAGCAGCAATCCCACGACCCACATTCTCATGCCCGCGATCATGGCCAGAACCCCGCCCCATGCAAGACCAGCATGGCTTTATAGTGAAATCCGCAACCCATCCCACGCCAGCCGCACGCCCGGCGGCAGTTTCCCCTCCCACACCGCATATTCGTATTCGTGTGTCAAATGCGTCAACCACGTCTCCCCGGCTCGCATCGCCGCCGCCGCCGCCAGCGCCTCCTCCAGCGAAAAATGCGTCCCGTGCGGCACCGTTCGCAACGCGTCCACCACCAGCACGTCCACGTTTTCTAACAAACTCATCGTTGCCTCGGGAATCCGCTTCACATCCGGCAAATAGGCCAGCCGTTTCCCGCTGCCGCATTGGAATAAAAATCCCACCGTTTCCACACTCCCATGCTCCACCGGCAGCGGCGTCACCACTAACTCTCCATAGGCGAACGGCCCCTCGATCAAGCGCGCCTCAGGCCAGACATAGCCTTCCTTCCGGCTCTCCTCCGCGAAGGCCCAGCCATACATCGCGTGCAAGATCGCCATGCAGCCAGCCGTCGCATGAAGGGGTAGTTTTTCCTCGCGCCGCCAGCAAAAGGCCCGCAGCTCATCGAAGCCCGCCACGTGATCCAGATGCCCGTGCGTGTAAATCACCGCGTCGATTTCCCGCAGATTCTCCCGCAGCGCCTGAGCTCGCAGGTCCGGCCCCGTGTCCACTAACAGCGTCCGCCCCCCACCCCGCACCACTACCGAGGCGCGCGTCCGATTATCGCGCACATCCGCCGAGCGGCACACCGCACAAGCGCACCCGATCACCGGCACGCCCACCGATGTCCCCGTCCCCAGAAATGTTAAGGAAAAATCCGCCACGCCCGCATTCTACACATCCGGCCCAAACCCGCAACCCCACCCGGACTAACCCGGTGTGATAAATTTCCCAACCCGTTTCGCTTGTCATGCCGTGAGCACATTGCCAGCTTCGCCGCCGATGAAGCGCGTGATCATCCACACCGACGGCGGCTGCAAGGGTAACCCCGGGCCGGGCGGGTTCGGCGTGGTGATGGTCTGCGGCAAACACCGCAAGGAATTGTCCGCAGGCTATCGGCTGACGACCAACAACCGGATGGAACTGCGGGGCGCAATCGCGGCGCTGGAGACTCTGAAAGAGCCATGCGAAGTCGAACTTCACTCAGACTCGAAATACCTCATCGACGCGATTTCCAAGGACTGGATCTCCGGTTGGAAAAAACGCGGCTGGAAAACCGCAGCCAAGCAACCGGTGAAAAACCAAGACCTCTGGCTGCGCATGCTGGCGGTGATCGCCGATCACAAAATCGACTGGCGCTGGGTGAAGGGCCATGCCGGCCACACAGAAAACGAACGCTGCGACGAACTCGCGAACCTCGCGGTCGCAGGTGTCGGGTTGTTAGAAGACATCGGCTTCGAGGCGTCACGCAGTTAGGAAAAAGGGGAGCGCACGCGCCCTCGCGTGCTGTCTCCGGCGCCCTCGCCGGAGACCGGTGGACACAAGCTTGGAGGCCCGATAGCACAATAAACAACGAATGGGCGGTCAGCCGCCGTAGCGCGAGGGCGCACGACGGAACACGCGGGGCGCGTGTGCTCCCCAGCAGACTGCTCATCACTTTCAGTCACACTCGTTAGGAAAAGCCCGGCTTGCAGGATGCGGGGCAGGCGGGTTTGCTCACGGCAGGTGGCGGACGGCAAAAAATCACGATGGAGCACCCGCTTGGGAGTGTTCGGCGATCTGCCGACGCGGTTCCTCCTGCACGCGATGCAGGTGACGCCGTGGTTCCTCGAGCCGGTCCTGATCGGCGGCTGGGCCCTCGGGTTTTTCCTGCTCGGCAAGACCCAACGACAGGCGGTGACGGGAAATCTACGAGCCTTGCATCCAAGCTGGGGCGCATGGCGAGCCTGGCTCGGGGCGTGGCAAGTGTTCTGGAATTTCGCCCTGACCTTCGTGGATGCGCAACGCTACGAGTCCGGGACAGGGGCCATTGACTGGGCCGTGGAAGGGCTGGCGCATCTGCAAGATCTGGCGCAGCGGACGGAAGGTTGCATCATCCTAACCGCCCACATGGGAAATTACGACATCGCCGCCCCGGTCTTCGCCACGCGGTTTTCCCGCACGCTCTACACGGTGCGCGCCCCGGAGCGGGAGCCGGAAACCCAGCGCCTCCGCGACGCGGAAATCCAACGCAAGGAAGCACTGAACCCGCATTTCCGCACGCTCTACAATCAGCCTGGAAATCTGCTAGGCATCGAGCTGGCCCACCTGCTCGCCGCCGGCAACATCGTGGCGGTGCAGGGCGACCGGGTGCTCTTCGACGTCTCGCCGATGACCGTGGAGGTAGAGCCTGGCCTGACGCTGCGCCTGCCTAAAGGGCCGCTGGTGCTCGCCCGGGCCACTGGCGCACCGTGCTTCCCACTCATCATCCTACGCGAGGGTTGGCGGCGGTATCGCGTGGTCGTCCTGCCACCCGTAGAACTCCCACCCAGAACCCGCGGCGCGGATGACGCAGCGGCGCATATCTGGGCGGCGACGATCCTGGGCATGGTCCGCCAACACTGGCGGCAATGGTATGTCTTCGAGTCGCTGCTGATGCGGGGGGCTGAAGGAAAATCTAACGATACGTGATTTTTCCCGATTGTTCCCTTTCCTCGCATCGAGAAATCGGCTATAAGAACCCCATGAAATCAAGGTTCATGCCCATTTTCCTAGTGCTCGCCGCCTGCGGAACCAGCGGCGTGCTGGCCCAGGTCGCGGTCCCGCCGCCTTCGACTCCGCGCCTGCCGCTGCCCACCGTATTTCAAGGTGACGCGAAATTTCAAGCCATCGTCGCCAAGGCCGAGCGCGAGAACTGGCGCAGCCTGCCCCTCGGCGAGCGGACGATCCGCGTCGCCCGCGAATTGATCGGCACGCCCTATCAAAACTACTCGCTGGAAGTCGATGACCGGATCGAATCCCCCGTCGCGAATCTCAAGGCGGTGGACTGTTGGACCTACTATGAAAACTCGCTGGCCATCGCCAGAATGCTCCACTTCAAGCCTGCCCCGTATAAACCACAGGATCTGCTCCACATGGTGGAAATCGAGCGCTATCGGAACGGCGTCTGCACCGGTAGCTACCTAAGCCGGATGCATCAGTTAGAGGAGGTTTTCTATGACAACCAGCGCCGGGGCTACGCCGCCAACATCACCTCGCGGATTCCCGGAGCCGTTAGAATGCACCGCGACATTCATGAAATGACGGTGCAATGGCAGGCATACCGCTACCTGCGCTCCAATCCGTCACTGATCGCACCGATGGGAAAAATCGAGGCTCAAGTCTCTAACTTACCGGTCTATCAGGTGCCGAAATCAAAGGTGCGCGATGCCGAGAAATACCTGCAAAATGGCGACATCTGTGCGATCACCACCAGCGAAACCGCCAGCTACACCTCGCACGTCGGGATGATTGTCCGGCTCAAGGACCGCGCCTATTTCACCCACGCCACCTCGGACCGCGACAAAGGCCACATGGTCATCATCGACCGGCCCATCACCGACTACCTCAATGCCGCCTCGAAACATACCGGCATCATCGTCTGCCGCCCTAACGACTTGCCGCAGTCGCCCCTCTGGCAATCCAACGTGGCCCGCCAATAACGCTTGCCGCACCACGCTTGCCGCAGGTGTAACTGAAAGTGGTGGGCATTCATTTGGGGAGCATACGCGCCCTCGCGTGTCCCGTAGTGCGCCCTCGCGCTACGGAGGCGGACCCGCCATTCGTTGTTGTCAGTGTTTTCATACTTCTAAGGTGGGATCGACAAGTCTCCGGCGAGGGCGCGTGCGCCCCCCTTTGCCGACCACTTTCAGTTACACCCGCTTGCCGCACCACGCTTGCCAAGGCGTCCTTGGTGTGCGACCAGCAGCAATGAAATTTTCCCTAACCGGATTGGTAGCCCTCACTCTGGTGAGCTGTTTCCCGTCGGCGCCCGTGGCAACAACCAAGCCTTCCCCGCCGCTGAAAATTAAGAGCATTCCACCGGTCGAACCACCGGCTCCGGCCCCCACGATCCCCGCCACTTCAACCCGCGCCACGGTGTTAGAAATTTCCGGCATCACCTTCGAGGGCGTCGCCTTCGACTCGCGCAACCAGCGACTCGTGGTGGCCGACCAAGCGCACGGCCCCGGCAGCCAATACGCCGATGCCGCCGCCGCCGCACGGGCGCTCGGTGGCAGCGCCGCCGTGAACGCCGGATTTTTCACCCCGGAAGGTGCCCCGCTCGGGCTGCTTGTGGCTACTGGGAAAATCGCCGGAGCGTGGAATGCTGCCTCGTCGCTTGGTAGCGGCGTTTGGTATGAAACTCTCTCCGGCCGCACCGCCATCGCCCGCCGGGATGCCCTCGGCCGCACGGCGGCAACAGCCACTCGCAATTGCCTTCAAGCCGGGCCTCTGCTCGTCGAAAACAGCCACCCCATCGGCGGCCTCGAAGCCACCAAAGCCAGCGCCCGCACCGTAATATTATGGGACGGCGGCACCCGCTGGTGGCTCGGCCACGGCTCGGCCTGCACCCTCGCCAGCCTTGGCCAAGCACTCGCCACCGGCCACCCCGCAGGCTGGCCAGTCAAACAAGCCCTCAATCTAGATGGCGGCAGGTCAGCCGACCTGTGGGTTTCAGAAACCATCCCCGGTGGCCCAATGTCCCGCCGCCCACCGTGGAATCGACCCGTTAGAAACTTCCTCGTGCTCGTCGCAAAATGACCTTTCCGGGACATTAGTCACTTTGTGTCAGGCAACTGATATTGGAAAAGATCTCCCCGTGTCCCCGCCATCTGGCAGACACGACCAAGGGCGGCAGCGTCTCCGCATGTCAGCCTTCCCGGGTAAGCGCGTGTCGTGGCTGGAGCGTCTCGCTCCAGACCGTGCTTGGCGCATCTTGCTCCAAGGCTCACTCTTAAAGATCGGACGTAAATCCACTCGGAACCTTACTCTCCCATCCACACTGCAAAATCCCGCCATCTTCCATCGCGTCTCCTTAGCGACCTTCGCGCTTTCGCGGTTCCCTCTTCTGCCACGTCCCCGATCATCCCCCCATCCGATCCAGCGGACTCTTCCCCCCCATCGCTCCCACTCCCTTCGCCTCGCGGACGGTGATGATGCCACGGTTCTCATCCACATCCTTCACCCGCAGCCGCACCAGTTCCATCAGCCGCAGTCCGCTCCCATACTGAATGCGCGCCATCAGTCGGTATTTCTTGTCGATCTTATCCAACACGGCCATCACCTCTGCCACCTCTAACACCACCGGCAGCCGTGGTGGAGTCTTGCGCAACCGCACCTCCAGATCCACCGCTTCCATCCCACAGACAGCCTTGTAAAAGAACGCCAGCGCGTTAAGCCCTTGCTTCTGCGTGGCGAAGGAAACTTTCCGTTCCGTCACCTGCCATACGAGAAAATCCCGCGCCTTCTCCGGCCTCATGACCGCCTTCTCATCTCCAGCCCACACGGCAAATTGCGCCAACCAACGGCCATAGGTCTCACGAGTCCGATCCGCCTTCCCTTGCCGCGCTCCGGCCCGGTCCACCGCGTCACGCACCCGCTCCGGCAGACTGCGCACCTCGCCGCCCTTGGCTTGCTGATAAGCAGTCCAGATTAATAAGTAATAGCAAATCAATCCAAGCCTCGCCAAAACCTCGGAAAAATCGCCGGAAATGATTGACACCCATAGGGTTCCCGAGCTATCTAACTCAATGAAACACGGTTCTGCAACTCGATTTTCGATATGCCCGTGTATGAACTAATACTGTTGCGCTGAGAAACTCCAGAACCCAGCCTCTTGAGCAGACCAGTCGCAATTACAACCGGAGCCATTATAGCCACAACTGATATTCCCGCCATGAAGTATGGAGCTGCCTTTATTTTCTCTGCGATTGGTGTCGCAGGGTCCGTCATGTCGATGGTTCGTTTAGACCCATCTGCTTGGTTGATTACTATGACCATTGCTTCGTATTTCTGTTTTTTGGTTATATTTTTTAGTGATAGAATTGAGTCATTCAGCGTCCGAGACATGGCCGCAAAACTCAAGGAGGTCGAGACGAAGGCTGCCTCCAGCGAAGACATTGCCAAGTTGGCGGCAAAGCTGGCCATCGAGACGATGAAGACAGCCCGAGAATGCTATCCTTATAGTGGAAGTAGTAGCAGTAGCCGTGGAAGCTACGATTCTAGTTCCAGCGAATCTAGCTGGGATGATGCCGAGAACAGCGCCGACGAACTCCAAAAGAAAATTGAAGAGGCATAACAATTTTCTTGGTCTCGAACCCTTGGAAAAATCCCAACCATTTTGTATCCTGCAACGACGGTAAATCCGCAGCCACCGGCATGCTCATCATTCCCACCAGCATGAGCAACGATGCCCCCATTGATCGGAATTGTGAAATTTTCATACGGTCAAAATGAACGCAATGCCCGGCTTCAGGCGAGCGAAAACCCCAAAAATTCCGATCAAATATGAGTCACGAATTCCTCTGCCTTTTCCCGCTCTAGCCTCCTGACAAGCGCAAAAGTCTGCCCAAACGCGAGATGTGCGCCGCAAAGCCCTCGATTTTCCGAAAACTCGCCGCTTTACAAGGTCGGAAGCGCCACCCATAGTCCCGCGCCATGACTTTTGCTGTGATCAACTGGCTTACTATTAGCATCAACCTACTGCTCGTAATTTTCGTCGTCGTCTGTTTGCTGATGACCTTGGTCATTCTGATGCAGCGGCCAAAGCAGGAAGGTCTGGGCGCGGCCTTCGGCGGTGGCGTGACGGACCAAGTCTTCGGCGCGCGCACGACCAATGTCCTCCAACGCGGCACCGTCTATCTGGGTTCGCTGTTTTTCCTCCTGAGCCTGACGCTTGCGGTATTGATCGGCCAGCAGAACAAAACCCACAGCACCGTCACCAAGGCCGACGCCACGCCCAAGGCGGAGCAGGCGAAGCCGCAAAAGCCCGCTGACAAGGCGCTTCCGAAATCGTTGGGCGATGAACTTCCGAAGGAAATCCCGGCCCCGGTCGAGACGCCCGCACCGGTCGAGACGCCCAAGAACACGCCACCCGCGCCTGAACCGCCACCTTCGACCGAACCAGCACCGGTGGCACCGCCGGCACCTGCGACTCCACCGGCGTCTGCTCCAGTAGAACCGCCGAAGTAGCCTCCACTCGCTTCCGGATTGAAAGCGCCGATCCAGGAAAATCCCGATGCCCCGGTCTGGGCGCGGCAGGATGCTTTTCCACCCGCTCCCGATGGCTACGGCTGGCTGGATGCCAAGGGCCGCTCCCATGCCTGCGATTCAAGCGACGCTCTAACCATCGCGATTCGCGACGACCCTGACAGTATCGTGACCCTCGTCTGGGCACCCGGCTATCAACGGATGATTCTCCCGGAAGAACTTGCCGACATGGGCGGGGCCTTGAGATCTGCCCGCGAGCGCTGGACCCGCGCTGATCTTGCGGACGCGACCCGTAAAATGCGCTGGGGCGGGCTGATCTTGTGCGGCTTCGGGGTCCGGGAGTTTTATGGCGGCTATATTCTAACATCCGCCGCTGCGGACGCGGGTTCACGGTTTAAAGACGCGGCACTCAGGACGCTCGAATCCACCGGGGTCGGGCTTGCTGCACTGGTGTTTCTGATTTTCGCCCTCATCCCGTGGTATCAGGCGCGGAAACGGCGGGCCGAGATGGCGAACTGGACAGAGGCGGGAATCGCCGCCGCCGTCCCCACGCTCCGCTTTGAAACGTGGCTGGACCGGCAAGCCGCGCCAGTGACGAGGGTTTTGTTAGGACTAATTGCCGTCGTGGGCCTGGCGCAATTATTGCCCAGTGATTCCCTCGCTGCGGCAGGACTGTTGAAGGACAGCCATGCGCAAGGCGAGTGGTGGCGCTTGTTCACGGCACCGTTTTTGCATGGCAACGTCGTCCATTTCCTCATGAATGCGGCGGCGCTTGCGTATCTCGGAAAACGCGTGGAAGTCTTCGCGCGGTGGCCGCACTTGGCCATGGTTTTCCTGTTCTCGGCCAGCGTCGGCGGCGTGGCATCCGCCCGTCTGGTGGCCGCGCCTTCGGTCGGCGCGTCGGGCGGACTGATGGGTTGGCTAGGGTTTTTGTTAGTATTCGAGACCCTGCATGCGCGGTTGGTCCCGCGTGGCGCACGCCGCCGTCTCGCCGCCGGGGTGGTGCTGATTGCGCTAATTGGACTTGTCGGCTACCGCTTCATCGACAACGCGGCCCACGCTGGCGGATTGCTCGCCGGAATGCTTTACGCGGCCATCGTTTTTCCGGCCTCATCCTCACCGGAGAGGCCACGCTCTAACATGATAGACTGCATCGCGGGCGGTATCACCCTCGGCGTGTTGCTGGCCTCCGCAGGCTTCGCGGTGTGGCGGATTACGGCGGGTAATCCAGGATGAAACTTATTGCCGTAGGGAAAACGCGAGGATCATCAGGGAAATGGCGATGATCCATGCGCCCGCAGGAAAGGTTTGCGGGCGGCGGCTTGAGATTCAATAATCCGGCAAATGTTGAACCGATTTTATGGAGCTTTTGACACGGAACGGCGATCGGGAGCTGTCGATGGGGCCGATTACCGGACACCATTCCAAATCGACCGCGATCGGGTGCTGCATACCCCGACATTCCGCCGCCTCCAAAACAAGACCCAGGTTTTCTGGAGCGGCGAGTATGACTTCTACCGGACGCGGCTTACGCACTCGCTGGAGGTAGCGCAGATCGGGAAGTCGATTTCCTACTGGCTAAGGTGCCGCCCGGATGGCCACTTGGGAGATGATTTCTTCATCGACCCGGATTTGGTGGAGGCCATCTGTCTTTCGCACGATCTCGGGCATCCGCCGTTCGGCCATGCCGGCGAGCGGACCTTGAACCATTTGCTGCACGCGCACGGTGGCTTTGAGGGCAACGCCCAGACGCTACGCTTGCTAACCGAACGGATATTTTCCGCAAAACGTAGCGGCATGGATCCGACGCGGGCCTTTCTCGATGGAGTGCTGAAATACAAATCACTCCGGATAGAACTCGGCGAGCAACCGGAGCATCATTTCATCTATGATAACCAGCAGCAATATCTCGACTGGGCGATGGGCGGAATCGACTTCCCACCGGAACTCACCCCGGGGTCAGTTAGAGACAGTTTCAAGTCCATCGAATGTCAGGTGATGGACTGGGCGGATGACACCGCCTATTCACTCAACGATCTATCAGACAGTGTGCGGGCTGGGTTTTTAAACATCGAGAAAATCGAGGCCTGGGCGGAAAGTCAAGGTGAAGCGACGGGAGAAGCAACACCGCTCGGTGACCTCATGCGTGCGATCCGAAAAAAGCGGGTGGACCCCTTTGTCGGAAAACGAATTGGCAAATATATCCAGTCAACGCGCTTGGAAACGGATGTCAATTTCCTCAGCGCCACCACCAACCGTTATCATTACCGTCTGGCGATTGATGACTCCGTGAAGGCCGAATCCAGATTATTCAAGCGGCTCGCCTTCGAGGTCGTATTCCTGGCACCACAGTTGAAACAACTCGAGCATAAGGGCAGTCGGATGTTGCGCCAGTTATGGGAAGTGCTGGGGGCAAGATATATCTCGCAAGGCACGATCGATGGCCAAGATTTTCAACTTCTGCCCGCAGACACCGCCGCAGAAATCGCCGCAGCCCCAAACGAGGCGGCGCGAGCACGGCTGGTCTGTGATTTCCTATCAGGCATGACCGATGGTTATGCGGCGAGGACCTACAAGCGCCTGTTCACGCCGGACTTCGGTTCCATCGGGGATCTTATCGGTTAAGCCGCAAGGAACGATCAAGCCGCAACCTCCTCACATCTTTGTTCACTCTCGCCAATCCCCTCGGTCTGCTCGCGTTACTCGGCATCCCTGCTGTGCTGGCAATCCATTTCCTTCAGCGGAAAGCGGTCGAACTTCCGGTTGCCACCCTGTTTCTGTTGGAGCGCACCCAGCGCGACGCCGCCAGCGGCAGAAGGCTGGAGCGAATCATCCCGTCGATCCCGCTGTGGATGCAGTTGTTAGCCGTGCTGCTGCTGGCTTGGTTTCTAGCAGAACCTCGACTCCAGAAATCCGGCAGCGTCCAGCGCATCGCCATCGTGCTGGATTCATCCGCGTCGATGGGCGTGTTTAAAAACGAGGCCATCGCCCGCCTGTCTGCCGAGTTGCCGAAATTCCAAGGCCCGGCGTCCACAGTCGAACTGACGGTAATGGAATCCTTGCCCAGCCATCCCCGCCTCTACGCGGGTTCCTCGCCTGCTGAACTCAAAGCGGTGTTGGAAAAATGGCAACCGCTCGATGGCCTAACCGATCCCACTCAAGCGTTGCGCCTCGCCCGCTCACTGGTGTCCCGCGAAGGCACTGTGATCTATTTGACCGATACGCCAGCCGGGCCACTGCCCTTCGACGCCCGCTTGATCGCGATTGGTGATCCGGTGGAAAACGTGGGGTTCACCGGTGTCACCTTTGCCACCGAGGAAGGCGCACTCGTCTGGCGAGCCTTGGTTAGAAATTACAGCAAGGCTGCCGTGGATCGCACCTGGTCGATCCAGACCTCCACCGGTAGCACCGAACCGCATCCCTTGCACCTCGATGCCAACGCGCTCGTCACCCTCCAGTCCGCCTTTCCCACCGATGCGAAAAACGTTCGCATCGTGCTCTCGCCGGATCGCTTTCCCTTGGATGACATCCTGCCACTGGTCGCGCCTAAGCCCAAGTCGCTGGCGCTCTTCACCGCCACCTCGCCCGCCTTCGCCGACCTAACGGTCAAACTCCTCCGTGCCCTAGATGCCGCCGTTTCCACCAGCGATGCCGCCACCGCTGATCTCGCAATCGCCTCTTATGATCCCCTCGATCCGGTGCTGCCGCCGGGCAACTCGGTGATTTTCGTCGAGGACAGCACCCGCACCGGATCCTATCTCAAGGGCGGCATCGTTGCTGTGCCACACCAGTTGTTAGATAATCTCAACTGGCAATCGTTGTTAGTGCGCGAAACCATCGAACTCGACCGCCTGCCGAGCGACACCGTGCTGCTGTGGCAGGATAAGCGCCCACTCATTTTCCTGCGTGAGAAACCCGCCACCGAAAAACAACCCGCCACCCGCCAGCTTTGTTTCAACTTCGATCTGCGGCTCTCCAACGCCGGCAATCAACCCGCCTTCATCGTCCTCCTCCACCGCTTCGCCGAGAGCATTCGGGAAGCCAAAGTCGCGCCGACTTCCGCCAATCTGGAAACCGGCCAACCCATCATCATCACCTCAGTCCCTGCCCTGCCGCTCCAAATCACCGCCACCGATCTAACTGGGAAACCCCTCCCCTCCCCGCTCGCCACGACCAATGCCCCGGTCATTCCCAGCTTTCTAACCATCCGGCAGAATGACACTACGCTGTTGGACGCCGCCGTGTTTTTCGCCGATACCCGCGAGGCCGATTTTTCCACCTGCGGCAAATCCGAGCCGGACGATACCATGAACCAGTCCACCATCGAGCGCCACACCCGCCCCGATCCACTGTGGCGCGTGTGGCTGCTGTTATTGATCGCCGCACTCCTCGTTTCGTGGAAATTCTTGGCTCCGGAAACCGTTACCGCATGAAATGGTTCTTTCAAGATCTATGAATCTATTACCCATAGAAATCTATATGTTTCTTCTGGCCGTAATTCCACTAGGGATCTGCTTTGCCAAGTGGAAATATTTGCTGCCTTGGACAGTAGCCACTTTGATTTGTGCCGCGCTATCCTGGGTTTACTTGAATCTCTGGATGATGGTGCTGGACCCTCCTGACAACGGATTCACAAGCTTTGTTTATCTTGTCAGCGGCTGGCTGTGGATGCTGCCGATATTTGCCGTCTTCCTGCTGCCGTTCCGCCTAATGGAAAACCGGCTAACCACCGAGAAGAAATCTCAGATCGGAGCTTGCGGATTTTCAATATGCGCAGGCATTACAGCTCTCATTCTGCTTTGGAATTTGTTTGGAAGAATGAGTGAAAACCGGGCGATCATTCAAGCCCGACTGGAACTTCACAGGCGCGGACTTGAGCCACGGGGCAAACAGATTCCAATTTATGAAGACGGTCATTGGGTTGTTCGTTTTCCAGAGTGCGAGTTTCGTGAGATTAGTCTGACGCGAAATGGCCGCATGTCGTGGATTGGCGGCCCCGGATAATCTGATAAAATTACAAACATTAACGGCATGACCTTCACCTCCCCCGAATATTTCCTGCTCATCCCAGCGCTTGCTTTGCTGGGGTGGTTCTGGCGCGGGCTGAAATTGCAGAGTCCGTTGCGGTTATTGCTGTTAGTTCTCGCTGTCATCGCGCTCACCGAGCCCATCATCCAGCACCAGCAGAACTCGCTCGATCTCTACGTGCTGCTAGATCGCTCGGACTCGACGGAAGACTTGATCGACAGGGGCCTGCCTGAATGGCAACGGTTGTTAGAATCGTCAAAACCCAGCCACCGCGACACGCTGCATTTCATCAACTTCGCCAGCGAGGTGGCCGAGGTCGGTACCGATGGCTCGACATTCACGGGTTCGCGCAAATTGACGAAAACCGGACTCGCGCTGCAAACCATCGCCGCACAGACCGATGAGAAGCGTCCATCGCGGGTGCTACTGTTCACCGACGGCTACG
This sequence comes from Akkermansiaceae bacterium, assembly GCA_043758445.1. Lineage (GTDB taxonomy): Bacteria > Verrucomicrobiota > Verrucomicrobiia > Verrucomicrobiales > Akkermansiaceae > Luteolibacter. The sequence goes on along the minus strand of JAYVNM010000124.1, from coordinate 36,158 downwards.
CCACCGAGCCGCTGCAAGAAGCCGCCGCGCAGATGGAAGCGCGGGGAATCCCGTTAGACTACCGCCTCGTTCGTGAGGAAAATGAGAACGACTATCGGGTCGCTCGGCTGGGATTTCCAGAACGCGTTCAGGTCGGTGAGCCGTTTCTGATCGCCGTCACTGTTAGGGGCGCGGGCGACACGACCTTCCCATTGATCTTGCGGCGCAATGGCCAGACTCTAACCGAGTCCACCGTCACCCTCGTCAATGGCTTGGCGACCGTGGAATTCACCGACCGTATTCCACGGGCTGGTGGCTACGAATATCAGGCCGAGATCCGCCCGGCAAAAGACGCCCACCCCGGCAACAACCGCGCAACCCGCTGGATCGAGATCACCGGCGGGCCACGCATCATTCTGGCCACTCGCTATCAAGCAGATCCAGTGGCGAAGGCGCTGGCGGCACTCGATTTCACGGTCGAAACCGTGACCGATCTCTCGCAGTTGAAACCGGGGAAGTTAGCCGGCGCGCGAGCTGTGATCCTTAACAACGTCCCTGCCCACGAGTTGCCAACAGATTTCATGAAAGCCTTGGATTTCTTCGTCCGCGAGCAAGGCGGCGGGCTGCTGATGGCGGGCGGCGAACATTCCTTCGGCTCGGGTGGGTATTTCCAATCCCCCATCGACGCGCTGCTGCCGGTGTCCATGGAGTTGAAATCCGAACACCGCAAACTCGCGGTCGCGCTGGCCATCGTGATCGACCGCTCGGGTTCGATGAGCGTGAGCATCGGCGGCGGCAAAGAGAAAATTGACATGGCGGACTCGGGCGCGGCGAACGCCATCGACTTGCTGGGGCCGATGGATCAGGTCGCGGTGTTCGCGGTTGATAGCGAGGCGACGAAAACCATTCCGCTGACACGCGTCGAGGGCAAGAAGGCCGAACTTGGTGCCCGCGTCCGCAGCATCAAGTCGGCGGGCGGCGGCATCTTTGTGTATGAAGGTCTCAAAGCGGGATGGGATGAGTTGAAAAAATCCCCGGCTGGTACGCGGCATGTCATCCTGTTTTCCGATGCGAATGATTCCGAGGATCCGGGTGACTATAAAAAACTGCTCAAGGAAATGACGGACAATGGGGCCACGGTTTCGGTGATCGGGCTGGGCACCGATCGAGACAGCGATTCCGCATTATTGAAGGATATCGCGAAACTGGGAAACGGTCGGATGTTTTTTTCTAACGAACCGCTAGACATCCCGAAAATATTCGCGCAGGAGACTGTGACCATCGCCCGCTCGGCCTTTATCAAGGACCCGGTCGGCTCGCAGGCCACGGGGCGTTGGGCGGAAATTTCGCCAAAGCCGGTGGACTGGTTCAAGCAGGTGGATGGCTACAATTTGTCTTATGCCCGCGAGGATGCGACGGTCTCACTGGTGTCCACCGATGAGTATCTTGCGCCGTTGGTCGCCCACGCGCGGCGGGGACTCGGGCGGAGCGCGGCGGTGTCATTTCCGTTAGGTGGGGAATTTTCAGAAACCACGCGGAACTGGCCGGGCTACGGCGATTTCCTGCAAACGCTCGGACGTTTCCTGATGGGCGAGGACACGCCGCCGGGCATTGCTTTGCGGCATCGGTTAGACGGCACCCGACTGACGTTGGATCTGTTATACGACACGGCGGCGTGGTCGCAAAAACTCTCCGCCATGCCGCCGAAGGTCCGGCTGCGCGACGATACCGGCGTGGCGACGCTGGATCTTCCATGGCGGCGAATCGCGCCCGGCAATTTCTCGCTGACGCGGGATCTGGACGAAGGTAGCATCGTCCGTGGCGCGGTGCAGGTCGGTGAAAATGCCCTGCCCTTCGGCCCCTTGAGCGTAGGTTCTTCGGTCGAGTGGGCCTTCGAACCGGAACGCCTGAGCGAGCTGCGGGCCGTCTCCAATCAAACCGGCGGGCGCGAGCTGCTGGACATTTCCAAGGCCTGGCTGCGACCGCCGTTTGTGGCGGAAACCTCGCTGCGTCTGCCGTTAGGAATCGCGCTGGTGCTGATCACACTGGCAGAAGCCCTACTAACAAGGACCGGGTGGAAACTGCCCCAGTTCGCGCTGCCGGACCGGGTGCCGCACGCCCCCCGCGTGAAGGTCGCGAAGCCGAAACGTGCGGAACCATCCGCTCCGGTGGTCATCATGCCGCAGGAAGAAGTGAAAGTTGTTAGTCCCCCGGATGAGTCCGCCCGCAGCGCCAGATTCCAGCGGGCAAAGGATAAAAAATAATCACTGCACGGTCACTGGGAGGTCTTGAGTCACGGTTTGTCCGTCTAGATCGGTGGCGGTAACATGGATATTCGTTAGGCCTTTTTTCACGCCGGTTACGTTGATGGTAGCCCCGGTCAGCGTTGCGGTCGCCACTACGGGGTTCGCACTGACAATCTGATAGGTGAGAACCGGAGCAGAACCGACGGACGGAACTTTAACCAAATAATTGGGTTCGATCTGGATGGCGGAACTGGCAGTGGTGACGGGGACATCGTTGAGCGCGATCGTATCGGGACCGATGATGACCGAGTAGTTTTTCCGAGGCAGCGCGTTGACCGCTTCCATGACAACCAGACTACTTCCGGCTACCCGCCCGAACACGGTGAAGCCTCCGTTTTGTGCATCGAGGTTGAGCGCGTTGGCACTGTCGAGATTCACGAAAAACTCGGAGGTGGCGCTATCCGGATTGCCTGCGACTTTGGCCATCGCTACTGTCCCTCTGAGATTGGAAATTCCCGGCTCATTCACGACCGCCGGAAATTTGGTCACTGCGGTGAAATGGCTAGCCGCAGTGTAAGCGTAACCGCCACCTTGCACGATGAAAAGCTGACCTGCGGCATCTGCGATAGAGCGATGGAAAAACGTGTGGACGTAGCGCCCCACGTCGAGGTAAGCGAGGAAGTTACTCACTGTTAGAGGCGTGGCGCGGGAATAAAGGATGATATCCACATTGCCCTGAGTGGTGGCAAAACGGACGGCACTCCGAGTGTCTGGATCGGCGAATTTCCCGGTTACAGAAACCGTGGAGTTAGCCGCGACTGCAAGTTTTATGCGACTGAAAGCACGGCTGACAACCGGGGCTGCTGGCGGGCGAATGATCCTGAGGATGAGGCTCTTGGTGACCACCGAGCCATCGCTGAAGGACGCCATCAGGTTGACGGTTTTCATCCCGTCCACAGTCGGGGTGCCGGTGATCCTGCGTTTAGTTGAATCATAAGCCAGTCCCGCGGGAAGACCACTAACAGCCAGACTCGTCAACGCACTGACCCGTGAAATCTGGATCGAATAGAAAAACGAACTGCCGTAAAAAATCGGCGGGTGGAAATTTCCCGATATGCCGTCCTTGGTCTGGATGCGCACCCATGGGGTATATGATGATTTAGCACCGGAAAACTGATCGGCGGCGCGGAGGCGGAACTCATATTCGGTGCCCGGCTTGAGATCGGTAAGGGTGACGGACTTGGAGTCCGATGCAAGGGTCGCGGTGGTGATTTTCGTAGTTCCAACCTTGCGCCAATTCAACTCATAGCCGTTTTCGCGTTGTGAAACATCCGTCCAACTGAGTGCAACCGAGCTGTCACTTGCCGCCGCTCCGGCGAATGCGGTGGGTTTCGCCAACGACGTGGATCGGACGGCGACGACATTGGTGAAATCCGTGTATCTGGTTTCCGTCCCTACAATGCGAAAGCCACGCACGCGGAATTGATAGTCGGCATTAAAGGCAAATCCGGTGACGGGAACCGTCGAAGTTGTGTTCGCTGAAACTGTACCCAGCGACTCGAAATCCGCAGTGCCAGTCTGGCTCTGAAGTTCAAAGCCGCTTTCAATGGACGAGTTATCCTTCCATTTGAAAGAGAATGCGCCATCGCTTTCTGTGGTCACGACTAACTCGCTTGGCGGCTGCACGCTTTTGGTAGTTGCCTCCGCCATATTCGAGTATGCTGTCACCGTCACGGGATTTTCTTTGTAGGCCCGCACGCGGAAAGTATAACTGGTTGCAGGCTCGAAGCCGATGCTTGCGACACTGTAGCTGACACCCACCTGGACATTTCCAAACGCCAGCCAAGCACTATCAGTGCTGGGCTTGTACTCCATTTGATAGAGTTCTTCCGAGGTTGAATTATCCTGCCAGGTGATGCGGATCTGGCCGTCATCCACGGCGGTCGCCTGTAGCAGTGTCGGAGGATCGAATTTGTCAGGCGACTGGGCTGTCACCAGCACGGTCGAGGTCGGCGCGGAAATCACTTCCGCACCGGAGACACCGTTGTAGGCCGCGATTTGAAAATTCAGTTTCTGCCCGGCTAACGGAACGGTGAAAGCGACATATGAGGTGACGTTTTCACCAGCGAGGAAAACGAAATGCGCTGGCGTGCTATTTTCAAATGCGATCCGGATATCCCAGCCCACTTCATCCGTCGAATTGTCATTCCACTCCATCAGAAAGCTGTTCACCCCGAGAGGCGTCACACGGAGGTTGGAGGGCGCGATCGGTGCTGCCGTGAGTGCGCTTACGGTACACAGGCCGATGCCGCAAAGCAGGCAAGTAACGAGGGGTGTTATGAAATGCAAGATGCGCATTTGGATTAATCGAAGAAGCCGGTGTTACGCCCACTGTTATTGCACAGTCACCGGAAGGTCCTGAGTAACGCTTTGCCCGTCCAGATCCGTGGCAGTCACATGAATGTGAGTGAGACCTTTTTTCACTCCGGTAACGGTGATGGTGGTCCCAGTCCGCGTGGCGGTAACCACCGCAGGGTTCGCGCTGACAACCTGATAGGTGAGAATCGGAGCAAGACTGGCTGTCGGGACTTTCACTAGGAATTCGGGTTCGATCTGGATGGCGGAACTGGCAGTGGTGACTGGGACATCGGCTAGAGAAATGGTGTCCGCGCCAATGAGGACCGAGTAGTTCTTCCGGGGAAGCGCGTTGACGGCGGCCATCACGGCTAAGCTTGGTGTCGCGACCCGGCCGAACACGGTGAAGCCCTCGTTTTGGGCATCGAGGTTGGCCGCATTGGCGTTGTCGAGATTCACAAAAAACTCGGAGGTGGCACTATCTGGATTGCCGCCGATTTTGGCCATGGCGACTGTCCCTTTGAGATTGGAAATTCCCGGCTCGTTCGGAACTGCCGCGAATTTAGGAACCACGGTGAAATTAGTGCTAGGTCTGTAGGCATATCCCCCTCCCTGCACGATGAAAAGCTGACCCGTGGCATCCGCGATGGAGCGATGGAAAAACGTGTGGTTGTAGCGCCCGGCGTCAAGGTAATCAAGGAAGTTGTTCACCGTCTGCGGGGTGGCGAGTGGATAAAGAATGATGTCCACATTGCCCTGTGTGGTAGCCAGACGAACCGCACGGATGGTGTCGGGATCCGAAAATTTCCCGGTCACGGAGACGGGCGAATTTGCTCCTACGGCAAGCTGGACTCGTGCGAAATTATGACTGACAACTGGTGGCGATGGTGGACGAATGATCCTGAGAATCAGGCGTTTCGTAACTAACTGGCCATCGCTGAAGGTCGCTTTTAGGGTTACGGTTTTCACACCGTCCCCGGTCGTTGTTCCACTGATTTTATGTAATGTGGAATCATATACAAGTCCCCCGGGTAGTCCACTAACCGTCAGATTCGTCAACGCGCTGACCCGTGAGACCTGGATCTGATAGTGAAACGAACTGCCGCGGAAAATCGGCGGATGTAAATTGCCGGAGATCCCGTCTTTGGTTAGCAGACTCACCCATGGGGTATAAGTCGATTTAGCACCTGAAAAGAAATCTGCGGCGCGAAGTCGGAACTCATATTGCGTCCCCGGCTTGAGATCCGTGACGGTGTAAGCTTTGGTGTCCTGATTGAGTGATAGGGTGGTGGATTTGACGTTTCCAACGATGCGCCAATTTAATTCATAGCCAGTTTCACGTTTCGATATATCAGACCATGTGAGACTGACCGAGGTGTCGCTTACCGTGGTTCCGGCGAAGGTAGTGGGCTTCGCCAATAGGCTGGATGTGATGGTAACCACATTGGTAAAATCCGTGTAAACCGTATCTGTCCCGACTATCCGAAAGCCGCGAACGCGGAACTGATAGGCGGTATCGAACTTAAACCCCTCGATGGTCGAGGTCGAGGTGGTGTTAGTCGGTACCGTTCCCAGCGACTCGAAATCGGCGGTGCCCGTCTGGCTTTGAAGTTCGAAACCTGCTTCAAGTGACGAGTTGTCCTTCCATTTGAAGGAAAACGCGCCGTCGCTTTCGGTGGTCACCACAAGGTTGCTAGGCGCTTGGACACTTTTAGTGGTGACTTGGACTTCATTCGAGTAAGCAGTGAATTTCAGTGGATTCTGGATATAAGCACGCACGCGGAACGTGTAACTCGTGGCTGGTAAAAATCCCGTCCGCGGAAAACTGAAAGTGGTGTCTGGTTGCAAATTTTCGTACAGCGTCCAAGTGGTGTCCGAACCGACCTTATATTCCAAAAGGTAGCCGTTTTCTGCGGTCGAGTTATCCTGCCAGTTGAAATGGATTTGGCCATCATCCACGTCAGTCGCTTGGAGCAAAGTCGGTGCGCCGAAGGTATTAGGCGATAGGGCCGTCACCTGCACGACCGAGGTCGGATTGGAAATCACTTCCGCACCGCTGTCACCGTTGTAGGCGGCGATTTGAAAACTGAGTAGTTTGCCCGTCACCGGGTTGGTGGAAACGACGTATGAGGTGACATTCGGAGCCGGGAGGAAAAGGAAATGCGCCGGGGTGGTGGTATTGCCGAGCGAGATCCGGATGTCCCAGCCCACTTCATCGGTCGAGTTATCATTCCATTCCATCAGGAACGCATTCACGCCGAGGGGGGTAACCCTGAGATTGGACGGCTCGATAGGAACTGCCGCGCTTGCGGTCTCGCAGAGCAGGCCGATTCCGCAAAGAAGAAATAGGACGAGGGCAAGGAAGGAATAATGGGGTCGCATGGTGGGTTTCGAAAAGTGGCACAGAATCAGAGTCCAGCAAAGTGTTTTGCAGGACCGAGTCTCGTAAAACTCCAGAGGTTCCTGCGGTGATTGATCCTGCCGTCCCCGCATGAGCCACGAATAGCGGCAATTTTCGGCCTTGATCACAAAATACTTTGGAAGTGCAAAATACCGTTTAATACTCCATATTGTATCATATAGAGATTTACACCACCCTATGTTGTGCCATTCCCGATCCTCCATTGCCGAACCGGCATACGGGCCTATTCTCAAAGCGTTCCTCTCAACGCCAACCTTTAACCACCCATCCGCATGTATCTTAAAACTCTCGAAATCCACGGCTTTAAGTCATTCGCCGACAAAACCGTGTTCGAATTCGCCCAAGGTGTGACCGGCATCGTCGGTCCCAACGGCTGCGGCAAGTCGAATGTGGTCGATGCGATCCGCTGGGTGCTTGGCGAAACCTCCGCCAAAGCCCTGCGCGGCGGTGAAATGGCGGATGTCATTTTCAACGGTACGGAAAAACGCAAGCCGCTCGGGATGGCGGAAGTCACGCTGACCATGGCGGATTGCGAAGGCCCGCTGAAGGTGGATTTCAATGAAGTCGCCCTCACCCGCCGGGTGTTCCGCGACGGTCGCTCGGAATACCGAATCAATGGCACACTTTGCCGCCTCAAAGACATTCACGACCTGTTGATGGACACCGGCATCGGCCGCACCGCCTACTCGATCATGGCTCAGGGGCAGATCGACCAGATTCTTTCCTCGAAGCCGGAAGAGCGTCGCGCGGTGTTCGAGGAGGCCGCTGGGATCACGAAATTCAAACGCGAAAAAAAGGAAGCGCTGCGGAAACTGGAGTTCACCGAGGCCAACCTGCTGCGGGTTTCCGACGTGCTGGCTGAGCAGGAACGCCGGATGAATTCGCTCCGCCGCCAGGTTGCCAAGGCCCGCCGCTATCAGGCGCTCGCCGCTGATACCCGGGTGCTCGACAGTCACCTCAGCCACCGGAAATTCGTGGAACTCACCGCTGAGCGCGACGAGTTGGTCGTTTCGATCCGGAGTCTCGAAGTCCACGACACGCAGTTGGAACGGCAGCTTCCCGCCAAAGAGGAAGCCGTCACTGAGGCCCGCACCGCAGCGCGGATTTTTGAAGGGGAACTCGCCGAACTCCGCCAGCACCTCAACGAGCACCGCAACGCCCTGAACTCCGCCGCAGGCCGCATCGCCTTCAATGACGAACGCAAGGCCGAACTGGAATCCCGCATCCGCCAGAACCACGAGGACATCGCCGAGACCCGCGAAAAACTCGCCCAACAGGAATTCGAGTTCACCGCCGCCAACGCCTCGCTCGACCACCTCAGCCGCATCATCGCCGAGAAGGAAATCCAACTCGCCGAGCAGGAAACCCGCACCAAGGGCACCCGCGAGGAACGCGAACGCATCGAGGCAACCCTCCGCGAAACCCGTAGCGAGGCAAACCGCACGCAGACGATCATCGCCTCGATGCAGGCGAAAATCGAAAGCGCCCTCGCCCAGTTGGAGGGCAACCGCGAACGCGCCCGCCACCTTGCCGACGAGCAACAGCGGCTCAATCTCGAACTCGAAGAATTCCGCGCCGAGCAGGCCCGCATCGCTGGTGAAGTCGAAGCCACCGGTTCGATGTTAGGCGAACTCACCGAAGCCTTCCAAATCGCCGAACGCACCTACCAGCACACCCGCGGCGATCTCGATGCCGCCCGCACCGCAGCCGTGGAATCGAACAAGGTGCTCGCCCAACGTGCGGCTCGCTTCGATGCCGTCCGCCAGCTCGTCGAGAGCGGCGAAGGCTTTGAAAAAGGCACCCAGAACGTGCTCAAAGGCCTTGGTCAACCCGATACTTTCAAGCCCGGTATCCATGGCGTGCTCGCCTCGTTCATCGAAGCGGATAACGCCTGTGCCCGCGCCATTGAGGCAGCTCTTGGAAACCACCTTCAGGCCGTCCTCGTCCAAGACCAGGCGATGGCGGAAGCGATCATCACCCGCCTCACCGAAAAACAGTTAGGCGTCGCTGCGGTGCTGCCCGAGTCCTTCGTCCCCCACTCCGCTGGCACGCAAATGGAAGCCCTGCCGGAGGGAGCCACGGCGTGGGCGCTCGACCGCGTGAAATCCGACAAACGTATTTCCACCGTCATCGAGCGCTTGCTGGAAAAGGTCCTCATCGTCCCGAACCAAGCCACCGCACTGCGTCTCCGCGAGGCTCATCCAGGCGTGACTTTCGTCACTCTCGCTGGCGTCATTCTAACCGGCGAGGGGATGCTGCGCGGCGGCACTGGAGCCGAGGGCAGCACCTCGGTGCTCGAACTTCAGAACGAGGTCCGTTCGCTCGCCGCCGAGGTTGAAAATCTCACTCTCACAGACGCCGCCGCCCGTGACCGTGTCACGGATCTCGAATCCCGCCTCGAACAACTCCGCGATGAAGTCGAGGTTTCCCGCGAACGACTCCAACGCCAAAAAGTCGATCTCTCGACCCTGCAAGGCCAACTCAGCCTCGCCAGCCGCGAGGTGGAAAATTTCGAAACCAAACTCGAAAACGTGAAGTGGGAGTGCGGCGAACTCGAAAACCGCGAACGTGCCGCCGCCGAGGGCCGCGAGCATTTGGAAGGCGAACTCGCCGCCGCCCGCGAACGATTGGAAGCGGTGGAAAACGAATCCCGCCGCCTGCAATCCGAGTCGGAAGCCATCGTCCGCCGTGAGCAGGACATCGTGGAGGCTCTCAACGAACTCCGCACCGAACTTGCCGTGGAACGCCGCGCGAAACTCTCCGCCGAGGAGCAGCAGAAGCCGATGGAATCCCGTCTATCCGAACTTCGCGAACTCGCGATCCGTCGCGAGACAGAAATTTCTTCCTTCGACCAACGCATCGAAGCCGCCCACGCCGAGAACGCCCGCTTGGACGAGGAATGCGAAACCCACCGCGCCGAAGCCGAAGATCTGCAAGTGGAAATCAACACCCGTACCGCAGGCCGCACGGTCCTGCTAGAATCTATCGAAACCGCCGAAACCCAGCTCGCCGCCATCCGCCGCGATCATGCGAAAGTGAACGAACAAAAAGGCCGCGAGGAAGTCGCCTGCACCAAGCTCGACCTTCGCCTCGAAAGCCTCGCCACCACCATCCAAGAACGCCACCAGATCGACCTCTCCACCTTCGAGCCGGACGCCCACGCGCTGCTCACCAGCATTGCCTCGCAAAAAGCTCTCCAAGGTCGCGGCGGCCGGCAGTCGGTCGTCGTCGGTGACGAGTCGGATGAAAATGCGGACGATGATATGCCCACCATCGTCATCGACGGCACCAACGACGACGCCGAACTCCCCGGTGAAATGACCGGCGAGCCGGATTGGGATTTTGTCGAATCCATCGTCGCCGATATCAAACGCCGCCTCGATGCAATGGGCCCGGTCAATCTCGACGCCATCGAGGAATTCGAGGAACTCGAGGAACGCTACAATTTCCTCAAGAGCCAACACGACGATCTAGTCAACTCGAAGGTCGAACTGCTCGAAGTCATCGACCGCATCAACATCGAAACCGAACGCCTGTTTTCCGAAACCTTCGCCCAAGTCAAAATCAATTTCCGTGCGATGTTCAAGGAACTCTTCGGCGAAAAAGGCGAGGCTGACCTCACCTTGTTAGACGAGAGCGACCCGCTCGAATCTGGCATTGAGGTTATTGCAAAGCCACCCGGCAAAAAGCTCCAATCCATCACCCTGCTATCTGGTGGCGAGCGCTCCATGACCGCCGTCGCCCTGCTGTTCTCGATTTATATGATCAAGCCCAGCCCGTTCTGCGTGCTCGACGAATTGGACGCCCCGCTCGACGAATCTAACATCAACCGCTTCGTCAAGGTGCTCGACCGCTTCATCGACCACAGTCAGTTCATCATCGTCACTCACTCCAAGCGCACCATGGCGCGCGCCGATGTGATGTATGGCGTGACTATGGAAGAGTTCGGCGTCTCGAAACCCGTCGGCATGCGCCTAACTGCTGACGATAGCACCAAGACCGAAGCGAAAAGCGCCGCCCAAAAAGCCGCACTCAGACTGGATGCGTAACGGCGATCACCGGTCGCCGGGCCGGGAAAACCTCGCGCCCGGCCCTCCTTTCATCCGTGAATGAGCCGGGCGTTTTAGCGAGGCCTTGGGGCGGATTCCCCCTATCCCACCCACCGAGAAAAACCCCCTTATTTCAGCAGCTTTTTCACGTGTTCCACATAATTCGCAGGGCCACCGTCTTGATAGCCGGTGCGGTTGATCTCCTTGCCCATGGAGTTCATCAGTAGGACGGTGGGGAAACCTTCCACTTTGAATTCCTCCGCGAGCTTATCGTTCTGGGCCTTTTCCTTGGCCGGAAGCTTCTTCTCATGTGGGAAGTCCAGCTCCAGCATGATCAGGTGCTTCATTGCGTATTCCTGAAACTCCGGTTTATCGAAGACTTCTTTCTTGAGTTTGATGCACCAGCCGCACCAATCGGAGCCGGTGAAATCCGCCAAGATTTTCTTATTCTCGTCCTTGGCCCGTTTCTTGGCCACTTCCAGATCGGTCTCCCACTTGAACACGTCCGCGCTCGCCGGATCCGGCTTGGCGGCAGCTTGATCCGCAACAAATTTCTTGTCCTCGTCCGCGAGTTTCGCCAGCGGGAGTTTTAAGGACTTACCACTCGACTGCACGATGACCACTAGCTCGCCCTCAGTGCGCACGTAATTACCTTCCACTGACCGGTCAGAACCGGCTTCCTTCCAGGTTCTAGCTTCGAGAGTGGCTGGTAAAATCAGCGAGAAGGCGGCGAGGATGAGAGGGTGTTTTTTCATGACGGAATAACTTTGTTTGGTCTTTAAAAGATGAGTTTCACCCCCAGTTGTCAACGCTGGGTTTTTGAGAGGTTTTCGGTAATCCTAAATTCCCCCTAGCACCTCACCAAACACCGTCAGCGTGTCGTCCAAGTCCGCCTCGGTGTGGGCGAGGGAAATGAAGCCGGTCTCGTAGGGCGAAGGCGCGAGGTAGATGCCCTTGTCGAGGCAACCCCAGAAGAATTTTTTAAAAAATTCCAGATCCTGCTTCATCACGTCGCTGACATTGACGATTTCCCGGTCGGTGAAAAATAGGCAAAACATCGAGCCGACCCGGTTGAAGCGGTGGGGCACACCTTTTTCCGCGAGCAATTGGCGCAATCCGGCCTCGAAGTGCGCACCGAGCGAGTCGAGCCGAGCAAAACCCGAGCGCTGCTCGAGTTCGCGAAGCTGCGCGAGGCCCGCCGCCATCGCCAGCGGATTGCCGCTGAGCGTTCCCGCCTGATAGACCGGGCCAATCGGCGCGAGCATGTCCATCACGTCCGCGCGCCCGCCGAAGGCCCCGACCGGCAGTCCGCCACCGATGACTTTGCCGAAACAACTGAGATCTGGCGTTAGATTTTCCAAGCCCTGCACACCCGCCTTGCCGAGGCGGAAGCCGGTCATCACCTCGTCGAAAATTAGCAGCGCACCATACTTTTTCGTGATCGCTGACAACAACTCAAGGTAACCCGGCCGCGGAAAAACCAGCCCGGCATTGGCGGGATAGGACTCGACGATGATGGCGGCGATTTCCTCACCCCGCGCAGCAAAGAGCGCCTCAAGTGCGGCGGGATCGTTGTAGGGCAGGACGATGGTTTTCTCCGCGAAGGCCTTGGGCACGCCAGCGGAATCCGGCTCACCATGCGTGAGGGCACCGGAGCCAGCGGCGACTAACAGCGAGTCGCTGTGGCCGTGATAACAGCCGTCGAATTTTACGATACAATCGCGTTGCGTGAAGCCCCTGGCCAGTCGGATCGCAGACATCGTGGCCTCGGTGCCGGAGTTGCACATCCGGACTTTTGCCACCGACGGCACCCAGTCACAGATGGTGCGGGCCATTTCCACTTCGAACATGTTAGGGATGCCGAAGGAGATGCCGTCCTTCGCGACCTCGTGGATCGTGTTAGTGATGACGATGGGGGCGTGGCCGAGAATGTTGGGGCCCCATGAACCGATGTAGTCAATGTAGTGCTTGCCGTCGATGTCTTCGATGCGGCTGCCCTTGGCGCGACGAACAAAAAACGGCTCACCACCGACGTTGCGGAAGGCTCTAACCGGCGAGTTCACGCCACCCGGAATGAGCTCCTTAGCGACGGCGAAGATTTTTTGCGAGAGCGGGCCTTGCGGATTCATGGGCAGACCATGCAGGATGAATTCACAGCGGCCAATCGCGAAGCGGTGGGATTGTGGGAAATTTAGAAAATCCGGCAGGTAACGCCCTCGCAAAGCACCACCTCGCGGCCCACGCCGGGGGCGTAAACCGCGCGCGGAAAATAGGTGGCCCGCAATTTTTCCAAGCTCTCGGCTGACGGGGAGTCTGGCATTTGAAATTTCATCACGCCGCGATCATGAAGATCCAGCGCGGCTAACAACAATGGTGCGGCGAATGGCTGCGTCTCCAACACCCGCGATCCGGCCCGCAGCAGGGCCTCGGCACGTTTTGCATAATCCGGTAGATCCAGCAGCGTCGCAAGCTTGAGCAAATTCTCCGCCGCCAGGTGATTTGGCGATGGCTCGGCACCGTCATAGTCTTCGCGGATGACCATCAAGGTTTCGCCCGCCAGCTCGGAGCGCATGACGTATCCCGACCGCGCGGCGTCCCAAAATCCGACATCTAACACTTGCTGGAGTTCCTGCGCCCAGTCCAGCCAACCCGCAGCGGGCGATGTCGCGTGGAGTTCGATCAGCCCGGAAATCAGGAACACATAATCTGCGGGAAATGCCCGCACCTGCCCCCGCTGCCCGCGATATGTGCGGAACAGATTTGCGCCGTCCCAAAGCTCGCATTTCAAAAACACCGCCGCTGCATTCGCCGCCGCCGCCAGATCCTCCCGCCCAAAAACCCGTGCCCCACGCGCCAGCGCCCCGATGGCCAAGCCATTCCACGCTGTCACGATCTTGTCATCCCGGTGCGGCGGCGGGCGTTGTCCACGCGCTTCCAGCAGAATCCCCCGCCCTGCGGCCAACCGCTCCCGAATCTCCACTTCCGGGCAATCAAACATCACCGCCAACGCATCATCCCGCATCGCCCGAAACAGCGTGTTTTGATTCACCAACTCGCCGTGCGGATCACTCTCAGGCCGCGCGTTTCCCTGCGCCTCCACCTGATAGGCCGCTGAAAAAATCGCCGCATCGCGTGGCTCTAGCAGCGTGGAAATTTCCCCCGCCTCCCATGTCCAAAACGCCCCCTCACGTTTTTCTAACGACTTCGCAGCAGGCAGGCTGTCTGCATCCTCCGCCCCATGGAAGGCCCCGCCGGAATCGCGCAACGTCTCTAGCAGATAACGGAAAATTCCCGCCGCCACTTCACGGAATAATACCTCGCCGGAGATTTGCCAACCGTCCAGATAAGCTATCGCGAGTTGCGCCTGATCGTAGAGCATTTTCTCATAGTGCGGCACATGCCAGTAGCGATCCACCGAGTAGCGATGAAACCCGCCGCCGAGCTGATCGTGCATCCCGCCCGCCGCCATTGCCTGCAGCGTGCGCTTGCTCATTTCCCACGCCATTTCCCCCTCCTCGCCCTCCCACCCGAAGCGCTCGCCCATCTGCATCAGCGCCCGGACGATCACCGGTCGCGGAAACTTCGGAGCCCCCCCGAAGCCACCCCAATCCGCATCGAACATCGCCTCGCAGCGGTCCAAAAAATCGCCGAACACCCGCACGTCCGGCAAGCCCCGCAACACCGCAGTCGCCGCCGCCTCGTCTTGCAAATGCGTCATCACCCGCGCCGCGCTCGACTCCATTTTCGCCCGATCATCCCGCCACAGCCGCCCCAGCTCATGACAGACGCGCGTGAAGCCCGCCCGCCCGGCCCGGTCCTCTGGCGGGAAATACGTGCCGCCCACCACCGGCTTCCCCTCGGGCGTCAGCCACACGCTCATCGGCCAGCCCCCCTGCCCGGTCGTCGCTTGGACGAAGGCCATGTAGGTCGCATCGATGTCCGGGCGCTCCTCCCGGTCCACCTTCACGTTAATGAAATGATGGTTCATCACTGCCGCCACCTGCTCATTTTCAAAACTCTCCCGCTCCATCACGTGACACCAGTGGCAGGTCGAGTAACCGACTGATAGAAACACCAACTTGTCCTCCGCCCGTGCTTGGGCAAACGCCGCCTCTCCCCACGCCTGCCAAGCCACCGGATTCTTGGCGTGTTGGAGTAAATAGGGCGAGGTTTCGTAGGTCAGCGCGTTCGGCATGGCGTGAGGATGCCACCCTGCGCCTGACAGTCGAGGCACATCCGGCGGACTCCCATACTAAGCGCTCACGGGCGGCTCACCCAGTAATCATAGTGTGCAGGGCTGCCAGCGCAGCGATTCAGAGCCTTGAGTTTCATCATTTCACCGCTGGGCAGAATGAAGCATTTCGCCGCCGCCAACCGCCGCCGACATGGCATCGGGCAAGCAGGCCAAAAAATCCCGACACCCAATAACAGCGGCAGCACCGCCACTCCGCAGGCGAGCGGCTGATTGTCCCTGTCTAGCAGAGTCACCTGCACCCTATTTGGCCCCGGCATCTCCTCCAACAACTGCTGGTGGGCATAGGGAATACGTAAGCTGGCGGTTTTCATGGATTTAAATTTGTCTGAACCTAAGAAAATTTTACTGTTTGCCTAGCATAATCGCCTGGCGATCCATGATTTTTTAAAAAATCGACCGATATATGTCGGCCCAGCCGTTACCTTCTGCCACAAGGCGGATTCGACCCGTTAAAAAAGGGATGTAGCGCACTCGATGGTCTGGCCAATACGTCGTGCTCCAGAAATACTGACAACCGTGGTCCCGCGTTCTCCCTCCGTGGTGGTCAGTTCCAAGACGATGACCTCGCCATCGCTGGGCACGAAACATCGTCACTTGATTTCCCCGGCGTCCGTGGTGATTTCCCCACGGGTCTCGGCGTTCCACAAATCCGTGCGCAGCTTCACGCCCATGAGCTTGCCAACCGGTGTGAGCAAGGCCTGGCCGATCGGCAGGCGACTCCACTCTTGGTGGGCCGGAGCACCCTCGCGAGGGTCATAAACATCGGTCCCGCCGATCTTTTTATTTAACCTGGACACCGTCCACATCCCTTTCGCTCCCCTGCGATTCGTTTGTTTACAGGTTCATAGCTTCACCGCCTTGAGCGCAATGAACAGGGGAAACTCCCCCGCTGCGGCATGCTCGGCTTTGCTGAACGGGCCGGTCGCTTGTGAGCGGCGGTGGCTGTAAAGCTCCTCGCAGGCGATCACCGCCAGCCCGCAATGGCCCAGAGCTGTTAGCAAATCAGCCAAGGGGCGATGACGAAAATGGGTTTGTTCACCACTGCCTTTTCCTGGATGGGTGGTGATCGGAATTTCAAGCGGTGTCGCGTAGCTGTCCAGGCGGCGGTATTGGATTTTCTGGTCCGCATCCCAACCCCAGTGAGTCTTGCGTGGAATGCGGAAACAGGGGTGCATGAAGACCATCACCGCTCGGCCACCGGGCTTGAGGGCGCGTGCGAGGTTGGCAAACAGCGCGGCGATATCAGACACGTCATGCACCGCCATGATGCAGGTGCCAGCGTCATTAGAAGCATCCGCCCAGCGTCCGGGCTGGCAGGCATCGGCAACGATCAGGCCAATGCGCGGGTCCACTGCGTGGCGGGATTTCGCAGACATGATTAGCTGCGGACTGGCATCGACGCCGGTGAATTTGCCGATTTTCGCAGCAAGCAGTGGTTTGATCAAAACCCCTTGGCCGCAGCAGAGGTCGATGATAGATTCGCCGGGCTGGGGATCGAGCATCCGCAGTACGGCAGGCAGGATGACATATTGGTGATAATCCGAACCGGATTCGCCGACGAGCTTGTCATACCACGCTGCCACCGGGTCCCAGCCCCGGTCCTTGGGAGGCGACGGCTTCCCGGTGGGCGCGGGTTGCCGACCGGATGGATTCTTGAATGGACGGCGGGGCGGCGGCATGGATGATGATAGGTCGGGATGGGACCGTTCGGCAAGTCTGTTGGAGTTTCCATGCATCGACGCATATACAAAGCACAAGAACGGACTGAAGTCCTCCACTACATTTTACCGTTAGTCAGATCTTCTTCGCATACACCAGCCCGCTGCGCGACGGGGTGTAAATTTGCATCAGGCCATCGCAGGCAACGGGATAGTCGAGGGCATGATCGACTCGTCCGTGACCACCGCTGTCGACTTGATCAGTATCTAACATTAGTTCGCGGGTTTCCAGCCCAGGCACATGGAAGCCGTAACCGAAGATAGAATTGGACACGGAGAAATTGAACACGAAGATTAGATTCGCCCGTTCTGCGATCAGGATTTTCTGCCCTTGGTCGATGTGTAAGACCCGCGCCGGTGGCGTCGCTAACAGATTGGTGTGATTAGCAAACTCCATCAACTGCCGGTCGAATTCCGCGAGCCAGCCGTATTTCAAATCCGGGTTATCCACCAGCGACCATTGGCGACGGCAGTAGTGATAAGACCAACCGTTGCCCTCGCGTGGGAAATCCAGCCACTCGGGATGACCGTATTCATTACCCATGAACGTCAGCCAACCCTCGCCACCTAACACCAGCGTCACCAGCCGGATCAACTTGTGCAGTGCGATGCCGCGCTCGATGACCGGGTGCGGATCGGGCTTGCCCATGTGCCAATACATTTCCTTGTCCATCAGCCAGAACGCCAGGGTCTTGTCGCCGACGAGCGCCTGATCGTGGCTCTCCGCATAGGCGATGGTGGCCTCGCCGTGACGTCTGTTAGCTAGCACGCCCCACAGCTCGCCGATGTCCCAATCCTCGTCGCGGCTGTGCTTCAGCAGCTTGATCCAATAGTCCGGAATACCCATCGCGAGGCGGAAGGAAAACCCTAGCCCGCCGTCCACGATCGGACGGCACAGGCCGGGCATGCCTGACATATCTTCCGCTATGGCGATGGCTCCGGGCTTGAGATCTTGGATCAATTTAGAGGCGAGTTTTAAGTATAAAATCGCGTTGTCATCCACATCGCTGCCGAAGTAGTCGTCATAACTGCCGAATGATTTATTTCCGCGCGAATAATATAACATCGAGGTCACGCCATCGAAGCGGAAGCCGTCGAATTTGAACTCCTCGATCCAGTAACGAATGTTGGAAAGTAAAAACTGCCGCACTTCCGGGCGACCGTAGTCGAAGCATTTCGAGTCCCAGCCCGGATGATCGCCGAGCGGGCCGTCGTGGAAATACTGGTGGCCCGAGCCGTCGAAATTGTTGAGACCCTCCGCCATGTTCTTCACGGCGTGCGAGTGGACCACATCCAGCAGCACCGCGATGCCGAGGCCGTGCGCGGTGTCTATTAGATATTTCAAATCCTCCGGCGTGCCGAAGCGCGAGCAGGGCGCGAAAAACGACGAGACATGATAGCCGAACGACCCATAATAAGGATGCTCCTGCACCGCCATGAGCTGCACCGAATTGTAGCCGCCCTTGGCGACTCGGGGCAGCACGCGATCCGCGAATTCACGGTATGTATGCACCTGCGGTTCCTCGCCGGCCATGCCGACGTGCGATTCATAAATCAGCGGCGCGGTGATCGGCGCCGGATTAAATGTGTTTTTCCAAACATACGGCTGCGGCGGGTTCCAAATCTGCCCGCAGTAATCATGAGTCGTCGGGTCCTGCACCGCCCGCCGGATACAGGCCGGGATGCGGTCACGCCGCGAGCCATCCGCGCCCACAATGTGCAGCTTCACCTTTTGCCCGTGGGCAAGCGCGTCCCCCGGTAAAGTCAGCGACCAGATCCCGCTGTCCGAACCCGTCAGCGGATGCGTCTCGCGATCCCAGTGATTGAAATCCCCGATCAATGAAACCGCCCGCGCCGCGGGGGCCCACTCGCGGACCGTCCATTCGTTAGAGATCGGGTGGAAATGAATCCCCACGTATTTGTGGCCGGTTGCATAGGCGGCCAGCGTCTTCGCGCTGCCCTCGATGGTCGCCAAGGTTTCTGAAAATTGCCGCATACGGCGCTCGATGGCTCCTTGGTGCGGTTCCAACCATGGATCATCGCTGACAAGCTTTGGTTTCTCCGTCATTGCGCCTAAGAATGCAGAATCTTCCCTGCGTAGCAAAGCCTAATGCATGGCTTCACTGCCGTGGAAACAGGATTTGCGCGGTGACTGGGAAATGGTCGGAAACCATCGGCTCGTCTTGGGTGACAATTCCCGCCGCTTCGATCTTGGCACCACGGCTGACGAGAATGTGATCCACTTTCACCATTCCCTCATGGCTGTCAGTCCAGAAATGCAGGGTCCGGCGGTTTTTCTCCGTGGGATGCAAAGTCTGATAGGTATCGGTTAGGCCGTTGGGCCAGATCTTCTCGGAACCGGACACGTTTGCCCGCCGACCAGTTAGATAAACGGCCCCCGGGTTGGTCTCGGTCGAATTGAAATCCCCGGTCAACGCCACCGGTTCGTCGGCGTGCCTGCGGGCGTCGATCCGCCGGGCGATCAACAGGGCGGCCCGTTCGCGCGATGGCTGGTTCCGATGATCCCAGTGGGTATTGAAAACATAGAAACCCCGCCCGGTCGCGAGATCCACCAACCGCAGCCAAGCCGCCAGCCTGGGGATTTCGTTGCCCCAGGTGCGCGAACCCGGCTGCTCGGGCGTATCGGACAGCCAGAAGGTGCCGCTGTCCGTTAGATCCGGCTGAAACCGATCCCGGCGATAATAAATTCCAGAATACTCCCCTGCCCGCCGCCCATCGTCCCGCCCGACGCCGAAGAATTCATAGTCCGGTAAGGAGGCCCACAAATCCGCGGCCTGCCCGTGCAGTGCTTCCTGCACGCCGATGATGTCCGGGCGTTCCCGGCGGAGCATCCGCACCACGCCCACCACCCGTTGTGGCCATGAGCGCGAACCGAGATCTTCCGAATTTTCATAGCGCACGTTGAAACTCATCAGCCGCAATGCCACCGCGCCATCTTCCCGCACAGTCACCGTCTTGGGCGAGCCGAACTCGCGGCTGCGGCGACAGCCACCCACTAACAGAGAAATCAGACACAGCCCCAAGAGTCGCAATTTCATGCACAAGGAATATCGGCAAGCCATGGCCACGGCCACAAAAAAGGCCGCTCCCAAGATAGGAGCGGCCTGTTTCAGAAAATTCGCGGGATCAGCTCAGTTCGCAGCCACCGCGACCGGAGCCGGGGTGATGACGTTCACGCGACGGCCTTCTTTGTCGAAAAACACGCGGCCATCGACGAGGGCGAACAGCGTGTGATCCTTGCCGCAACCGACGCCGAGGCCCGGATGAACCTTGGTGCCGCGCTGGCGGATGATGATGTTACCAGCAATCACGGCTTGGCTACCGAATTTTTTCACGCCGAGGCGCTTGCTGCGGGAATCGCGTCCGTTCTTGACGGAGCCTTGTCCTTTTTTATGGGCCATAAAATTAGGGGAAGTGAGGGGGTTGAGTTAGCCAGCGATCGAGGTGATCTCGAGCGTGGTCAGGCTGCGACGGAAGCCGATGGTTTTGTGAAATCCCTTGCGGCGCTTGAATTTGAAAGCAACGCCCTTGGGTCCGCGATATTGGTTGATGACCTTGGCGGTCACTGCAGCACCGGCGACGATTGGAGCGCCGATTTTCACGGATTCCCCTTCGCCAACGAGCAATGCGTCGAATGTGATTATGGAATCGACTTCGGCGTCGAGCTTCTCGACATCGAATTTGTCGCCTTCTTGGATGCGGTATTGTTTACCGCCGGTTTTG
The DNA here is from genome assembly GCA_043758445.1 of Akkermansiaceae bacterium. Lineage (GTDB taxonomy): Bacteria > Verrucomicrobiota > Verrucomicrobiia > Verrucomicrobiales > Akkermansiaceae > Luteolibacter. The sequence continues at coordinate 15,390 of JAYVNM010000124.1, read as the reverse complement.
ATCACTGCGTAGGCCATGGCCGTGTTGGGAATAAAAGTTGATCCACCCCTGTGGGCGGGCGGGAGAACACCACGGTGGACCGCCCAGCGCAAGATTTTTTTACCGGGAATCTGACTTTCAGGAAAATCCGCCGCTACGCGCCACCCGCAAGCTCCTACCGGCCCGGCATTCTTACCGAGACTCCAGCCCGGAAAATCTAGCGATCTGCGGCGATGATGGCCGTTATTTCCCATTGAACCGTTGCCCGCGCAGTCCCGCCGCAAGTCCCGACCACGACCCATCGCCGGGGTTCGTTCCCCTTCATCCTTCGATATTCTCACTCCCCGACCTCTTCAAGAATCGCTCGGCACTTCCCCGCAACTTCTTCCTCGCCACACTCCGATCCATGAGCGAGCCGTCAGAACAGAGGCCGGAAAAGTTTCCCGGACAAAGGAGCCATTTCTGAGCCAAACCAACGGCGATCACGAATGATCGGTATGGAGTTTTTGCACTCAATTTGCCATGACATATTGTAGGATGCCATTTGCCATTTATTCCGCCACGCATGAAGGATGAAAAACTCCTCGGCTTCTGCGATATTCAGCGATAAGCGCGACGAGTCAGAAAACACCTCTGCTGCCATTAGATAGCCAACGGCCTGCCCATCCACTTCTGCCACGAGCAGAAGGCCTTTTCCGCTGATCCGCTCTTTTCTGATGAGTTCCGCCTCGGAACTGCGGAGGTAATCCAAATTAATTGTGCCATCATAATCATTATCGAACTCAAAAAGCATTCTCTGCAAAATTTCGATTACATCCAGATCGGTCAAGGTAGCACAGCGGATGTTAGCTTTTGTTTTCATGACTCAATCGCGAAGACAATTTTCCGGGTTGTTAGCATTACCATGGCGCATTCGCAGGTGATTTCCTGACCACAGTGGTTCTCACGCTTGGCTATGAGGAGCATCCTGGCTGGGGGCGGTTCGTTGGCTAATATTCCAAGGCCGTAGCGTGCGGTAATAGGCACTCGGCAGGGCGACGAGGCGGGCGAGATCGTAAGTTTGTTGGCGGGCAGCGTCGATTGTCGGGCCATGGCCGGTGAGGTGGAGGGCGTAGCCGGAATCGTCGCAGAGCACGGGTATCGCAGCCTCTCCATCCGACCGGAACTCGACGGATTCGTAGTGAACTCGCAAGGATTCGTCCGGGGTGAGGGGCCGCTGGAAGCGCACGGGCATCCCACGAAACGAAGATCCGCGGCCATCGGTCGGACAGGAAAAGGGAAACGGCGGAACGGCAACGAACAATGCCATCGCGTATCCGGTATGACAATCGAGGTCGAACGGGCGGCCGCGCGCTGTGGCATCGAGGAATTTTCCCCACGGCGAACGGTGCAGGGACATTTGGGCTTGGGTGGCGGGCCAACCGAAGCGGGCGGTAACTTCCAAGGGAAAGACGCCGTTATCGTTGACGATGCAATTCACGTCGATATCGCCATGAAACCCCGCCTCTACCAAAAACGGGGCCAAGGGGGCCAAGACTCTATCGAAGAGCGCGTGATCATCGACATACCAAAGGAGCGTGCCCATTTCGAAGGTGTTCGGCCCGAGATTACCGGAGAAAAACCGTTTATGTTCCATATTGAGTTCTGCTGGACCAAGCCAGTTTCGTCCGTTGAAGTATCGGCCAACGCCAATTTCCACACCGGCGGTATGCCTTTGCAGGATGGTGCCGCAGCAGTCGCAGGAAGAATTGCAGCGCTCCGTGCAAAGAGAGAAAAAATCGAGGGAATCGGACCCGCAAGGCAAGGTTCCGATGAAGGTGGCGGCTTTGGGGGCACGGTGGTCGAACTTGACGGCCCAAGCCTGAGGATTCCCTTGGATATGAGTAGCTGCATCCGAATAGTTTCTTGAGAGAATAGGGATGGCCCGGTGTGGGAAAGACCGGGCTGGTTGAAGGATTCGCGCAACGGGTGATTGGCTGCGGATTGCCCGAGGAACTGCGGGGCACGCGGGTGATCGAGATTTCCCTGACCGCGCTGGTGGCGGGCACCAAGTATCGGGGCGAGTTCGAGGAGCGCATGGAGGCGGTGGTGCAGGAAGCTTCGCTGGAACCGAAGCCAATTTTGTTCATCGACGAGATTCACCTGCTGCTCGGCGCGGGATCGGCCAGCGGCATCATGGATGCGGCGAACATACCGAAACCGGCTCTGGCGACGGACTCAGCGGATGAAGCTGGATTCAAAGTGCTTTACGGACTCGTGGATGCAATAATGAAGGCAAATAAATGTGTTCCATCTTCCGCCAGTTAGGTCACGAAATTTTCAGTAACCCACTGAATTTCAAAGAAAGTACGAGGACTGGGACTCGAACCCAGGACCAATTGATTAAAAGCCAACTGCTCTACCGACTGAGCTATCCTCGCCTTCATTTCCCGCGTGCGGGGCGGGACGAATAAAAGCGCGGGACGGACTTAGCAAGCTGATTCTTGGAAAAAATCCGGGAATTCGTGGATTTTCCGCAGGGAGCGGCACGGGTGTTAGAATCGGCTAATAGTGCTTGGGCAGATGCCATGGCGGATTCTTTTGGTATTCGGCTTTGAAGCCAGGAAGCCATTTTTCCATCTGCTCAACCATGGGGGGATTGACGATGGGGGAAATGACGATCAACTGGAGTTGGACTGCGCCGAAACCTAGGAAAATCAGGGCGACAAGGCGGAGCGGGTGGAGCGGTTCCGCCGTCACGCGGTGGCCGCCCGAGTAATCCCAAAGTGTGGAGCCAAGGCGCTTGGCGGTGAACAGGCTGAGGGCTTGGCAAAACACCGCCAGCAGTCCCCAGCCGAAGCCGACGCCGGTGAACATGACCCGCAGCGCACGGCGGGTGGCGGCAGCGAGATCGAGCCGCGAGCCGTCCTTGTTCACGACGCGTAAACCTAACAACCACTTGCCGGGCGTGGTGCCGTAGTGGTGGATGAGTAGGGCTTCAAAGGCAAACCATGGCACGTATTGAAGGAACATCACCCAGGTATTGAGCATGGCGGACTCGATGTTCTGACGGCAGGCCCACATGCCGATCCACCAGACGCCGGAGTAGAGTATGAGATCGAACCAACGGGCGCAAAATCGCCGCAAGAAGTAGGGTTTTTCGGGCAGCGGCGGCGGCGCGGTGCGGGCACCCAGTGCGAAGAGTTCCGGCTCCGGTGGCGCGGTTGCGGCGGCCAGCTCGAACTCGCGGGTGAAGAGGTCGATCTCGATCAACGGTTGCCACGCGCTCAGGCCTTCGTGCCAAGCGGGAGTCGTCGCTGGCAGCTCGCCGAGTTCGATTTTCCGACGGACCTCGTAGTCGTGGATAGGGCCGATTTTCTCGCCGTCGCGGATGATCCAGATGTCCATGAGTTAGAGATTCCGCAGGGATTTGGCCGCATCACTGCGGGCCGCGAAGAAGGCCGGGACGAGGGCGGCGAGCGAGCAGAGGACGAAGGCCATGAGGGCGAAAACCGCCTGTTCCCATGGGTTGTTATGCGCTGGTAGGATGTTGAAACCGGTGAACGAGGAGGTGAAGGGATCGAAACCAACGCCCCGCAAAAACGCTTGGATGCCGCCGCGGAAGTGGATGACCACACGACCGAGGCCGACGCCGAGGATCGCCCCGAGCGTGCCGAGGATCATGCCCTGATAGAGGAAGACTCGGACGATTTGGTTAGGCGCGGCACCGAGGGCTTTCATCACACCGATTTCACGCCGCTTCTGGATGGTGACGGTGAACATGACGGCCATCATCGAAAAGGCGGAAATGAGGATGATGAATGAGAGCATGAAATACATCATGCCGCGCTGTTGTTCGATCAGGGAGAAAAAGGTTTGGTATTGCTGGCCCCAGGTGACGAGCGTCCAGTCTGGGCCGAGGGTTTTTCTGGCTTCGATGGCGAAGGATTCGGCGTTGTAGGGATTGTCCAAGCGGAGGGCGATGCCTTGGACGGACTGGCCGATTCCCGCGAGATTTTGGGCGAGGGGCAGCGGGACGAAGAGGTCGGGCGTGACGGCCATTTGTGATGCCTGATAGACACCGATGACCTGCGCTTCTTTAGGCAGAATTACGGTTTTGAGATTTTTCAGGGTCTCAGCGTCCATCTTTTCCGCATCGGTGGCGTCGAGGTCGGCGATGGATTTTTCAATGGTGGCTTTGGCGTCTGGGCTGAACCGAAAAACCTGAGCGGTGTCGTCTTTTTCCGAGTCGTCCATGGCAATTAGGATTCCGGCTAACAGCTTTTTCTCAGGTTCGCGGATGGCCTCGGAATAGATGGAGCTGAGCGCGGTGTAGGCCTCGCGCTCGGTGGCGAAGGGCAGGGTGAAATTTTGACTATCGCCCTGCCAGCCATGAAGCAGGATGGCCGTGGCTTTTTTCCAAACATCCGCAAACGCCGTGCGCACGGGAGGATTCTCCGTGGCTTTGTAGGCCTGCATGACGGACTCGAAATTCCGGGTCGAGTAGAGCCGGATCTTATCGCCGACGCCGATCTGGAACTGCTCGGCAAGGATCGAGGAAATAACCACCCGATCGTCGAGGCCAAGGTCTGCGGTGGAGGTGGGAAATTTCGCCAGATCCAACATTTTCGCGATCCCCGCAACTTGGGCTGGATCGGTGGTGTCGATACCGCGGAACAGGACCGGACGTTGCGAGGACTGGACATCAATGATGACGTTGTCTGAGACGAAGGCGGTCGCAGCCTCGACATGGGGCAAGGTTCTCGCGTTGGCCGCTGCATCCGCCCAGTCGGTCATCCGCCCATCCGGGGTGTCCATGGTATGTTGGCTGAGCAAAATGTGCGGGGTGAACCCGAGCAGACGGTCTTTCACGTTGCGCTCCAGACCCGAATAAACGGCCATCACCACCACCAGAACCAGCACGCCGAGCATCACGCCGATGAGGGAAATGAGGCTAAAGGATGACAACACTGAGCGGCGGGGATTGAGATACCGCCGGGCGAGCAAGAGGCTGAAGGAACGTCGTTTGATGCCGCTAGTTAATCGCTTTCTGCCAGCGTGGCAAGTGAAGCGGTGCATCAATCTCCACCCGGCAGGCCGAGCAGTTCGATCAAGCGCTGTAAGTCATCGTCGCCGTAGTATTCGATCTCGATTTTGCCCTTTTTCGCGGAATGCTGGATGGCGACGTGGGTGGCGAGGTGCTCGCGAAGGCGGTTGGTGATGGCGCGGACGTGGATGTCCACCTCGCGGGCTGCGGGGGCCTTTTTCGCGTCGGCGAAATTCGGGATCTCGTCATTGAGAAAGGATTGGGCCAGTTTTTCCGTCGCTCGCACGGTGAGCGCCCGGCGGATGATTTGGTCCGCGACGAGGACCTGAGTGTCCTGGTCTTTGATCGAGAGAATCGCCTTGGCGTGGCCGACGGTCAGGCGGGCTTGGGCGACGAGTAACTGGACATCCCGGTGCAAGCCTAACAGCCGCATCGCATTGGCGACGCTGGCCCGGGACTTGCCGACGCGAGCGGCGATTTCATCCTGCTTGAGAGTGAATTCCTCGGCGAGACGGACGTAGCCAGCGGCTTCCTCCATCGGGTTGAGATCCTCGCGCTGGAGGTTCTCGATGAGCGCCATTTCCAACACATCTCGGTCGGAAGCCTCGCGCTCGATGACCGGCGCAGTGGCGAGGCCGAGTTTTTTCGAGGCGCGCCAGCGGCGTTCGCCGGCGATGAGTTCAAGTTTGCCATTCACCGCGCGGCAGATGAGCGGTTGGATGATGCCGTGCTGGCGAATCGACTCCATCAGTTCATCTAACGGCGACTCCACGAACTGCATCCGGGGTTGCAGGGGGCTGGGAACGATCATGTCCAGTGGCACCTCGCGGACGTGTTTGAATTTGCCTGTACCGTTGGCGGCGTCGCTGTCCGCAGTGGTGGTGCTTTTTTTAATAAGCGCGCCGAGTCCTTTTCCGAGTGCCTGTTTCGCCATGGGGGGAGAGGATTACTCAAAGCCGCCGTAAAATCCAAGCGCAATTCGGGTGGACTTGCAGGGAGCCGCTTCGGATGGTCCTCGGACGGTTGGGAAAATTTCAACAATCATCACGGTGAGGATGCCAACCAAGCTTGACGACGGCGTGGACAGGGGGCATCCATGCGGAGTGAAATCTTCGTTCTTATTTCCCCCGCTGGCCGCCATGGTTCTGGTCGGTGGCATTGCATCCGCGCAGGATACGCCGCCGCCGTTGGGCCCCCTGCCCAAGGTCGCCAAGGAGTCCGAGCAAGCCGCGCCACCGATGGCTTCAGCAGCACCGGCGGATGTCGTGGCCGCAGCGGTAGCGGCCGTGGCGAATCTGGGTGACCAAGTGGTGTTAGGTCGTTATCACGTGGCGCTAGAACGAATGAATCCTGTCTGGAAGGAGCGCACTGCGAACCAGATGAAAGGCGGCGTTCAGGAATTAGAAGGACAGCTTGCCGGCGTGGCCCGTCAGATGGTGCAGAATGGGATCAGCATCATTTCCTTCAAGCCGCAGGGGCAGCCCCGGTCCTTCGAGGTGAGCCCTGGAAAAAAGGTGGAAAAGGTCAATGGCGAGGAGGTGGAAAGCCTGATTTACACCAAGTGGTTGGTGATCATCCCGACGGTCACGAAGTTCCGCATCACGCAGAAGTTAGAAAACCAAGCGCCGAAAACCTACACCATCGACAGCACCGGCTTCCAAGTGGCAATCGCGGACAAGGGCAAGAAGGATTGGACCTTCATCGACGGCTCCGGTCTAACGGTGAACGGTCTTCGGGGGCTGTTCGGCACTTTGCCACAGGATCTGCAATTTCCTCCTTTGGAAAAACACGAATCTCATTAGCATCACGGCCATGGCAGGGAAGAAGAAGGTGTTAAATCAGACGGCGCTGCATCAAAAGCTCGTCGCGTTGTGGAACAAGGGACAGAGCAAATTGTGTGAAGTGCGAGGATCGGAAATCCACGGGCGCGGGGTTTATGCGACATGCTTTATTCCGCAGGATGAGAAGATCATCGAGTATGTCGGTGAAATGATCGGCAAGGAGGAAAGCGAGCGGCGCGGCATCTCGCTGCATGAGAAATCCTTAAAAACCGGCGATGCGGCGGTTTACATTTTCACCGTGAATCGGAACTACGATCTGGATGGTAATGTGCCGTGGAATACGGCGCGGTTGATCAACCATTCTTGCGATCCGAATTGCGAGGCCTGGATCTCGGGACGGCGGATTTTCATCCACGCACTACGCGACATCAACGCCAGCGACGAACTCACGTTTGACTATGGCTTCGATGTGGATTGCTACGAGGATCATCCCTGCCGCTGTGGCAAAAATGCGTGCGTCGGTTACATCGTCAGCCGCAGTCAATGGGGGGAACTAACGGAACGTTTGCAGGCAAGGAAAATGTAGTCGTGGTCTGATAGTCCGCGCAGGTACGCAGCGGATGTTGGAAGAACGGACTGAAGTCCGGGACTACTGTCCTTGCATCAGCTTCACGCCCCACCAGATCAACGAGCCGGTGGCGGCCAGCAGTAAAATCAGCAGGGCGAAGCTGCGCGTCTGATCGCGCAGGACATTGGTGACCTCGCCACGGGTGACGCAGTTCATGTGTCGGATCCGTTGCTCGCGGTCGGCGATGTCCTGATGCGGCGGCATCGTACAATCGCGTTCGCGTTGCTCACGTTCGAGCCTTTTCGGGAGCTCGGCGATTTCCTGTTGGCGAAGGAGCAGTTGCTGGTGGGTCTCGCGCAATTCGTCGAGCTCGAGTTCTTCTTTAAAAAGAGTGGTTCGGATCATGGTTCGAGGGAGTGATTATTTGATGAAATAGACAACAATCGCCAGTCCGCCGAGGACGAGGATGGGTAAATTGAAGGCAAATCCATTTCGCAGATTCACCATGAAATCCGAACTCTCCCGCTTGCGGCCACCGGCGCGGCGGCGTTTCGTAGGACGGCCGAAGATTGCACCACTGCGACCGGCTTCGAAATGCACGGCCGCTTGGTCATACTCGTCAGCGGCGATGTCGATGGCCATGGAAGCTTTTTCGAGTTTCTCCGGTAAATTGTCGCGCGTCCACGCTTCTGGATTGTATTTCTGAATCTTGTCGAGATGCCCGGCGAAGCAGACGCGGCATTGCTCGAGATCCTCGGCTTCCTGATGCATTTCGAACAATTCGCGGTCGATCAGCGTAAGCGCGGAGGTCAGCTTTTCCGTGAGTTCGACCTGTTGTGAGAGAAAATTGCGTTTGCGGCCCGTGAGTTCTTCGAGCTCGCTTTTCTTGCGCTCCAACTCCTCGCGTTGGAGCTGGATGCGGTCAAGTTCCTGCTGCGCGCTCTTGAGCTTGCGGTCATAGTCGTCCTCCTGCTGAATCCCGCGGGATGCGGCCATTTCTAACTGTGTCGAGCGGATCTTGAGGTGCTGGGTATGTTCGCCGGTTGCTGCCATGGGGTGAAAAGGGTTGAACGACACCAGTCCCTTATCGCAAAGCTCGGATTTCTTCCAGCTAAATATTTCACGTATCTTGACAAATCACCATCCCGTGCGATCAGGGACGAAAATCAGTTTCTCATGTCTCTCTCAAATGTAAAACATCGGGTCGCCCGGATTGCTGGTCAGACTCGCCACCGTGATTTCATCCAGCGATTTCTGCAAGCCCTCGGAAACCTGATCCCAGGCCCGTCTCACCCCGCTCCCGGAATCCCCGCTCCGCGTCACGGAGCATTGCAACAAGCTCGGGTCCACCGCCTCAACCACCTGCCGCAGCGTGATCTGGTCAGCCGGTCGTGGCAACAGGTAGCCCCCGGCCTTGCCGCGACGGCTGTCGATGAGTCCGGCCCGCCGCAGGTCGTTGAGAATTTGCACCAGAAAATTTCCCGACACTGCTTCCCGTTGCGCCAAGTCCTCAAGCCGTGTAAGAGTCCGCCCGTCATGGTATTTCGCCAGTTGGGCCATCGCCCGGCAGGCGTATTCCAATTTCTGTGAAATCTTCATGAGCGAATCTCAACAGACCATCCCGCAACCGGCGAGCATGAATGCAATCAAGCTGTGTGCCGGCAAAGCCGTGGACATCGCCAGCGCCTGGGAAACCCTCCGCAGCGAGGCCGCCCGCGTCGCCACCGAGGAGTCCACGCTCACCCCGCTCGTCCACGACGTCATCCTCTCACGCGATAGCCTAGCCGCCGCCCTCGGTGCCCGCTTGGCCCGCCGCCTCGCGCGTGTGGACATGCCTCGCGACGCCATGGAACCGCTGCTAACCGGCGTGTTCGAGGCGCATCCCGGCATCGTCCACGCTGCCTCACGTGATTTGCTGGCGATGTTCGAGCGGGATCCGGCCTGCTTCTCGCTGCTGGAACCCTTGCTTTTTTTCAAAGGCTTCCTCGCCCTCACTACCTACCGCGTCGCCCATCAGCTTTGGCTCGATAACCGCCGCTGGCTGGCGCTTTATTTCCAGAGCGTCGCCAGCGAGGCCTTCGCCGTGGATATCCACCCCGCTGCGCGCATCGGCTGCGGCATTTTACTGGACCATGCGACGTCCTTCGTGGTCGGGGAAACGGCAATCATTGAGGACGATGTTTCCATCCTCCACGAAGTCACCCTCGGCGGCACAGGCAAGGACTCGGGCGACCGCCACCCGATCATCCGCTCCGGGGTGTTGTTAGGCGCAGGTGCGAAAATCCTCGGTCGCGTGGAAATCGGCACCGGCGCGAAGGTCGGGGCCGGCAGTGTCGTCCTTGCCGATGTCGCCCCGCATCACACCGTCGCCGGGGTGCCTGCCGTCATCGTTGGCGTATCCAAGGAGGAAAATCCCGCCAGTGAAATGAACCAAACCCTCGATTGCGCAGGCCACATTTAGATTTCGATGAAACTCCGCCACCTCACCCCAGCCCTGCTCTGTCTGCTCTCATTTTCTTGCGATAAGGCGAAAAATCTCTTCAACCAAGCGAAGGCCACCGTCGAGAACAAGGTCGCCACCGGCGGAGCGGATACCGCCGACACCAAGCCCGATCCCGAACTGCAAAAACTCGTCGATCAGACCCCGGATGGCGTCATCTTCCGCAAGGATCTCCCCTTTCCCACCCAACTCACCGTCAAGGTCAGCCACCGCGAGGAATACGCCGGCCGCTTCACCCAGAAATCCGAACTCGGGAGCCAAGCGGCCCCTCTCAACGGCACCCTCGTCAACACCACCCAGCTCACCCGCAACGGCGACAAGGTCACCTTCACGTTCATCGACTTCAAATTCATCAAACCCGAGGACCAAGACCAAGCCCCCGATTCCGCCAAAAAAATGGACCCAAAAAAAACCGTTTCCTCCGACCCGGCGGAACCCCCCGTCCCCGCCCCACCGCCACAACCTCACGTGTTCGTCAAATCCGGCTCTACCTGGAAACCCGCCGACAGCACCGACTTCAGCACCGCCGCCCTCGCCCAGCAGCTCTCCCCCGTCTTCCAGCAAATTCTCATCGAAAACGCCCTCGCCCCCCGCACCCTATGGTTCGGGAAACGCCGGATCAAACTCGGCGAGAGCCTCACCCTTTCTGGCACCTCCCTCGCCATGCTCAACCCCGGCAGCTCCACCGGGAAACTCATCCTCAAGCTGGAATCCATCTCCGCCGTCGGGGGGCACCCCTGCGGCGTTTTCACCTATTCCGGCGACTACAGCCGCAAGCAATTTCCCGATCTCCAGGGCAATCTAACCGACCAAGAAGTCACCATCCAGTCCGGAAAAATCTGGCTCTCACTCCTCCACCCCCTCGTCCTGCGGATGGAAGCCGAAACCATCCAGACGACCAAATCCGGTGGCCACGGCGGCCTCACCACCCGTGGCCAAGGTGCCAGTAAAGTGTCCAACACCATCGAGTGGAAAAGCACCGCCCCTTGAGAGGAAAGCTCCTTGCCATATCAAGGATTCAGGGCACATCTTGCCATCAGGATCACCTTGGAGAGCAAGCAACACAACGGTGACATGGTGATGGCAAGCTGACCCGAAAAAATCAGGCTGAAAAAACAGGCTTGCCGGAAGCAGGACTCTCCCGTATTAAATCGCCTCAGACGTTCATACGGCTTCGGTGAAATTTTCCCCAGACCGCATGGACGCCACGATTTCGGCCCCTAGCCGCCTCATGATTTTTTTGGAACGATACACGCTGCCCCTCCTAACCGATCACTTCCCGGATCGGTCACCATCCGCTGTTCCCGATCTATGATCCGGCGCTTGGTCCATCGTTCCGCATCCCTCTTCGCACCGGATTTGTGCGGCGGCTTTGTCCGTCCGTGCGCTGGCGCGTCGCATCTACCCACTGGAGGACAACACCATCGCTAAGCCACAAAGAGACCAAAACAGGGGTCGTTTCCGCGATATGACGCGGATCAACGACCGCATCCGCGCCCCGAAAGTCCGTGTCGTCCTCGCCACTGGCGAGCAACTCGGCGTCATGAGTTCCCGCGACGCGCTCGCCAAAGCCCAGTCCCTGGGACTCGACCTCGTCGAAATCGCCGGCCAAGTGGACCCACCGGTCTGCAAGATCGTCGATTACGGGAAATACAAGTACGAGCAGGCCAAGCTGAAAAAGCAGAAGTCGAAAAGCGCCACCCGCATGAAGGAAGTGAAAGTCCGCGTCGGCACCGGTCAGCACGACTACAACATCAAGCTCGGTCGCGCCGAAGGATTCCTCGACACGAATCACAAGTGCCGCTTCGTCCTGCAATTCCGGGGCCGGGAAAACGCCCACAAGGATCTCGGCTTTGTGGTGCTCAACCGCATCATCGAGGATCTCAAACCCATGGCACAGGTGGATCAGGCACCGCGTCTCAACGGACGTGCCGTCGCCATGATCCTCTCGCCGCTCCCTGCCCACCAGCGCAAGCGCAAGTTCCACCTCTTCCACGGCGAACTGATGGAAGAAGACGACTTCGAGGAAGAGGAAATCCACGATGAGGACATCCCGGACGAGGTGCCTGATGAGGCACCGGACTCGGCAGCCGCTGGGCCCCTCCCCGAGGAAAATCCACCAGCCTAAGTTTCTAACGGATGCGACTTGGCGCATAAAAACCGCCGCCACCCACTGCATCTAACTGGAGGTAGTGGCCATTCTGATGGGGAGCACACGCGCCCCGCGTGTTCCGTAGTGCGCCCTCGCGCTACGGCGGCTGACCGACCATTCGTTGCTTTTTTATTTTCAGGCTGCTAGGCTTGTGTCCGCCAGTCTCCGGCGAGGGCACCGGAGACAGCACGCGAGGGCGCGTGCGCTCCAGTTCGTCCTCCACATTCATTTGCACTACACCCTCCCGCCCATGCTCTATCTCTTCGACATCGACGGCACCCTCGTTGACACCGGCGGTGCCGGGATGGCAGCCCTGACGGAAGCGACCTGCGAAGTCTTCGGCCATGACGGGCCAGCGCTCGATCTCGCGGGCAGCACTGATCTTGGCATCATTGCCAACATCCATGCCCATTTTGAAATCGAATCCACGCCGGAGCGCATCGCCGAGTTTTTCAAGATTTACCATGCCCGGCTGGACTGGAATTTAGCAAACGGCGGTTTTCCCGGTCAGGTTCACGCCGGAGCACTTGATCTGTTAGTGGAACTCACCATGCGCCCCCAAGCCACGCTTGGCTTGCTAACAGGCAACACCGCGGGCGGCGCGGCGAGCAAGATGCGCCACTTCGGACTGGCCGCCTATTTTCCCTTCGGGGCCTATGGCTGCGATCATGCCGACCGGAATCGCCTCGGTCCCATCGCTTTGAAACGCGCTGCCGCCCATGCCGGACGGCATTTTGGCGCGGAGGAAACGCTGGTCATCGGCGATACGCCCAAAGACATTGCCTGCGCCCACGTCATCGGTGCGCGCTGCCTCGCAGTCGCCACCGGCCAATTCACCACCGCATCCTTGACCGCCCACGGTGCGGATTTTGTCGTCGGGACTTTGGATGAAGCGCTGGCTTGGATTTAGTCATCGCTCCCAGTCCGTGCCAGCTCACACGAGCTGCTCGACGAGCACCGCCTTCGCATAATCCCGGTTCATGCGGGCGATGTGATCCACACTGATTTCCTTGGGACAGGCAGCCTCGCATTCATACTGGTTGGTGCAATTTCCAAACCCTTCGGCATCCATCTGGCGGACCATGGCGAGCACCCGTTTGGAACGCTCTGGCTGGCCTTGAGGGAGATGGCCGAGATGGGAAACCTTGGCGGCGACGAATAACATGGCGGAGGCGTTTTTACAAGACGCCACACAGGCCCCGCAACCGATGCAGGCCGCAGCGTCGAAGGCGGCATCTGCGTCCTTCTTGGGAATCGGGATCGCGTTGGCATCGACGCTCGAACCGGTGCGGACGTCGATGTAGCCACCTGCGGCAACGATGCGATCAAAGGCACTGCGGTCCACGATCAAGTCGCGAAGCACCGGGAAAGGATTTGCCCGGAATGGCTCGATCCAGATGGTGTCGCCATCAGAAAATTTTCGCATGTGAACCTGGCAGGTCGTGATCCCACGCTCTTTGCCGTGAGGGATACCGTTGATCGTCAGTGAGCAAGTGCCGCAAATCCCCTCGCGGCAGTCGTGGTCGAACTGGATCGGCTCGCCGCCGCTGACAATCAATCCCTCGTTGACGATGTCGAGCATCTCCAGAAACGACGCCTCGGGGGGGATCTCCTTCGCCGCGTAGGTTTCGATTTTCCCTTTGGCCTTGGGCCCGGACTGCCGCCATACTTTGAGTGTCAGATTCATGCGAATTTAGCAGTGATTGTCACGCCGCCACAGAATAAATAGGTTTCCCCGCCGGGCTAGGAGAAAAATCAGGTTTTCTGGGCCGCTCTCGCTGCGGGTTCGTCATTTTCCGGTGGTGGCGAAGGCTCCCGGCCAGCCGCCGTGGGTTGCGATGACTTGGTCGATCTCTGCCATCAGGCGGATGGTTTCGGTGAGGGCGATGACGATTTTTTGGTAATGGGCGATGTCCTCGGCGCTGAGGGCGCGGCCTTTGCGGTCCTTGAGCCATTTTTCGCAGACCTGGTAGCCGCCGATGTGGAAGTTCCAGACTTCTTCAGGCACGCCGTGGAAACCGCAGGTGCCCGGCGTGGTCGCGGCCTTCTTGCCGCCGGAGTCCAGCCACACCGTGCCGTCCGTCCAACCGGGCTTGGTGACGAGGGGAGCGCACGCGCCATCGCGTGCTGTCGTTCGCGCCCTCGCGGACGACGGGGTTGTAGGGTGGGTGGAGGTTTTTTCCGTGGAGAATGCCGCTTCGTTATGCGGCGAAATGTTCCCGGCGAGGGCGCCGGGAACGACACGCGAGGGCGCGTGTGCTCCCCAAAAGAATTCGGTGCGCGGTGTGTTCAGTAGTGGCGATTCCAACAGATGCAGCGCCACCAACTCGCCGCCGAGGCGAGATAGCTCGCGGAACAGCGCGAGGTTCCCGGTCAGCGGAACACGCGGGAAGTCGATCTTGAGAAACTCCGCGTAGCGAGAACGATAGCCGGGACTGTGGAAGACGCCGTAGATGTAGTGGAAGATGTCTTCGGGCGAGGCGTCCTTGCCGAAGTGTTGGAGCACGACGTAAGAAAGATTGGGACGGCGCTCTTTTTCCAAGCTGTCCGAATAGGGATAGAGCCAAAGGGGGAATATGTTTGAGCCATCCTTTAGTTCGACATAGACGGCAGGGGCTGGTTTATCCGAGACGACAGCATGCCGCCAATCAGCTCGTGTTTGTCGGGTAACATTGAGGCAAATATTCTTCTGCCATGCGACATGGTCGAGCAACTCGCGGCGCGGGTAGTCCATCGCAACAGTGCTGAAATAGCAGGCACGCGAATCGAAGGGGCGGTAGAGACAAGTAATAATCTTGTCCTCCCATTTCTCATCTCTACGGGCCTTTTGCCGTGCCGCGTGAAGCTGCCAATCGCGATTGTCTGGCGTTTCAAAAGCCAGTGCCAATTCCACGTCTGTGTGTTTCGCATCACGCATCATCGAAATCCGATGGCGAATCTCCTCCTTCTCAAAAGCGACGGCGAAATGGTCGCGGTGACTTTGGAAGCCGAGCACATTCACGGGCATGATGGAGGTAATCCCAAGGTATTTCTGATATTCATCTCGCAGTCCGCCGTTTTGCGGAGTGATGAGATAAAACGGCTTTGCTGGCTCGACCTTCGACCACTGCTCCCGTGCCGCAGTGCTCGCGGTAAGATTCGCGTATTTTGCCTCGCGAGTGCCTTGAAGATGTGCGTGTCGCACTTGTCGAGTTGTCGAGTTGTCGAGTTGTCCAATCGCAATCGAAACGCCTTGCTGAATGTCAAAAACGTTTTCGTCTGCGCTGCCGCCTGGAGCGCGTTCCTTTTTCTGGCTCTTCAGCAAAATCTGTGGGTGAACTTGGGTTCGGGTAGATCTCCAAGCGTGTGATATAGAGATACTTGAAGCAGATCGAAGCTGCGATA
>JAYVNM010000123.1:0-13080 GCA_043758445.1 Akkermansiaceae bacterium | reverse complement strand
ACTTCTTTCTCCATCGCCTCCTGCCAGCGCCCTACCTCACGATCCTTGCTTCCCTTGTGCGTGAAAGCATGCGAGTGTTAGCGAGCCTGAACGGGGTCAGTAGTATCAGAGTGGCGGCACTTTTTTGGGAGAAAACTGCGGTCTCCAACGATTGGATCGCCGCTCGATTGGCAACAGGACATCCGGGATCGGTCAGCCGTTTGATTTCCGCTGGACGAGGGGATGAGAATCTGTCAACTAGGAGAAGCGAACTGGAACAGCTATTGACTCAAAATGAATGAAACATGCAAAATAACAGGACGTGTGAATCCGCGAGGACTGGTACCATTTAGACCCCATTTATTTAAATCCAAGGACCCCGTTCACCCCTGGAATCTCAAAGGGCTCAGCGAGTCAGGCTCACGCTCAAATTTTTCCCGATAGATCGTGAGAGAAATCAGCTAAACTGTTACTGCGGCGTTGATTCACAAACAGACAGGTTGATTGGGTTTTGATGTCCTGAAAAGGGATTGACCGAATGGCCGTAAACGGGAAAATCACGCCATGCTCCAGACCGCTATTCTCAATCCCGCGCTCCTTGATTTGTTAGCCCGCGTCCGCCACACCAACACGCTGGTGATTGCGGACTGGGCGTTTCCTTTTTGGCCGGAAATCGAGACGGTCGATATTGCCCTGACCCGGGGAATTCCCACCGTGCTGGATGTGCTGGACTTGCTCACGCCCGTTTTCAAGATCGGTCGGATCTGGCAGGCGGAGGAGTTCGTGACATGCAATCCCGAGGAGACCGTCACCCGCTTCGCGAAATCCTTCGGGAGCATCCCCCTTACCCGAGAGGCCCATATCGATTTCAAAAAGCGCGTGCCCCAAGCGATCGGCCTGATTCGCACAGGCGATACGACGCCATACGGAAATATCATCTTGGAGTCTGAGTGAACGGGTTGTGGCGGCTTTAGGCTTTCCTTCCACGCTGGAGAAACAGGTCGATGCCATCCACCAGCGCGAGCCAGCTTGCTTCGATGATGTTGTCCGAAACGCCGACGGTGCCCCAGGTCGTCGCGCCATCGGTTGAGAGGATGAGCACCCGGGTTTTTGCTGCGGTGGCGTCATGGCCATCGAGGATGCGGACCTTGTAGTCGATGAGCGAGACCCCGACGATTTCCGGATAGAACGGCAGCAAGGCCTTGCGCAGTGCGAGGTCGAGCGCGTTGACCACGCCTTGGCCTTCCGCGACGGTTAGTTCCGGGGTGCCGCCGACGGTCAGTTTCACGGTGGCCTCGCACACCGGCGGGTGGCCATCGCGGTATTGGCGGAAGCTGGTGTGATACTCGTTGAGCTCGAAGCTTTTCACATAAGTCCCGAGTTCGCGGCGGATGAGCAGTTCTAACGAACCACCGGCGGCCTCGTAGGAGTAGCCGTCGTTTTCCAGTTCCTTGACTCGGCGCAGGATGGCGCTGGCTTCGGGCGAGCCTTTTTCCAGCGGGATGCCGAGTTCTGCCGCTTTCACTAGGATGTTAGACTGGCCGCTGAGTTCGGAAACGAGGATGTTTTGCGAGTTGCCGACGCTGCCGGGGACGATGTGCTCGTAGCTGCGGGCGAGTTTCTGCACGGCATTCACATGCATCCCGCCCTTGTGCGCGAAGGCGGTGCGGCCGATGAAGGCGGCGCGGGCGAAATGCGGGTTGTTAGAAACATCGTCAACGAAATAGGAGAGATCGCGCAGTTCTTCCAGCCGGGGGACGACGGGCATGTCCAGCTTGAGTTGGAGGATCGGGATCACGGATGTTAGATTGCAATTTCCCGTGCGCTCGCCATAGCCATTGATCGTGCCTTGGATCTGGGTCGCCCCGGCGCTAACCGCCGCGATGGCGTTGGCGACAGCGAGTTCGCAATCGTTGTGGGTATGGATGCCCAGCGGAGTGCCGGGCAGGTGTTTCCTAACCGCTTCGCAGATTGCCATGACCTCGGCGGGGAGCGTGCCGCCGTTCGTATCGCAGAGGACGAGGCAGGCGGCTCCGCCATCGGCAGCGGCTTGCAGGGTGGCCAGGGCGTGGGCTGGGGAGTCTTTGTAGCCGTCGAAAAAGTGCTCTGCATCGTAGATCACCTCGCGCCCGTGCGCCACCAGATGGGCTACGGTGTCACGGATCATCGCCTGATTTTCCGCGACGGTGGTGCGGAGGACTTCGGTGACCTGGAGTTCCCAGCTTTTTCCAAAAATCGTGACCACCGGAGTTTCCGCTTCGAGCAGCAGCCGGACTTGGGCGTCTTCTGCGACCGGCGTGTCCGCACGGCGGGTGGAGCCGAAGGCGGCGAGTTTGGCGTGGGTGAGTTTCAGCTTTTTCGCCTCGCGGAAAAACTCGATGTCCTTGGGATTTGAGCCCGGCCAGCCGCCCTCAATGTAGTCGATGCCGAACTCGTCCAGCCGCTTGGCGATCCGCAATTTATCCAGTCCGGAAAGTTGGAAGCCTTCGCCTTGGGTACCATCGCGCAGGGTCGTGTCGTAGAGGAATACAGGTTTGGTGCTCATCGGCGGGGGCGCGGAGACTAATGGCCTGCGAGTGAATGGGCAAGGGAGAAGCGAGGCCACCATATCCACGCACGAAGTGGCAAAACGGGGCGCGTCATCACGCCTGTCTTGGCCGCGAGCGTCACGCCCAATACCGTCAGTTTAAGCATGAATATCGTAAATTTTGGAGAAATTAAACCGCAGATGAACAGGATGGACGCAGATGAAGAGGGATATTCTTGAATTTTCATCTGCGGTAAAAAAACTCCACTCAAACCCAAGCTGGCAACACTTGGACTGGTGGCGGCGGACGCAGTCAGGAGCGTCGAGCTTCATCACCATGACCGTGATTCCCGAACCTAAAGGAGTGGCTCTCGGCTTGATCGGTATGCTTCTGCTCCTCCGCCGGCGGCGAGGCTTGTAAAGATTTTTTGTTATCTCTAACGACAAACCAAGACGCCTAAATAGCGGTCTCTAGCCGCATGGTAACAGAGGGAAAACGTGCCACAGCCATCAATCCTCTATGACAGCGTGCTCGTGTTCGAAATGGGGTGCATGTTCCTGGGATTGCTCCCGGACTTCCACGATTTCGCCGTCGTCCATACGGGCGATGCGGTCGGCGTAGGAAAAAATCCGGTTATCGTGAGTGACGATGATGACCGCGCGTTCCGGCGAGCGCGCGACTTGGCGGAAGAGGTCCAGCACGATCTCGCCATTTTGTGCATCGAGCGCGGCGGTCGGCTCGTCGCAGATCACTAGCGGCGGCTCGTGGACCAGCGCGCGGGCGATGGCGACGCGCTGCTGCTGGCCGCCGGATAGTTTGTTAGGCCGGTCTTTCCAACGGCCGCCAAGGCCCACGCGGTCGAGGATTTCTCGCGCGCGCTTGAGGGCCTTGCCGCTGGAGAGGCCTTGGATCAGCAACGGCACGCCGATATTTTCTGCAATGGTTAGCGTGGGGATCAGATTGAACTGTTGGAAAATGAAGCCGATGTTTTTCGCCCGGAAGCGGGTGAGTGCGCCGTTGGACATTTTTTCCAAATCGTGATCAAACACCCGGATGCCGCCGCTCTCGATCTTGAGCGTCCCAGCGATGGCACTGAGTAGGGTGGTTTTCCCGCAACCGGAGGGACCGACTAACATCGTGATCTCGCCGGTGCGCGCTTGGAAATTCACCTGCTTGAGCACATGGATGCGGTCCGGCCCATCGCCGAAATTTTTCTCGACGGCACGGGCATCGACCACGATGCGTGATGATGTTAGGGAATCAGGCACGGAAGACCATGGCGGGTTCGTAGAGACTGAGGCGGATGATGCCCATCAGCGCGGCTAACATGCAGATCAACTGGATGACGAGAAAAGCGACGACGGGAATCTGCCACGGCATACAAAACGGCGGTTGGCCATTTTCGAGCGCTCCCTTCGCGAAAGCCGCAGTCGCTAACAGTCCCAGCCCGAAGCCCACGATGCCTACGGTGACGGCTTGGAAAATCAACATCACGCTCAGCCGGAAATTCGACATCCCCATCGCCTTGAGCGCGCCGAGGTGTCTCAAATTATCCAGCACAAAGGAATAGAACGTCTGGCAGGCGATGGCGACGCCGACAATGAAACCGATAACCACCGTGGTGCCGAAGGAGATCGGGATGCCGGTATTTTTTACATACCACCAGACCGTGGAGGTGTTGAAATCCTTTGGATTACCGCCGAAATCCCGGTTCACATAGGCGCGCAGGCCAGTGGCTTTTTCGATCGCCGCCGCCGCATCATCCACGCTCATGCCGGCGACCGGCGCGGCGATCACGGCGGAGAGCATTTTCCGCGACGGCGGGCTGTATTGAAGTGCGCGTTCGTAGGTCGTCCAAACATAAGGGCCGCCGGTGAAAGAGCGCATCGCCTTGCAAATCCCGACCACCCGAGCCTCCACGTCGTTAATCTCAAAGCGGTCGCCGATCTTGATTTTTTTCGCCGGATCTTTCGGGTTCAGGGAGAGGCGATTGGTGGCGAGCTCGTCGATGACCACGGTGTTAGGCAAGCGCAGGTCTTCGAGGCTGCCTTCGATCAACTTCCCCGGCGCTCCTGCAAACGAAGCCGCGTCGATGCCGACGAGTTGGATGGTCTTGAAACTCCCGTCGTCCAGCCGGACGCGCTGGATGCCCGAGTAGAGCGGCATCGCCCAGCGCACCGCCGAGACGGAGCGGATGCGCGCCACATCAGTATCCCGCAGCGGGTTGGTTTCATTCACCTGCTCCACGCGCTCCTCCACCACGAAGATCGGCGCGGCGACGTTTTTAAGAGTCGCCGTCGTCCACAGCATCAGCCCGCAAAAGACGGAGGCCTGTTGGACGATCAGGAAAGTGGCGAAAAACAAACCAGCCACCAGCATGAGATACTTGGCCGTATCGCCAAAGAGCATTTTGAGAGCAAGGCCGATCATGCGGGGAGGAGGGAAACGGGAGGCACAAGTTCGTCATTAGCTCTGGGATGACAAGGGTAAAGCGGTTTCCAAGTTCCGCCATCCATGACAGGCGGGCGGGGTGGGCTGGAGGCATTTGTGGGTGTGCTGGAGTTTCTGGAGAGGGGGATTTTTAATCGCCTTCTTCCAGGCGTTTCCGGGGTGTGGTTGGTCCGGCGCGTGAAAATGGTGTTGCAAACCCCATCTCCTGATTGAAAAAAATGAAATCAAAGCTCGGGAAATGCCAACGAAAAGTGATGCTGACGGCGTTCACTCCAAGTGAGAGGTGATCCAGCCGACTGTCGGTTGCTTAGCCGGAATGGAAACGACCCGAACGATGAAAAACTGCCCCTACTGCGCGGAAGAAATCCAAGATGAAGCGATCAAATGCAAACACTGCGGCGAGTTTCTCGATGGCTTCGGTCCAGTGCGGGTGGTGGCGAATAAGTTGCCGTGGTATTTCCGGACGTTCGTGATCGTGCTGGCGCTGGGAAGTGTGGGGCCGCTGGCGCTGCCGATGATCTGGTGGCATCCGAAGCTGAGTCCGCTGTGGAAAATCGCGATCAGCGTGGGGGTGATTGTCATTACTTGGATGCTCTATCAATCCATGGTCGCGTCGTTCAAGATGTTCGAGGAGGATCTGAAGATGCTTCAGGGTATATGAATTTTGCCATAAAATCCCTCCCGCTGCTCGTCTTATTGTCATGTTTAAGCCCATGCCTAGCAGATGAAACTAACGTCTTCTATTATGCCGATCACGGCGGCGCGATGGCACGCGGCAAGCGCTATCTCCAAGACACCGGCGTATCAGCGCCTCGCTCGACATGCCGCCTTATGTCTTCATCGAAAATGACCGGGTCACGGTTTTGCCGACCGTGGAAAAGGAATGGCATGGGAAAAGCGGACTGAATGACTACGGGGATTTCGTCATGCAGACCGACGCCACCGTCGGCGCGGTGCTCGATGCCCTCGACCAATAAGGGCTCGCGGAAAACACCCTGATCATCTCCACCAGTGACCAGCTCGTCTGCCTCATCGACCTCTTCGCCACCTGCGGGGACATCCTCGATAAAAAACTCCCGGACAACGTCGCCGAAGACAGCGTGAGCCTCGTCCCCGTGCTCGAAGGGCGGGCGGACCAAGCGATTTACGAAGCCGTCATCCATCACTCGATCAACGGGTCCTTCGCGGTGCGTCAGGAAAATTGGAAACTCGAATTCTGTCCGGATTCCGGTGGCTGGAGCGATCCCAAGCCGGGTGCGCCCGAAGCGGCGAACCTGCCACCGATCCAACTCTACGATCTCTCGCAGGACATCGGCGAAACCCACAACGTCCAAGCCGAGCACCCGGAGATCGTTTCCAAGCTCACGATGACGCTCGAAAAACACATCGCAGATGGCCGCAGCACCCCCGGCAAGCCTCAACCCAACACTGGGCCGGTTGAAATTTCCCGCAGCACCAAGACCTCGAAAAAGGAAACGAAGAAGTCCGAAGACACCGCCATTCCGGTCACCGTCAGCGCTGAACACGGCATGATGCGCGACGGAAAACCCTATTTTGTCCAAGGTACCGGGGCGACACCCAACTTGACCTGCTTGCGGCGCGCGGTGCCAATTCGATCCGCACCTGGAGCACCGGAGGCTTGGAGCCCACCCTCGACAAGGCCGCCTCACTAAACCTAACGTTCACCGCCGTTGCGGGTCTGAGTCCTGCGAAAACCCAAGGACTCAACGCTTATACGCCGCATCTCGATTACGTGGGCGTGAACACCTACGGCGGAGTTTTCGGCCTGCGCAAGCACCTTGATAGCGTCGGCTGGACCCGCCCTTGGATGCTCACCGAGTGGGGGCCGCGGGGTTTTTGGGAGAGTCCGAAAAACCCTTCGGGCGCGCCGATTGAACAATCTAGCAGCGACAAGGCCGCGATGATTGGTCGTGGCTACGACGAAGTGATTTCAAAACGTGGAAGCTGTCTCGGCAGCTACATCTTCGTCTGGGGTTGCAAGTTTGAAGCCACCACCACCTGGTTCGGACTGCTAACAAATGATGGCAAGACGACTGAGTCCGTGGATGTCCTTCAGGAAAAATGGAGCGGGAAGAAGCCGGAAAATCGTGCGCCCACCGTTCAGTTAATCAATGGGGTTCCTGCGGGCACCCTTGCACCGGGTACCACATTCAGTGCCCAGGCCGTGGCCGCGGATCCTGAGGGCGACCCGCTTTCCTGGAAGTGGTCCGTGCTGCCGGAAAAACCCGCCGTCGGGAAGAGCAAGAAGCCCACGATGCCTGCTGCGGTGAAAGACACGATCCTCTCCGCTCCCGAGGATCACGCCGAGGTCAAAGCCCCCGCCAAGCCCGGCGACTACCGGCTCTATCTCTGGGTGGACGACGGCAAGGGCCACGCTGCCTCCTCCAACGTCCCCTTCACGGTCAAGTAAGCCCACGCCGTTCCCCGTTTCTCCACCCCAGCGCTTTCCCTCCGCACTCCGCTGTCATCCACTCCGGCCTGAGGCAGTCCGGCGCTGCCATTGGCGGCGGCATAACTTCATTCTGATGGATTGATAGCATTCAGGCTCGCATGAAGCGGACTCTCCCGCTTGGATGACGCCCGGTAAGATTGACCTATGAAAGAAGCCTCCGCTCGCATCAAAATCAACCGTCTGCTGGAAAAGGCAGGCTGGCGGTTTTTTGCGGATGGAAACGGCCCGGCGAACATCCAACTGGAACCGAGCATCAAGTTGACCCAGCAGGATCTCGACTCACTCGGCGTGGACTTCGAGAAGGCTTCTCGCGGATTCATCGACTTCCTCCTGCTCGACATTCGCGGCTTCCCGCTGATCGTGCTCGAAGCCAAGGCTGAGGATAAAAACCCTCTCGTCGGCAAGGAACAGGCGCGGAAATACGCCCGATCCCAGAATTGCCGCTACGTCATTCTGTCGAACGGCAACCTGCATTACTTCTGGGATCTGGAACGGGGAAATCCCTACATCATCACCGTTTTTCCCAACCCGGAGTCCGTGGTGGCCGCCTCGAAGATCGTTCCAGACCGCACCCGGATCATTGCCGAGCGCGTCGCGGAAGATTACGTCGCTCTCACCCAGCGCCCGACCTACGCGTCTGAGGCGGCATGGATCAATTTGGCCGAGCGAGAAGGCTTCATCCGCGCTAACAAGCTCCGCTTCCTCCGTCCCTACCAACTCCGCGCCCTGCGCGCTTTGATCCAAGCCATCAAGGACGGCAAGGACCGCTTCCTGTTTGAAATGGCGACCGGCACCGGCAAAACCCTGACCGCCGCCGCCGTCATCAAGCTCTTTCTCCGCACGGCCAATGCCCGTCGCGTGCTCTTCCTCGTGGACCGCCTCGAACTGGAAGACCAAGCGTGGAAAGCCTTCGTCGAATACCTCAAGAACGATTTCAAAACCGTCATCTACAAGGAAAACCGCGACGACTGGCGGAAGGCGGAAATCGTCGTCACCACCGTCCAGTCGCTGCTCTTCAACAACAAATACCAGAGCCACTTTTCGCCCACGGACTTCGACCTCGTCATCTCGGACGAAGCACATCGCTCCATCGGCGGAAACTCCCGCGCCGTTTTTGAATACTTCGTCGGTTACAAGCTCGGCCTCACCGCCACGCCGAAGGATTACCTGAAGAAATTCGACCGCACGAATCCCACCACCCGCGATCCCCGCGAGGCGGAACGCCGGCTCCTGCTGGATACCTACCGCACCTTCGGTTGTGAGGACGGCCAGCCGACTTTCCGTTACTCCCTGATCGACGGCGTAAATGATGGCTTCCTCATCAATCCCACCGTCGTCGATGCCCGCACGGACGTCACCACCAAGCTGCTTTCCGAAGAAGGCTTCATCGTCGAGGTCACCGCTGAAAACGGCGACACGTCCGAGGAAAGTTACGAGCAACGCCAGTTCGAGAAAAAGTTCTTCTCGCCGGAAACCAACCAGCTTTTCTGCAAGACGTTCCTCGAAAACGCCCTGCGCGATCCCGTCACCCGGGAAATCGGCAAGTCGATCATCTTCGCCGTCAGTCAGAACCACGCCGCCAAGATCGCCCAGATCCTCAATGAAATGGCTGACCGGATGTTCCCCGGAAAATACCAGTCCGACTTCGCCGTACAGGTCACTTCCAGCGTCGATGGTGCCCAGCAGCACACGATCAATTTCACGAACAATAAGCTGCTCGGCTCGGCCAATTTCCTCGATACCTACAAGACCAGCAAGGCCCGCGTCTGCGTCACGGTTGGCATGATGACCACCGGCTACGATTGCCCGGACATCCTCAACCTCGGTCTGTTCCGCCCGATCTTCTCGCCCACCGATTTCATCCAGATCAAGGGCCGCGGCACCCGGAAGCACGACTTCCGCGAGACGCTTTTCGACGACGACCTGCAAGCCTCTATCGCAGCACCGCACAAGTCCTCTTACAAGCTCTTCGATTTCTTCGCCAACTGCGAGTATTTCGAGGAGGAGTTCGATTACGATCAAGTCATCCGGCTACCAAAACCGAAAGGCGAAGGCCAAGGCGGGGGTGGAGGCGAGCCCCCGTCACCGGGCGAGTGGCATGAGCATGACGGCCCGGACATCATCAAGTCCATCAAGGAAGAAGCCATTGGCCACGAGGGCATGAAGATCGACCGGATGTTCTATCAGCGCTTCGAGGAATCCATCCGCGAAAACGACTTCATCGCCGCCAGTGTCGAGTCAGGCCAGTGGGACCGCGTCATTGATTACGTGAACCGCGAGGTCTTCGACAAACCGGAGGAATACTACACGCTCGAAAAACTCCGCCGCGCCGCCGCCGTGGACCGCCGCCTGACGCTGCGCGAAATCCTCGAAAAAATCTTCGGCCTCATTCCGCGCTTCAAGTCGAAGGACGAGCTGCTGGAAGAGGAGTTCTCGAAATTCATCGCCGACCGCAAACCGGAGGAAGCGAAACTCATTCCGGCGCTGAAACAGTTTTTCAAAGCCTACGCCACCGACAGCCAAGTCCGCGACATCATCGACAATCCGAAACGACTGGCTGCCCTTTATACCAATTCCTCATTCACCATTGCCGATCTCAAGGCGGTACCCGCAGAATACCGCAAGATGATCCCTGAATACATCAAGGACTACGTTTCCTTAAACCAGTTCGTCGCGTGAAAAAACTCAGACCCAGCGGCGGATATCGGGACACGTGTAGCTTCCAAACGAGCACCCTCATCTATGACGCGACCGTTTGGTTCTGTGAAAAGTTCATCGATTCCCGCTCACGCACCGTGGATCAGATGGTGCAGGCCGCCCGCTCGGGTCGCCAGAACATCGCTGAGGGTAGCCGCGCCGCCGCCACCACTTCGCAAACCGAACTGCGGCTCGTCAACGTGGCCCGTGCCAGCCTAGAGGAGTTGCTTCTGGATTATGAGGATTTTCTGCGGCACCGCCACCTGCCGCAGTGGGCACCGGACAGCCCGGAGGCCTCGGCGGTGCGCTCGGTGCCCCGCACGTTTAAGAAAGATCAGGCGGATCAGTCTGATCTGACGGATCTAACTGACCAAGAGCGCTGGGCGCTTTACGCACCATGGCTGGAGCACGCGGATTCCGCCGTTCGGGCGAATGCCCTCATCTGCCTGATCCATCAGGCGAACTTCCTCCTGGACCGGCAAATCGCCGCCCTCGAAAAGGCCTTCGTGGAAGGCGGCGGCTACAGCGAGCAGCTCGCCACCGCCCGCATCGCCCATCGCAGAAAAGATCAGTCAGATCCGCCCGATCAGGCAGACCTGAAAATCCCACCCTGCCCGCAATGCGGTGCCCTCATGGCTCTCCGCACCGCCAAATCCGGCAAGAACACCGGCAGCCAATTCTGGGGCTGCACGAAATACCCGGACTGCAAAGGCACTGCCCAACTCTAACACTCCCATGCTCGACACTGACACCAAACGCCGCATCGACACCGCTCGCGACATCCTCGTCGGCAAAGTCCCCGATCCCAAATCCCAGGTCGAGCAGATCACCATCGCCCTCATCTACAAGTTCATGGACGACATGGATGCCGAGTCCGAGGAACTCGGCGGCAAGCGGAAGTTCTTCACCGGTCCCTACGCCCGCTACGGCTGGGCCAAACTCATGGCTCCTTCCATCGGCGGACACGAAATGCTCGGCCTCTACGGCGAGGGCATTTCCAAAATGCCCGAAAACCCCGGCATCCCGCCGCTCTTCCGCGACATCTTCAAAAACGCCTACCTCCCGTATCGCGACCCCGAGACGCTCAAGGCGTTTCTCAAGATCATCGACGAGTTCACCTACGACCACAGCGAGCGTCTCGGCGATGCCTTCGAGTATCTGCTCAGCGTCCTCGGCTCGCAGGGGGACGCCGGGCAGTTCCGCACGCCGCGTCACATCATTGATTTCATCGTCGAGGTTCTCGCCCCGAAGAAAACCGACGTCATCCTCGACCCCGCTTGCGGCACCGCCGGCTTCCTGATTTCCGCCTACAAATACATCCTGAGGATGAATTCAGAATTACAAATTACGAATGACGACAAAACCAAAGCTGACAAGTCCGACCCATCCGTAATTCGTAATTCCCAATTCGTAATTAACCACCTCACCCCCGACGAACGCGGACGCCTCGCCAAAAACTTCACCGGCTACGACATCTCGCCCGACATGGTGCGCCTCTCGCTGGTGAACCTCTACCTCCACGGCTTCACCGATCCGCACATCTACGAATACGACACCCTCACCTCCGAGGAACGCTGGAACGAGTTCGCCGATGTCATCCTGGCCAACCCGCCTTTCATGTCGCCGAAAGGGGGCATCAAGCCCCACAAGCGTTTTTCGATTCAGGCCAAGCGCAGCGAAGTCCTCTTCGTGGACTACCTGGCCGAGCACCTCACGCCCACCGGCCGCGCCGGCATCATCGTGCCTGAAGGCATCATTTTCCAAAGCCAGACCGCTTACAAAGAACTGCGGAAGATGCTCGTCGAAAAATCGCTGGTCGCCGTTATCTCTCTTCCGCCTGGAGTGTTTAATCCGTACTCTGGGGTGAAGACCTCCATTCTCATCCTCGATAAGTCCCTCGCCAGACAAAGTGACAGCATCGCGTTCTTCAAAGTCGAAAACGACGGCTTCGGCCTCGGTGCTCAGCGCCGCGCCATCGAGAAAAACGACCTCCCGCAAGTGCAGGCCGAACTCGCCGCCTACCTCGCCGCCCTGCGCTCCGGCGATGTCAGCGCCAAAGGCCCGGCGGATTTCAGCGCCAAAGGCGCGACCCCATACCAGCCTGGGGCAACGCCCCAGGGAACCGTCCCGCAAAATGTCAAAGGGCTGAAAGCCCGCCCCATTTCCCTCACCGCCGATGGATCGGGCCTTCAGCCCTCGGGAATATCAGGGGACCGTGGACCTGGGGCGTTGCCCCAGGCTGGTATGGAATGCGCCGTTGGCGCGCAATTCACCACCGCCCTTATCGTCCCTAAAGAAAAGATCGCCGCCAATGGCGACTACAACCTCAGCGGTGAGCGGTATCGGGAGGGAAGCGGCGCACCTACGACATTCGTCTTTCGCCCGATTGATGAAATCACCGATGAAATCAAAGCTGGATTCGCCAGCGGCAAGTCGAGCGTGGACACAGTGGGCGTCCCGCACATTCGTCCGATGAACATCACGGACAAAGGGCAATTCACGTGGGAAGGACTAAAACAAATCGACGCGTCCGAATACCAAGGCAGAGAAGCTTATGCTCTCCGGCCTGGCGACGTGCTTTTCAACAACACGAACAGCAAAGAACTCGTCGGAAAGACCTGTCTGATTGCCCAAGAGATTCGCGGCGGCTTCTCCAATCACATGACCCGGCTCCGCGTGAAGCCCGGTGTCTGCGTTCCCAATTTTCTCGCTCTCGTTCTGCACAATGCTTGGCAGAAAGGTATTTTCCTCGGACTCGCGAACAAATGGATTGGACAGGCTGGCATCAATGCGACCGCTCTCGCCCAATTCCAAATCCCCCTGCCGCCGCTGGAGGTGCAGAAGGAGATCGTGGCGGAGATCGAGGGCTACCAGAAAGTCATCAACGGCGCCCGCGCCGTCCTCGACCACTACCGCCCCCACATCCCCATCCACCCCGACTGGCCGATGGTG
>JAYVNM010000122.1:0-13120 GCA_043758445.1 Akkermansiaceae bacterium | reverse complement strand
TGCTTTCATTTTGTGTGGTTCAGGTTCGGGTTAATGCCCGCCCCCGACCACCACAATCATAGCTTAGCCCCTGGCCCGAATTTCGGGGTCCGCCTCAGTACGCGTATTACATCCCACAAGCATAAATGTCAAAATAGCGACTACCAAGCGGGCTGGCGAATGTGATTTCATGGTTTGTTAAGTCAAACTGGGCAGAAAATTTGGAATGGGCAAGTCGGCAATCTAAAGATAATGTCAGGCATTTCAATCCAGCCAGTTCTCAAACCGCAGGCCGGGGACTTGGGCGAAGTCCACGGTATTGCGGGTGAGGAGCGTGGCATCGTGGGTGATGGCAATGCACGCAATTTTCAGGTCCATGGTGCCGATGCGGATTCGGCTTTTATGAAATTGGCGAAGCAATGTTGCAGCTTCCTCATCGAAAGGGAGGACCAGCCAGTGGGCGAACAAATCGACTTGCTTTTGCAGCCTCGCATAGACCGGGATTTGCCAGTCAGGGTCAATCGAGCGGTTAAGCAGTGCCAGCCATCCGCGAAGGTGTTCTTCGACGGTGATGATGGTGGTGGCCAGAAGGTCGGTTTGATTATTTAGACGCTTGCGCAAGAGTCGTCCGGCAGCGGAGTTTTCCTCGAGTTCGGCGAGGTGGTTGGTATCAAGCACCTTCACGATCTTCAAGCGGGGGTTGGTTTTCGCGATACTCCTGGCCCAAACGCAGAGCCTCCTTGAATAGCGGGTCGCTCTCGAACGCGCCCACGGTGCTCTCCCATTCCTTTTTCACTGACGCCGACCGCTGGAGAATTGCTTTCATTCCGGCAACTTCTTGCTCCAGCGATTTTACTCGTTCTTCTACCGTCATCATGGAAATTAGGTTAGCGCATTCATTCTGGAAATGAAGCTGATTTTTTTGAAGCTGGCTACGGTCACAACTCAGCGGCTGACCTCGCGATGGCGTTTGAAAATTGTTAGTGTGCGTTCGCGTTCGCATTTGTGATCGACGCAGGGCAGGGGATAATCCGGGGCGAGTGGGCGACCGTCAGCGGGTGGTTGGAGAAAACGAGAGGGGTGGACAGCACGGAGTTCGGGGAGCCAGCGTTTGATATAGACGCCATCAGGATCGTATCTAGCGGTTTGCGACCAGGGATTCTGGATGCGGAAATAGGGGGCGGCGTCGGCTCCGGTGCCGGCGGACCACTGCCAGCCGCCGTTGTTAGAGGCGATTTCACCATCGACGAGTTGCCGCATGAACCAGGACTCGCCGAGTTTCCAGTCGTGGTGGAGGTCTTTGGTTAGAAACATGGCGGTGATCATGCGGACGCGGTTGTGCATGTGGCCGGTGGCTAACAGCTCACGCATTCCGGCATCGACGATGGGAAATCCGGTACGGCCAGCCTGCCATTTTTCTAGCAACTCTCCCGGTTCATCCCATGGCAGGCCGCGCCAGTCGGGGTTGAATTCCTCATCAAGGACGTTGGGGAAATGGTGGAGGATGGCGAAGTAAAATTCCCGCCAGGCGAGTTCTTTGATAAAAACGTCGATGCTGGATTTACCGGTGGGATTGGCTGTGGCGCGGGCTTTCATCGCTTCAGCAAACACGGTGCGGATGGAAATGAGGCCGTGGCGTAGATCTTGGGAAAGCCGTGAGGTGCCGGAAGTGGCAGGGAAATCGCGATTGCTGGCGTAACCTTGGATTTTCCCGGCGATGGCAGATTTCAAGCGCTGACGGGCAGCAGGTTCTCCGGGGGCGGGGAGGAGGGTTGTGGGAATTTCCCAGCCCCAGACTTTGACGGTTGGCAGCGGCAGGGAGGCGAGATCCGCGGGAGTCCGCAGCGGTGGCGGTTTCGTGAGGGATGGCGGCTTGGGCAGTCCGAGCCAGTTTTTACTGTATGGTGTGTAAACTCGGTAGGGGAGTTCGCTTTGAGTTAGAACCGCGTCCGGACCATGCAAGGTCGCGTCATGATGGGCGTGGCATTCGATCCCAAGCTCGCGGCAGAGTTGCCGGACCTGATGTTCTATCGCTTTCCCGAACGGATCGGGATCGGCGTTGAAATGGATGGCGACGGCATGACACTCCAGCGCGAGTTTACGGAGTTCCGTGACAGCTTGACCCTGGCGGATGATTAGTCGGCCTTCGAGGGTTTCGAGATTTTTCGCTAGCGACTCCAGTGAGCCACAAAGGAATTGTTGGCGATTTGGTCCCGTCCAAGCATGGGAGCCGCGCCAATCGCTTAGAATATAAATAGGGACAATGGGATGACCGGGTTTCGCCGCGTGGCACAAGGCCGTGTTATCTGCGAGCCGCAGATCGCGGCGAAACCAATGAATGACTGAAGCTTTCAAATCCGGCATGGCCGAAAATGTCGCGCAAGCGGACTCGCGCAACACTGAATGCTTCCGCATTCCGGGATTTATAACTCAGAAGGCGTCAGCGAGGATTTTTTCGCCTTTCTTGATCGTGGCTGGGGCCAGCTTGCCATCGACGCGCTTCGAGCCTTCGATCACGGCCTTGAGTTCAGCGAGAGTTTTTTCAGCAGCAGCCAGCGACTTCTTGCCACCGCCGAGCTTCTTGTCAGGGAAGTATTTGGTGAAGGTCGTGCCGGCCCGGCTGATGCATAAACGCCAGCCTTCGAAGGCAGCGGTCTCGTAAGTGAAGCGGGTTAGATTCTTTTTTGATTTCATAGGTTTATTGGTGGATTGCGTTGGCAACCCTAGTCCTCCCTGCTAGAAGATCTAGCATAATCTTTCGAAATAGTGCCGAAATGGTGTTTTTTTGGCTAAAAATCGCCGAAGAAAATGCTTTCCAAGCCGTCTGCCCCAGCATTTAGTCACGCCCCCCGCGGGCAATCGCATCCTGCCGTCGGTCCTCTAGGGCGCTTCTTTCTAAGAATCGTCCCGCCCGCAAGAGGGTAACCCGGCAACCAAAAAATAACATGTCAGCAGTCAAACTTGCTCGTTTCGAGCTCCCTAACCGTCTCGTTCGTAACGAGGAAACCGCAACCGATACTTACGCCCAATTCATCGCCGAGCCCTTCGACCGGGGATACGGCCACACGATTGGTAACTCCCTCCGCCGCGTCCTCCTGTCCTCGCTGGAAGGTGCCGCCATCACTTCTGTCCGCATCGCGGGCGTGCAGCATGAATTTTCCAGCCTCCCCGGTGTGGTGGAAGATGTCACCGACATCGTCCTCAACCTGAAGAAGGTGAAATTCAACCACAACGAAAAGGATCCGCGCATTCTCACGATCAAGCTGGAAAAAGAAGGCGTCATCACTGCTGGCGACATCTTGGCGGATCACATTTACGACGTCGTCAACAAGGAGCAGGTCATTTGCACTTTGGATAAAAAGGTGAAATTCGACTGTGAGTTCGAAGTCCGCGTGGGCCGTGGTTTTTCCACCGGCGACGAAAACAAGCGCAAGGACCAACCGATCGGCGTCATCGCGATTGACTCGATCTTCTCGCCAGTCACCCGCGTGAAATACTCTGTGGAAACGACCCGCGTCGGCCAAATGACCGATTTCGACAAGCTGATCCTCGACATCTGGACCGACGGTCGCATCACCCCGCAGGACGCGCTGCTCCAAGCTTCCGCGATTCTCCGCCATCACCTTGACGTGTTCGTCAACTATGATGAAAACGCTGTGGACTTCGAAGAAGCACCCGCAGAATCCAGCGAGGAAAACGCCGCGCTCAAGAAGCTGCTCAACATGTCGGTCAACGAAATCGAACTCTCGGTGCGTGCCGCCAACTGCCTCAACAACGCGAATATCACTTCGGTGGGCCAACTCGCAATGAAATCGGAAGCGGAAATGCTCAAGTATCGCAACTTCGGCAAGAAGTCCCTCAACGAGATCAAGGACAAACTCGTCGAGCTCGGCCTCGGTCTTGGCATGTCCTTTGAAGCCTCGCTGCTTTCCGGTCCTGCCGCTGCCTCCCGTGGCCCACGCCTCGGTGCGGAAGACGAAGCGCCGGTCGGCCTAGCCGATCTGATCGCCCAAAACCTCGACGACTAACACATTTACTTAGAAACGGAAGCAACCGATGAGACATCGCAGCAAAACAGTTAAACTCAAACGCAACGCCTCGCAACGGCGGGCCCTGCTTGCCAATTTGGCATGCAACCTGATCGAGCACGGCCGCATCAAGACCACCCTCGGCAAGGCTAAGGCCCTCCGCCCGGTCGCGGAAAAACTCATCACCCTCGCCAAGCGCGACGATCTGCATTCCCGCCGCCTCGCGATCGCTTTCCTGCGCCAGAAGGAAACCGTCCAGAAACTTTTCTCCGAGACGGCCCCCGCTTCGAAGGATCGCCAGGGGGGGTATTGCCGCATCACCAAGCTCGGCGCCCGCATGAGTGACTCCGCACCGATGGCGATCATCGAGTGGGTTGACCGCGTGATCGCAGCCGATGAGGCACCCGCCGAAGAAGTCGCCGCCAAGGAAGTCGTCGAGGCTCCCGCTCCTAAGAAAAAAGTAGCGAAGACGGCCGCCGACGAAGTCGTTGAAGTAGCCGGAGAGTAATCTCTAGCGGAAATCATTCTGAAGGCCGCCCGCGTTCGCACGTGGGCGGCTTTTTCATAGGACCTATAAGTCATATAGGACCTATAAGTCCTCGCCCATTCCCGACTCCCTCGCTAAAACCCCGCCATGAGCGATTCCATTGCCGAACTAACCGCACAGATCCAGACCTTCGTGGACGCCCGCGAGTGGCGAAAATTTCACAACGCGAAGGATCTTGCCGTCGCCATCAATGCCGAGGCCGGCGAGTTGATGCAGCATTTCGTCTGGCAGCAGAACGAGCAGATCGAACGGCGGCTGACGGATCACCGCGAGGAAATCGCTTCGGAAATCGCCGATGTCGCGATCCTGTTGTTCGAGTTCGCCGACAATCTAGGCTACAAACTCGGGGATGTGATGGAGGCCAAGATCGCCCGCAACGAGGTGCGCTATCCCGTCGAGAAATCGCGTGGCAATAACCTGAAATACTCCGAACTGTGAGCGAGGAGACACCGCGTCCGCCGCGCCGCAAGCGTTACAGCGGCAAAAATCCCCGGCGCTTCGAGGACAAATACAAGGAGCATGACCCGGCCCGTTATGGTGAGACCGTCGCCAAAGTAATCGCCTCAGGAAAAACCCCGGCGGGTTCGCACCTGCCGATCATGGTGGCGGAGTGCCTTGAAGCGTTAGGACTCGCGCCCGGCATGATCGGCGTGGATGCCACCCTTGGCTACGGTGGCCACGCCCTGCGAATACTCGGTGGCATTTCACCTAACGGCAAACTCCTTGGGCTGGATGTGGACCCGCTGGAAAGCCCTAAAACTTTGGCCCGGCTGCGGGACGCGGGGTTCGGAGTAGATCGCTTCGAGGCCGTTAGATCGAATTATGCCGGCCTTGCCAAGGTTCTGACTGCACGCAGTTTGCCCGAAGTGGATTTCATATTCGCCGATCTCGGGTGCTCATCCATGCAGT
This sequence comes from Akkermansiaceae bacterium, assembly GCA_043758445.1. Lineage (GTDB taxonomy): Bacteria > Verrucomicrobiota > Verrucomicrobiia > Verrucomicrobiales > Akkermansiaceae > Luteolibacter. The sequence goes on along the minus strand of JAYVNM010000122.1, from coordinate 7,657 downwards.
TCGACGATCCGGCGCGCGGCTTCAGTTTCAAATCTGCCGGCCCGCTCGACATGCGCATGAATCCGGAGCGCGGGCAATCAGCCGCCGATTGGCTCGCGAAGGTCGGCGTTGGGAAACTAGCAACTGCTCTGCATGAGCACGCCGACGAACCTCGTGCCGAATCCCTTGCGCAGGCACTGGCGGGCCGCCGTTTTCCCGATACCCTTACCTTTGCCCAAGCGATTCGCGAGGCGATCCGGGAGAGTGACGAGGACGCCCGCGAGCTCACCGTGCGGCGGGTCTTTCAAGCGGTTAGAATCGCGGTGAATGAGGAGTTTTCCGCGCTCGAAGCGTTTTTGCGGGCGCTGCCGGATTGCCTGAAACCCGGCGGCCGGGCGGCCATTCTCACCTTCCACTCGGGCGAGGATCGCCGGGTAAAACAGGCGCTGAAGGCGGGTGTCCATGATGGCCTGTTTGCCGCAATAAGCGCGGGACCGCTCACCGCCAGCTTCGAGGAACGCCGCCTGAATCCCCGCAGCAGCGCCGCCAAACTGCGCTGGGCGATCCGTGCATAACAACTTGAAAATTCCTCACTCTCGATAAATTCGCGGAATAGATTATAGACCGATATCGTATTCATTTCCACCATGTTCCTGAGATTGTTCATTCTATCGTTGCTATTATCACTCATAGTTAGCGCGAAACATGGCGAGCAAAAGGGCGAGCGCATGGAAACAGTCGTCCCGGCAAAACTGATCCCGCCCAGCCCGGTGTTGCCGCTGGCGCAGGCTTTGAAATCCTTCCGACTGGCCCCCGGTTTCGTCATCGAAGCTGTGGCCGCCGAGCCGCTCGTAGATAGTCCCGTCTGCCTGGATTTCGACTCCACGGGCCGGATGTGGGTCTGTGAAATGCGCGGCTACATGCCGGATATCGATGGCAAGGGCGAGGACGCTCCTCAGGGCCGCATCGTTATCCTCGAGGACTCGGACCATGATGGTAAGGCCGACAAACGCACGGTTTTCCTCGATAAACTGTTGCTGCCCCGCGCGCTCACCGTGTTTGAGGATGGCGTCCTGTTCATGGACGATCAACGCGTATGCTGGGTCAAGCGCAATGGCGATGTGCCGGTCGGTGAGCCGCAGCCGCTCGATACCAAAATCGTCGCAGCGGGCAACGTCGAGCACAAACCTAACGGACTGTTGCCTAATCTCGACAACCGCTACTATCTGGCGAAATCGGATAGACGAATCCAGCGCGCGGGCGATCATTGGGTAATCGAACCCACCGCATTTCGCGGCCAGTGGGGGATAGCCCGCGACGACTACGGCCATCTCTATCACAATAACAACTCGACCCTGCTGTTTGGTGACCTGTTAGCCCCGAACCTGCTCGAAGGGAATCCCGGCGTTAAAATGAAACTCAAGGATTCCACCCAACTCGGCAGCAACCAAGTCTGGCCAGCTCGAGTCACCCCGGCGGTCAACCGTGCCTACGTCTCGAAAGCGCATGGTTTCGGCAGTGACACGCTGGACCCGCACACCTTCAAGCTCATCAACACCACCGCAGCGGCGGGCATGACGGTGTATCGCGGGACAAATTTCCCGCCGGAATGGTATGGCACAGCATTCACTACGGAGCCCGTCGCGAATCTAGTCAAGGCGATCCGTATCGTCTCGAAAGACGGCAAACTCACGGGCGAGCACCCGCTGGGTGAGAGCGAATTTCTAGCCTCGACTGACGAGCGCTTCCGCCCGGTCAACGCCTACACCGCGCCCGATGGCTCGCTCTATCTGTTGGATATGTATCACGGCATCATCCAGCACAAGACCTACATGACACCGTATCTCAGGAGCCAGACGCTGAGCCGTGGATTGGAAAAACCGGCCACCGGCTATGGCCGCATCTATCGGATCAGGAGCACTAACGGGAAATTGCAAACCCTGAAAAACCTCGGTGCTCTCCAAGGTCTCGATCTGGTGAAAGTCCTCATGCACCCGAATGCTTGGCAGCGCGAGACCGCTCAACGCCTCTTGGTCAATCGCAAGGACGCCACGACCTTGCCCTATCTGGCCAAGCTAATAGTAGGTGGTTCCACGCTCGCGCGGATTCACGCCATCTGGACGCTCGAAGGCATGGGTGCGTTGAAAGCCGAAAATTTGTCTGACGCGCTCCAAAGCAGCGATGCGAAACTCCAGTCCTCCGCGCTCTGGGCAAGTACCCGCCTCGCACCCTCAGAACTGGCTAAACTGGAACCCGCGCTGTTGGCCGCAAATCCAGCGGCACCGGAAGTAGCCCCTTATCTCGCCCGTGCGCTGGGTCCAATAGGCACCGCCAAGGCCTTTTCCAGGTTGGCAGGATTACTCATAACTCAGGGTAAAATCAGCTTCCTCCGCGAGGCGGCGGTTTCCGGCCTGGATCATCATGAAGACGAATTTCGTGATTCCCAAACGCAGGTTTTGAAGGACCCCCAATTACTGGAATGGCTAGCACAAGGTGGCAAGGACAAACAGGCCGACGGCCCCGCGATATCCGGTTTGAAAGGCCCGGAATTGCTCTCATACGAGCGTGGCAAGGTCTTGTTCAATGGCGAGGCCGCCTGCTTCGGTTGTCACGGCACCGATGGCGCGGGGATGCCCAATCTCGGCCCGCCGCTTGACGCCTCGCAATGGGTGACCGGCAAGCCGGAAATTTTGGCCAGCATCTTACTGCACGGACTAACAGGTGTCGTCACCGTCGATGGCGAAACCTACAAACCGATGGCGGACATGCCTGGCCTGTATATGAATCCCGCCATGACCGACCAAACGCTGGCGGACATCGCGAGCTACGTTCGCAACACCTGGTCCAACCAAGCGGCAGCGGTTCCTGAGGCCGTCTTCAAGCGCCAGCGCGAGGCGACCTTGGGCCGGGCAGGCAAGGCGTGGACGACAGCGGAATTGATGAAAGATTCCGATTTTAAATAAAAATTGCGGATCAGGAAATAACGGCGGACCATTGCCAGTAGTCATCAAATTCAACCCGCCATTCCTCATGCACACTATGAAACGCGCGTTCTTCTGGCTCTCCGGGGCAGGAACTGAGACTTTGGAACAATGCCCAGCTTGGGAACAGCGGAAATACGTCGCCTTTGGCGCGACCGTGCTCGTCCCCTGCGCTTTCGCTTTCATCGCCTGCTCTTACGCGCTCTCCACCATCACGGACAACGCTCAGGTGATTTATCCAGTGGCTGCGGTCTGGGCCTTCATCATCCTAACAATCGACCGCGCACTGCTTGCCGGTTACCGCGCCTACACGTCGATTTTCCGGAAACTCTCGCAATTTTGCCTGCGCCTCGTCGTCGCGATTCTGATGGGCATCACCATCGCGCACCCTCTGGTATTGCTGCTCTTCCGCGACACGGTTTCCTCGGTGATCGAAAAGGACCGGGCGGCGGAAATCGAAGTCGTCCGGGGTGGCTTCGATCACGAAAAGGAAAAGAGCCGAAACCAAGTCACGCTGCTAGAAACCGCCCTCGCCGAACAACGCACCAAGTGGAATGAGTCTTTCCAAGCCCGTTTCCTCCTCCAGGAAACCAAGGACGCTAAGTCCGCCATTCCCGGCCTAAGCGCCGCCCAGCAGACCGAACTGAAGACCGCCATCGACGCCGGCACCGCGCCCTTCCGCGAGCGCCTTACGGTCATTGAAAAACAGTCCGCCGAGTTCTCGCCGCTTTACGCCAAGCTCCAGACCGAACTCGGTTTCTGGCAGGCGGAGTTCGAGCGCGAACTCAACGGCCAACGCTCAGGGATGCGCGGCGAGGGACCGCGCGCCCGCTCGATCCGGTCCGATCAGTTGGAACCGCGCCAAGGCGAAACCAAGCGACTCGGCGGACTGCTAGAACACCTAACAGCAGAAAAGGCCACGCTCCAAACGCAGTCGCGCCAAGCCGAGGCCGATGCCATCAAGCAGTTCGAAACCAAGCTCGCAGAAATCGCCGTAACTAACAAATCCGAAGCCGAACGCGTCGCTGGCCTCAAACAAAAAGTCGAGCAAGATCAGGCTGGCCAATTCGTGACCCAACAGAACGCCCTCCGCGAGACCATCAAACAGCAGATCGACACCCGTCTCGCCGAACTCAGCCGGGTCCAGGGCGAACTCGCCGCCATCGCAACCGAGGGTTCTAACCGCATCGCTGCCATGCGTGCGGAGCCCCGCCGCGACATCCTCACCCAGACGCTCGCACTCCACACTTTGTTCAAGGCTGGCGATCAGGGCGGGCAATTCGCTTTCTATACCTACCTCGTTCTAACTTTGCTCTTCATGTTGGTAGATACCATTCCGCTGATCGTGAAATTCTTCACCAAACCCGGCCCCTACGATTCCCTCGTGGACCGCGATGAAATCACCTTCGACTCCGAGCACCGCGCCTTCCGCCAGAGCCGCAGCCGCTACATGGATCAGCTCGCCAGTGGCAATCTCATCGCCGTCACCCGTAACCCACGCTTGGAAAACGCCCTCGTCGATGGCGTGGAGCACACCCGCGCCGCCCGCGAATTTCTCGACTCGCTGGTGGAAATGGAAAAGTCCTTCGCTGAGAAAATGAACCTCGAGGAGCAGTCCATCGGCATGGCGGAAAGCCACAAACGCGCCGCCTTCGAAGCGATTAAACAACGTTTCTATGACGATCTCCACCATCGCATGGAAGTTTTCTTCACCACGCGCCATGCGTGATTAGATCGGTGTCAAAAACTTAACTCGTCGCCGCCAAACGAAAGTTTCCCGTTGATAAGGGCCACCATCGCAAGAAGCGTCTAAGCGTCTTGAATCAGAGAAAACAAAAACCAACCACCATGAAACCACTCGTTTTTCTACTCGCCGCCTGCTCGCTCGTCGCCACGGTCGAAGCCAAGCAAAACAACAATAAGAACAGTGCCAAGGCGGCCCAAGCTGCCAAAGCAAAGCAAAAGGCCGAGCAAGAAGCGCGGGACAAGAAACGCAATGCCGTGAAAGTGGTGTTGGACGCTAAGGACACCAATCACGATGGCTCACTGACCCGTGAGGAATATCTCGTCGGCGAGTCGGACGCTGATGCCGGCGGCAAGCGCTTTGACCAATACAACAAGAACCATGACCGCTATCTCGCGAAAGATGAGATCGAGGCCATGCTGGGCCTGTGACTCGTTCCACGTTGCCTTGTCATCAAGGAAGGCAGGTCTCGACTCTGGTCCTGACCTAGCCTTCCTTCTTCATTTTCCCGCTTCACGCAGTGCTTGTGCGATGATCGGCTGCCAAAGCTCCCGGCCATTCACGGTCAGCACATTCTCCGTGGGCAAATCATTGCCTCCTTCGAGCTTGATGGCTCGGCCTTGCTTAAGGTCGAGCGCGACGGTTTGCATTCGTTCTGTTTCACCGACGCGGATTTCAGCCGTCCCCTTATCATCTATGACGAAGTGTTCCCGGTAGGTCGAGAAGCTGGCTGCGAATTTCTTCAGCGCAGCGTGATCGGCTGCCAGTGCCGCCTCGGCGGTGAAGGCGACCAGACCTTGGCCCGGATGGGGGCCGGTGCCATGCTCCACCGTGAGTCGTGCCGCATGGACGGTGTTGCCATCTCGAATGAGATTCACGGCAAGACGCGTGTTGTTATGCCAGTCCTTGCGTGCCTCGTGAATGCGCAATCCCAGAACCACGCCACTTTTCCAAATGAAGATCGCCTTGTCGGGCGCGAGCGGCCCGGGCGGAACGATCGATCCATCCGCATAGTGGACCGTCGCGTCGGCGGGGAAAACCCAATGTGACCAGAGTCCACGCAGTTCGGGCAATGGGCGAAGATGCTTGGGTTGCTCGGTATCATCCGCAGCGAGCAATAGCACGCGATCACGCTTTTGCACGCTCCCGAGGTTCGGTCGTAGATGGAGCGTTTTGCTATGGCCGTTACTATCGGACTCTTTGGAAATTCCATAGGGGTCATTGCGCGCATCCATAACGTAATAAACCATCGGAGTGAGGCGGTCGCCGGGAAATTGCATGGCAAACACCTTGTCATCATACGCCTTGCTGCGTCCGCAAGTGCCGATGCAATAATCTTGAGTGACCCAGTGGGTTGCGGTTTGTCCAAGTCCCGAACCCCAGCGTTGGATGACCTCACGAGGCACGATGGCACGGAGTGGATCAGTCCACGATTTGGGGGCCAACCAGATTCGCGAGGTGGCCTCGGTAGCGAGTGCATCGGGCTTGTCGGCAGGTAGCCAGCCATTGGCCGCAAGTTGAATGTCGAGCGAACCGATTCCTAACAAATAGTTATAGTCGCGGCTGTGAGACCCGCCGAGGCGTTGAGCTGGCGCGAACCAGTTAGAAGCCACTTCGGTCCAGAGCATCTGGAGAATGGCGCGACCAAGTTCCTGATCGAGCGGATCCTTCGCTAGGCGCACCAGCGAGATGGCGCAATCCATATCCACTCCAGTGTATGTGGTGCTGTTGAATTCGGTGATGCCGTTGAGTTTGGCATAGTTGAACCAATCACGGAGATTCGTGCGGCCCTGTTGAGAAAGTTTCGGTTGCTCCAAATATTGGCCGAGCAAAACGAGATTGGCAGCCTTCATCAAATAAATGTTAGTGTAGTCAGGATTTACCTTCTGATTCAAGGTGCCTTGGGCTGCGTCCGTCATCAGCGCCCGGAAACTCGCCTCGTTGGCGGCGTTGAGTATCCCAGGATGGCCAAGCGCGAGCGCCATCGCATTCTGGTTTACAAACTGAACGGCGTTGCGATCCCTCACCTCGGGTTGTCCGCGGTACCAACGGAAGTTGCCGAAGTTCACATCGCCTTGCCGCAGCTCCTGTTGATCTCGAAGCGTTTGGATTGCTTTGCCCAACTTTATTTCATTTTCCCCGACGACTGCTGCCTCGAGTATGTATTTCATAATCGAGCGCGCATCCAATCGAGCATCGGCTGTCTCGATTTTCGAAAACATCGTGTCGAGCGCGCGTTGTTCGACGGTGGATGGGACAGCCATAGCGATTGGCATCCCGATGGCGGCAAATAATGATAAAATCAGGAGCTTCATTGGGCGGACACATACGCTGGGCGGCTGCTGCCTCTTGCATGACGTGGCATTCCGCCGCAGGCAATCGAGCGCTGCGGGATTGAAATCCATCTATTTCATCAATCGTGCGGCCAGTTCCTTGAACTCCTCCACCGGGATTGCGAAATTCTCCACTCGGTTCGCGCGGGCGATGTTCATGCCGATACAGTGGCCATCGAGATCAAGCACGGGGCCGCCTTCCACGGTGCGGCTGCCGAGCATCTCGTGTTGGATTACCCGTGGAAATCCACTGCGGTGTGGGGAAAAATCGCCGCTCATCGGATCATTCCGGTTCATCTGATCGGTGAACAACTCGCCCCGCGCCGCCAGTCGGACATCCACCGTGGTTTCCGCGCCTTTGCGGCGATAGGTCAGTTTCACATGGCTGCCGACCTTGCGGTCTTTGAGCGCTTCCCCGATGTCCTTGAGGTTAGTCCTTGAGGTTAGTCACCTTCTTGACTTCGGTTAAAATCGTTCAAAATCGTTCAAAATCGTTCAAAAGCGTTCAAAAGCGTTCAAAAGCGGTAACTATTCAGCACTCCAGCGGGGCATCGGTGAAGGCGGCTTTGATCGAGGCCATAAGATCCAGCCCTTTCTTGCGAACCGTCGAGATATAGCTG
>JAYVNM010000121.1:0-13154 GCA_043758445.1 Akkermansiaceae bacterium | reverse complement strand
GGGGTGGCGGCTTCGTTCAAATCCGGCGATATCCTGACGGTGAAAAAGAGTCCGAACTGTGCGGCGGTAGTCCATATTTCCAAAATCAAGACTGCCGGCGATGACGAACCGGCTTTGCTGCTGACCGTGATACCAATCGCCTATGGGTCCTATCAGATCGGCGATGCCCATTCGTTCCAGATCGAGCCGCCCATGCAACTCCGGCCTGCCGCCGGGTTTCCAGTCATCAAGAACTAAGGGCTGGGAGGCCGTTCGAAGATCATGAAATGCTGCCACGGGAGCTGGCTGTTGTTCGAGACGAAGCGATAGCCTGCGGCCTCGAATTCCAAACGGGCCTGCGCCAAGGTCATCTTGTGATGGGGTTTGATCTGCACTTCCGGGTCCTCCGCTCGATACTCTAGCAGAAATACCCGGCCACCGGGTTTCAGCGAGGACAAGAGGGAAGACAGCATTTCGGCGGGCTGGGAAAATTCGTGATACGCATCCACCAACAAGGCCGCATCCAGTGAGGCCGGTGGCAATTTAAGATCGTCCTCCGCGCCCAAATGCGGGACCACGTTGGTGATCGTCAGATCGGCGGCGCGTTTCCTCAAAAATTCTAACATCTCGGGCTGGATGTCGATGGCCATCACCTTGCCCTGAGGCACTTTTGGGGCGATGCGGAAGGAATAATACCCGGAACCAGCGCCGATGTCCGCGATTACGGCATCCGGGGCGAGATTGAGCAAAGCGATCGCCTGGCTCGGGGCCTCCTCGCGCTCGCGCTCGTCGCGTTCCAGCCAGCCAATAGCCGGGTGGCCCATCACCTGCGCAATTTCACGGCCATGGAAAAATTTTCCGATCCCGTCAGCGGAGGCAGTGCCCGCGGTGTAGATCGGCTGGACGGGTTTGACTGCGGTGGCGACAGGGGCGGCGACGGGGGCGGGTAAGGATTTTGGTGCTAACGGATAATACCAACTACGGAGCAGCAATCCGATAGATAGGCATAGGATTAGGGCTATCAGAAGTCGCTTGGAATGGGGTATCATGGTCATCAGACTTATTTCAACAACGCCCAGATCGGTTGCGGGTAGAAGCCGAGGACGAGGGTGGCGATGGTGAGGATGGCGATGCAGACCTTGCTGATGCAAGGCAGGACGATGGCGGCACCATTGGCGGGAGCTGACCACCACATTGCGCGGATGACGTTGAAGTAGTAGTAGAATCCAGCGGCGGCGGAGATGAAGGCGATGCCGACACCGACCCAGAGCTTAGCTTCGACCGCGAGGGAGAAGACGAGGAACTTGCCGATGAAACCGGCGGTAAGTGGAACCCCGGCAAGAGCGGCTAGCAGCACGGTGAGGGCGAGGGCGAGTTGTGGGTTGGTTTTGCCGAGGCCGTTGAAGTCGTTGATGTTTTCGCCATCGCGCTGGATGCGGATCTGTGAGAGGATGAAGAAGACGCCGAGGGTCATCAGCAGATAAGTGGCGAGGTAGAAGGAAACGACTTCTGCGGAGCTTTGGGTGGTGGCGGATCCCTCGGACCAGGCGGCGAGGGCGAGAATGAGGAATCCGGCGTGGGCGATGGAGGAGTAGGCGAGCAGGCGTTTGAAATTGGTTTGCGGGATGGCGGCCAGATTTCCGAAAAGCAGTGTGGCGCAGGCGAGGATGAGCAGCAGGCTGACGATCGGGCCGCGTGTGAGTTCGCTTGATAAAAATGGCGTGAGGAAACGGATTGCGAGGATGAAACCGGCAGCCTTTGAGCCAACGGACAGGAACGCGGTGGTCGGAGTGGGTGCGCCCTGATAGACATCGGGGATCCAGACTTGCATCGGGACGGCACCCATTTTGAAACCGAGGCCGACCATGACGAGGGCGACGCCGAAGAGGAGGGGGGTTTGGTTTATCGCCAAATAGGTGAAACGATTGCTCGCGATGGGCGTGATCGTGTGCGGGATGAGCGCGTTGGCGATCTGGTCGAGGTTCATTGTGCCGGTTGAGCCGTAAACCCAAGCAATTCCGTAAACGAGGAATCCGGTGCTGAGTGCACCGAGGATCAGGTATTTCACCCCGGCTTCGAGCGAGCCGACGTTACGGCGCATGTACGCGACGAGGATGTAGAAGGTGATGGTGACGAGTTCTAGTGCGACGAAGGCTCCGGCGAGATCGCGGGCGGAGGCAAGCCACATCATGCCGGCGCAGGCGAAGACGGGCAGGGCGTAGTATTCGCCAGTGCCGGATTCGGAATCGGGATGTTCGGTGAAACGGGAGAGGATGCTGCGGTAATCGACGGCTAACAGCAAGACGAGGATAGTGCAGACAAGGGAAAAGATTTTATAGAATTTCGCGAGGCCATCGTATTGATAGAATTGCCACAGCGGCCAAGTGCTTTCGGCATGGGGTGTTAATGATACTATTTGTGGCCCACTGCCCGTAATGATTTCGATACCTCCACGGAGAGGTTCCCCTTTGGCAATAAAGATTAGTCCTAGGATGAAAGTGAGGCCGACGGCGGCGGAGATGCCGACCCAGGATTTGCATTTGCAGGGGCAAAACGCTTCGGCCATCAGCAGAATGATGCCGAGGGTGACGGTGAGGGCTTCTAGGTAGTAGGCGGGCATGGTGGAAATAATGAGGTTATTTGTTATAGGTTATGAGTTATTCGGATTTTTACTAATAACATCTAACTAATAACTTTTAACTTATCGAAGAAGGTTGAGCAAAAGGTTCGGATAAAGACCGACTGCGAAGAGAACAAGGATCAGAAGCACCGCCGGGATGCGGTCGCAGCAGGTGAGGTCGGCGGCGGATTCGGTGAATTTCACAGACGGACCTTGGAAGATTTTCCGATAGGCGCGGAGCATGTAAACGGCGGAGATCACCACGCCCCAGATCGAGAGGATGCAGGCGATTTGGACGGGGCCGAGGCCGGAGGTGCCGTTGTAGCTCTTGAAGGCGGAGAGGAAGACGAGGATCTCGCCGGAGAAATTGGCAAGACCGGGCAGGCCGATGGAGGCCATGGCGGCGATGCCGAAGATGAAGGCGAGGCAGGGTGCGGCTTTCGCGAGGCCGCCGAGATCGGATAGATCGAGCGAGCCGGTGTTGCGCTCGATGCGGTCGGCAAGGCAGAAAAGCAAGGCGATGGAAATGCCGTGGGCGAACATCAGGACGATGGCCGCAGAACGGGCGAGCGGGTTTTCCGGGAAGGCGGCCAGCGCGGCGATGGCGAGGAAAATGTAGCCCATGTGCATCACCGAGGAGTTGCCTAACATCAGGTCGAGGCGCTTCTGGGAAATGGTCACCCAGCCGACCCAGAGAATGTTTCCTAGCAGCATGACGAGCAGCGGGGTGAGCCAGAATTGCAGACCATCCGGCACTAGCGGGATGGCGAGGCGGAGCAGGCCGTAGAGGCCGAATTTTTTCAATACTCCGGCGTGAAGCATGGCGACCGGGGCGGGTGCGCTGGCATAGGCGGGCGCGGCCCACGAGTGGAAGGGGAAAAGTGAGACAAGCGTGCCGAAGCCGACGATCAACAGGGCGGCAATGCCTTTCTGTGCATCATAAGTGACGAGCGCCTTGTTAGCGATCATCGTCGGTATGTCGTAGCTGCCGGTTAGGTTAGCGAGCCAGACGAGGCCTGCGAGTAGGACGACCGAGCCAAGGCCGAGGTAGATGGTGATTTTCCAAGCGGCCTGGCGGCGGTCGCCACGGCCTAACATGCCGATCATCAGGAAAGTAGGAACGAGCGCGAGTTCGTGGAAGGCGTAGAAAAAGAATAGGTCGGTGGCGGCGAAGGCTCCGAGCGCCCCGGCTGAGATTAACAATGACGACCCATAGTAAAGTTTCTCGCGCCCTTCTGGCGATTTGCCTGAAAGCACGGCGGCGAGGGTGACGATCACGGAAAGCAGGACCATCACCGCGCTCATGCCATCGGTGAAACTGAAGGCGAGGTGGAGCGCGGGTTTTTCAAGAACCGGCAGGGAAATGGCCCAACAGGGGCATTTCCAAGAAACCGCAGCGCAGAGGCCGAGCACGAGATTGATAGCAGAAGCGCCGACGGCCGTTAGCCGGGCGGGTGCGCCGAGGAGGATCGCGATGAAGGCGATGATCGGGATGAAGACGAGGAGGGCGAGCATGGGAAACTTTGCGGGTTAGGTAAGTTGGGGAAATGAATCGTTCAGTTTCCAGAAGGCTTGGGTTTACGAACGGATTTCGGTTTGGGGATTGCGTGAAAGCCCATTTCACCGGCTGCTTTGGATGGAGGAGTCATGAGTTGGCGGATCGCGTCGAAAACAATGCGGAATTGACCGTCGTATTTCTTCTCGATTTGCTCCAGTTTGCGGCCCAGATCGGCATTCGATGCCAGTAGCTCGCGAAGGCGGACAAAGGCCCGCATGATCGCAATGTTCACGTCAACCGCACGTTTGCTCCGGAGGACGCTGGAAAGCATGGACACGCCCTGCTCGGTGAACGCCATCGGGACGGCTCCGCCGAGCTTGCCAAGACCGGGTATCACATTTTGTGACACCAGGTCATCGATTTCATCGGTGCAGAGTTCGAACATGAAATCCTCGGGAAAGCGTTCGATATTACGGCGGACTGCCTGCTTGAGGGCGCGGGTCTCGACCTGATAGAGTTCGGCGAGCTGGAAATCGAGCATGACTCTCTGATCCCGAAGGAGCAGGATGCTCCGTTCGACTTGGATCGTGAGAGTTGAAGTGGACATGATATGGAAATGAAGTCGATTCGCGCGGAATGAATTCCGCGCTCCAATTTTCAGAAAGTGGTGAAATAGATGACGAGGATGACGCCGAGGCCGAAGACGAAGGCGTAACCTTGGAGGCTTCCCGATTGGACCTTGCGGAAAATGTTGCCGGTCGATTCGGCGGCGCGGCTGAGGCCGCCGACGAGCAGACCATTGATGATGAACTCGTCGAAGAAGGCGACGATGGCGGCAAAGACGTCTTGAAAATAACGGACGAGGAAATTGTCATAAATGCCGTCAATGTAGAATCGGTTGCGGAACAGCGGGATGTTGAGCGGATCCTTTTCCTTTGCGGAGTAGAGGACGAAACCGGAGACCAAGCCGATGATCACAGCGGTAATTGAAATGTAGGTGATCGTTCCCAATTCGAACGGATGCGAATGATAGGCAGGAGCAAATTTGCTGGCGATGAACGGGTAACCGGCGATCAGGCCAAGCACCGCAAGCAGGATGAGCGGCACAAACATCAGCGGGCCGACTTCGTGGGCGTGATCGGCATTTTCCGACTTCGTTTTCCCCAAGAAGGCGACGACGAAGAGCCGGGTCATATAGAAAGGTGTTAGAGCAGCAACAAGGGCAGCGATCCAGAATAGGATCGGCTCTTTCTCATGGGCGGCTTCGAGGATTTGTTCCTTCGAGAAGAACCCGGAAGTGCCGGGAACGGCGATCAGCGCGAGGAAACCGACGAGGAAGGTGTATCCGGTGATCGGCATTTTCTTCAGCAAGCCGCCCATTTTCCAAATGTCCTGTTCGTGGTGGCAGGCGTGGATGACTGCGCCGGAGCCGAGGAAAAGCAGCGCCTTGAACCAAGCATGGGTGAACAGGTGGAACATGCCGGCTTCGCCCGCAACAAGCCCGACCGCCATTACCATATAGCCGAGCTGGGAGAGGGTGGAGTAGGCTAGCACGCGTTTGATGTCGTCCTGTTGGGTAGCCATCAGTGCTGCAACGAGGGCGGTGATGCCGCCGGTCCATGCGATCACGGTGCTGGCTTGCAGGCCTTCGAAGTGTTCGAAACCGAGCGTGAACTGGAGGCGGAAAAGCATGTAAACACCGGCGGCGACCATCGTGGCGGCGTGGATCAGCGCAGACACCGGAGTCGGGCCCTCCATGGCGTCGGGCAGCCAGACGTGAAGCGGAAGTTGGGCAGATTTGCCAACAGCCCCGCAGAAGATGCAGAGCACGGCGGCTGATAGAACACTGGAGAAAATGGCGGGATTCGCCTGGTGAAAAATTTCTAAGCCTCCAGCCATTTTGTCGAATGCGAGCTGATGGGTGATGCCCCACAGCATCAGGATGCCGACCATGAAGCCGAAGTCGCCCACGCGGTTGCAGAGGAAGGCCTTTTTCGCGGCGTCGGCGGCGGAGTCCTTTTGATACCAGTGACCGATTAGCAAATAGGAACTTAGCCCGACCAACTCCCAGAAGATGAAGGTCATGATGAAATTGTCAGCCAACACGATGCCGGTCATCGAGAACATGAACAGCGAGAGCCCGGTGAAATAGCGGGCTTGGGCAGCGTCGTCCTTCATGTAGGCCAGCGAGAAGATGTGGACCAGCATGCCGACGCCAGTGACCACGATCATCATACCGGTGGAGAGTTGATCGAGCTTGATGCCAATATCGATGGAGAAATCGCCGACGGTTGCCCAAGCGAATGAAGCGGTGCCGGATTGACCTAGGAGCATGAAGGCGATGACAAAAGTCACTACCGCCGATGCGGTCGAAATGATCGGAGTAAGCCCGGTTTTTTTCAGCACAAGCTGGTTGAGCACCGCAACGGCGAGCGGAAGGAAGAGGAGGATCCAAGGAAGGGTCATGGGAGATGCTGTAGTGAGATAATCAGTAAATCAGTGTCATCAGTGGTTAGAAATTCTGAATTAACCTTTCAGTGAGGTCAGTTCGTCGGTGTGGATGGTTTGGCGGGCGCGATAGAGGGCGACGATGATGGCGAGACCGACGGCGACTTCCGCGGCGGCGACGGTGATGACGAAGAAGACCAACATCTGGCCGTTGTAGTCAGGAAGTCCGTTAGGCGTGGGATGGAAGCGGGAAAAGGCGACCAACGTGAGGTTCGCCGCACTGAGCATGAGTTCGAGACACATGAACACGATGATGATGTTCCGGCGCAGCACCACACCAGCGAGGCCGATGGCGAAGAGGAGACCGGAGACGAGGAGGTAGTCGTTGAGGGAAGCCATGAGTTTGAAGCAATAAATTCTAAGTATTAAATTCTAAACGAAGAGGAAGATTGAAAGTTTGAATTCCGTCTGAAGTTATTTGCTGATTCTTTGTTTAGAATTTAGTGATTATGATTTAAGATTTTTAATTCAATCTGCTTGTTTCTTGGATAGGACGACGACACCGACGGTGGCGACTAAGAGCAGCACGCCGAGGATTTGAAATGGCAGGTTGTATTGGGTGAATAGGGTGTGGCCGATGAGGTGGACATCGGGGAGTCTGCCTTCGTTGAGGGTGATGGCGATCTTGCTCGTTGCGGGGAAACCCGAGGCCGCGGAGGCGAGGGTTTGTGCGTTAAGGGTAGGAGCCTGCATGTTGGGCGAGCGGGAAAGGATACCGAAGAGTTGGATGACGAATGCGATGACCAAGCAGAGGCCGGCAGCGACCGGGAGCAGGGATTTGGCACGTTTTTCCTCATGCTTGAGATCGAGCAGCATGATAATGAACAGAAAGAGCACCATCACCGCACCGGTATAAACGAGGATTTGGATGACGCCGACGAAGAAGGCGCTCAGGCCGATGAAGAGGCCCGCTAGACCGACGAAACAGGTGACGACGGAGAGTGCGCTGGAAACCGGATTGCGGAAAGCGATCACTGCGGCACCGCCGATGAGCATCAGGGTGGAGAAGAGCCAGAAGAGGTAGGAGGGCATTTTTAAAATGATTAAATGTTACTGGCTGCGGCGAGTTGATGAAGTTTTTCGAGATTGAAAACCCTACCACCTCTGAGTAAAAAACGGGTCACGCATTGGCGGATGAGGCAGAATAGACGAGGGTCGGTGTTGGCGAGTTCGATGGGTGCGTCAGCATGTGCAAACTCGACCGCTAATAACACATCCTGCCAACGCTTTTCAATAATCGCGCGGTCGATGCCATAGGGGGCGGTCAGCATCTCGAGTGCCTTGATTTCCTGTTCGCGGCTGAATTTTGATTTCATTTGAATATCTCCAGATAAACGAGGTTTTCCCTAGCCTGTTCTTGGGCGGAAGGGGGGAACGTCGCAATGATTGCAGGTACCTGATCAAGCGCCGGGACGTATTGACTGATGAGATAGCGGATGTCAGCAATGTCTTTTTCAGCACATCGAATCAATTTCGAGGCGATGAGGTTTTCAATGGGAGGTTTCAGTAAGTGCAAGCGTCCTAAGCGCATGAGGCGGACAGGAGTGAATGTGCCCAATTGAGTGAGGCCCGGCTCAACAATTTGAATATAGGGTAAAGTTGGTTCGAGCAGAGAAGTCGGATTAAATTCGAGGTTAGCTTTCTCGACGGCCCGTTTGAGTTCGGGCATGTCATAATCACTGGCAGGCTCCCAAACATCGAGATCCTGCGAGGTGCGTCCGGCCATGCCGCCAAGGATGCAGGCGGCAGAACCAATCAGGCATATTTGAATGGGTGGCCCTTCAGTTCCCAGAGCCATGGCAATGTCCTCCAGAGCCCGCAGCCAGCGGTCCCGATCTAAGGAAATTGTCGATTGCTCTACTGACATTTCAGAACTTATTTCAATTCATTCCACTTGTTGACGAGACCCACGCGAGTGCCGCCGATTTCGTAGAGTTTCTTCTTGTCGTGGACCATATCGGCGCGCTTGAGGCCGGTGATTAGGTAGTCTTTGCGGAGATAGATGGCCTGCTCGGGGCAGACTTCCTCGCACATGCCGCAGTAGATGCAGCGGATCATATCGATGTCGAACTCGAGCGGGCGTTTCTCCACTTTGGCCCAAGGATCGTCGGAGGGAATTTCACTCGGGATGATTTTGATTGCTTTCGGTGGGCAGATGAATTCGCAGAGTTGGCAGGAAACACAGCGTTCGCGACCTTGTTCGTCGGTGACGAGGGCGGGGGCACCCCGGTAGTATTCGGGAAGATGTTCATCCCAGCGTTGTTCGGGAAACTGCATGGTAATGCCGAGGCCGGATGAGGCGAGTTCCTTGGCTCCCACGGATTTACCACGCAGCGTTTTCACGGCATGGGTCATGGTGAGGAAGAAGCCCTTGATGAGGGCTCCGAAGTAGATTTTCTCACCGAAATTAAGCTTCGGACGTTGGAGTTTGACGACGGCCATTTGAGGATTTGAAATTTGAAAGTGGAGATCTGAAATCGACGGTCAGGCGCGTTGGATTTTCGGCGTTTCTTCTGAAACTTTCGCGACCCAGATCACGGCGGCGGTGATGACGATAAGGAGGGCACCGCCGATGCCAATGATGACACCTGCGAGTTGGGGCGCGGCAATGATGAGCGCTGCGAGGAACACATTGATGAGCGCGGCTTCAAAGAACACGACCCAGCCGAGTTTCATGAGCTGATCATAACGGAACCGCGGCACTGTCCAACGGACGAGAATAAAGAAGAGGATGAAGCCGATCAATTTTGTTAGGAAGCACCCGATGTGGATGAGTCCACCGAAGTGGAAGCCGCGAATGTGGAGTTTGGCGACCCAGGCATCTGCACCAAAGCCGATTGACCAACCACCGAGGAAGAGGGTGATGATGAGGGCCGATCCGATGACCATAGCGGCGTATTCGCCCATGAAAAACATGGCGAATTTCATTGAGGAATATTCGGTGTGATAGCCGCCGACGAGCTCGGTTTCGCACTCGGGAAGGTCGAAGGGCATGCGGTTGGTTTCCGCGAAGATGGAGATGGTGAAAATGAGGAAGGCGATGAAAGCGGGAATCCAGAACAACCACTGAGGGCCGCAAGTGTGCCAATAGCCGGCCGAAAAAACAGAACCCTTTGCATTCCATAAAGGGGCGATCAACCAGCCGTTGTCGGCTTGGTATTGGACGATCTTGCTGAGGTTGAGATCACCATAATACATGAGCACTGGAATGATCGAGAGGCCGAGGGCAATCTCGTAGGAAATCATCTGGGCGGTGGAGCGCACGCCGCCGATGAAGGGGAATTTCGAGTTCGACGCCCAACCTGCTAGAGTGATGCCATAGACGGATAGAGAGGCGACGGAGAAAATGAACAACGGGCCGATGTCGAGATCCGCGATGACGAGTTTTTCAGTGTGTCCAAAAATACTGATTGGCGAGCCGAAGGGGACGACGCAAACGGTAATCAACGCCGGGACCACCGTGAGCGCGGGCGCCAACCAGTAGAACGCCTTGCGAACATGGGCTGGGGTGAAGTCTTCTTTCAGGAAAAGCTTCAGGCCGTCGGCGATCGGTTGAATCAGGCCAAAAAAGTGGAAGTCTTTCTTAAATCCTAACAGAGTGAACGGAATACCCACCCGGTTCGGGCCGACGCGGTCCTGAATCATTGCGGAAAAGCGGCGCTCGAAATAGACGGATAGGGGCACGAGCGGCAATACCACGATGAACGTCAAGACGACGATCTTAGTGATGATGATGGCGAGCTGGATGAGGATTTCCGGCATGAGGTGGGAGAAATGTTAGAAGTTAGAAATTTATCCATTAATCAGCCCCGCCGCTTTGCGGGCGCGTTCGTTTGCTAGAAGCGGAATCTGATAGCCCGTGTCGATGATGGGCGTTCCTTGATGGCCGATTTTTGAGAGGGTAAGGCCGTTGAAAGCTGGGACACTTTCAGCAATGGCTTTGAATACGTCCTCGATTTGGTGCAATTCTTTTTTCTCGCCGGAAATGGCGAATAGCAAGTCGCGGAGGATCTCCCAATCGTCGTGGGCTTCGCCGGGGAGTTCGATGGCGCGGTTGAGGCGTTGGAGGCGACCGGATAGATTGACTATCGAGCCGCGTTTTTCGGCGAAGGCGGCGGAGGGCAGGACTATGTGGGCACACTCGGCGGTATGGTTCGCGAGGACGCTGGTTTGGAGAAGGAAATCGAGGCCCTTGAGTTCATCGGCGGTGAATCCAGCGTCGGTGATGATGTCCTCGCCGAGGACGATGAGCGATTTGATCGAACCATCCCGGACGCCGTCTCTAATGAAGCTGAGGCCGGAGTAGGGATTTTCCGCGCCCAGAATAAGCTTGGCTCCCGTGGTGTTTGGATTGCGATCCGCCGCGACGAGCAAGTTGTCGGCCTCACCGGAACGCGGGACTAGCGATAGCAGGCGGGTGCCGATTTCCGCAGCGAGGGCGCGGGTGAGGAAAATTTCCTCATTGGTCATGCGAGCGGAGGCGATGATGGCGATTTGCGCGGCGGGGATGGCTTTGATCCGGGCTGCGGCAGTGGCCAGAGCGGTGGGCCAAGAGGTGATATTGTGATTCGTGGGCAGGACGCCCACGCTCCTTGAGAGCGGTTCGGTCAGGCGGGCTTCGCTGTCGATATAGTGGAAATTTAGGCGATGGGAGTCGGGCATCCAAGCGGAGTTCACCTCGTCGTTGAGGCGCGGAGTGATGCGGTGAAGCTTATTGCCCCGGGTCCAGAGGGTGATGTTGGTGCCGGTGCCGCAATTCACGTCGATGCTCGGAGTTTCCTTGAGGAACCAAACGCGCATCTGGAAGCGGAAGTCATTGGATGTCAATGCGCCGACTGGGCAGATATCGGCGGTATTGAGCGAATAGTTCGAGTCCAGCAGGCGACCCGGATGGACGGTTAGAGTGGTGTGGGTGCCGCGTTGGGTGAAGCCGAGGACGGGATCGCTGGCGACCTCGTCCATGAAGCGGATGCAGCGGCTGCACATAATGCAGCGCTCGTCGTCGAGGCGGATGCGCGGGCCGATATCGACGTTTTTCGGCTTTTTCACCTTCATGTCGATGAAGCGGGAAACGCCGCGACCGTGTTGGACAGATTGCTCCTGAAGGCGGCATTCGCCCGCTTGGTCGCAGATCGGGCAGTCGAGCGGGTGGTTGATGAGGAGAAATTCCATCACGCCCTCGCGGCATTTTTCGACCAGTTCGCCAGTGGTGCGGATGCCCATGTTTTCGCCAATGGTGTTGGCACAGGCGATGACCGGGCGGGGCATCCAGCCGATGATTTCGTAGCCGCTTTCGTCGCGTTGTGGCTCTTGGCCGGGTGCGGGGCGAGGGGGCATCCCCATTTGGACGAGGCACATCCGGCAATTTCCCGGCGAACTGAGTTTCGGATGGTAACAGTAGTGGGGAACTGTGATTTGCGCCTGGCGGCAGGCTTCGATCATCCTTGTGCCTTTGGGAAACTGGTGCCAAACGCCGTCAATCTGGACGTTGACCAAGCCTTTTTCGGCGGCAAGGCCTTTGGGCAGTTTCATTTCCGCAGTCGCCGAAGGTGTGTCGCTCATGGCTAGATGAGAGCGTCGGTCGCATGTGCAAGAATCGCCCGAATGTGCTCGCGCGGCAATATGTCCACCGAGTGCGGACGGGGCAAGCGTGCTTTGTGAAAAATTTCACAAGCGCAAAACCGCGAGTTCGATGCTGGGGAAAAGGGCATATTTCAAATAATTTCAGCTCGTTTGCTCGGGGGGCTGGCGGGGTGGGAATCGTTGCGGGAGGACGTTTCACACGATCCTGCGGCAACTCGCTGAATGAGATGTAGTGATCATTTGCATCTATACGCATTGGTAATCAGTGTGTTGTGGATATGGCATCAAATTTCACAAAATTTCTAAATTTGAAAAAATATCTTGAATTCATTAAGATATCCTAATTATAAATAGCCCGTGATTATTGTGACACGCTCGAAAGCGCGTTGGGTTGCTGTGACGTTCTCCCAAATTTTTCCATATCCCATGAATCTCTCATTTTTCCGATGGCTGCTTATCTGTCTCTTGAGCATGGGCTCCGCCTTTGCGGTGACGCAAGACGGCCCCCTGCGCATGGAGCCAATCACGGCCTACAATTTCGTCGTGGATTCAAATGTCGAGTCGCCGTCGTCGTTTAGTCCATCAGCCGCCCACCTTGGTGTGAAAGTTACTAACACGGGGGCCACAACGCTTACCAATGTGGCGGTCAACATCGGCAAGTTGGTCAACCCACTCACGAGTTCCGGGACTCCGGGCGTTTTTGCAACACGCTCGGTGACGGTGACCGGAGCCAAGGCGTATTCCGGCACCTTCTCGCTGCAAATGCCTGGAGGAGCACCGGATGCCGTGCGGATCATTCCCTCGATCGCTCCGGGGCAAACCGTGGTGCAATACTTTTTTGTCACCTATCCGCTCAAGGATCCTGCCGGCCACAGCGTGGCAGGAGCAGCTCCCGATACGTCCGACGATCTCTGGCTGAATTACGACATCTGGGCCAGTGCCCAAGATGGCGCGACTACCCGCCGC
>JAYVNM010000120.1:0-4417 GCA_043758445.1 Akkermansiaceae bacterium | reverse complement strand
TCACCAGCTCGGTTTCGACCGAGACTGAGAATTGATGGGACGAGTAGCCGGGAAGGCCGAGGCGCTTGCTGTAATTTGCAATTAGTTTGATAGCCATTTTAGTTTGGTGTTGGGGGTTTGAAACAAAAAGGCCCGGCTGAATTGCCGGGCCTTTGGATTGGTAATGTAGGGTGCCGTCGCCTATGCAGCGCCGGTCTTTTGATGGGACTGCTCCCTCACGGGATGTTGATTTCGGAGATGAACGACGTTGGTTGCTTGGGCACCCGCATCGAGCGATTGCCGCAGCAGTTCATCCGCGAGTCGTGTCATGGGAATCCGCCGGCGTTGGCCCTCGCGATAGAGCGCGCGGACAACGTCGTCGGAAAGTCTTGGGCTGTATAAGGTGCGTGACATGGCGTTACCATTTCTTGCCAAGGATTGTTCCGATGACTCCCACGATGAGGGATATCATCAGAATGAAACCCAAAACTCTCATCCAGACGAGCAGAATGAGTTCAACCCATGAAGGTTCGTGTGTCGGGGTGTAATAGGCCAGAATATTGAGGGCTGTGGTTATGGTCATGATGTTTCGTTTCGGGTTGAACCCCGGGGGAGTCGCTGGATCGCCTGAAAACTTAGCTTCCCACCGAACGCGGTATCTCCCGGAGTGCGGCCCAAAAGCTGGGCCGCCATCGAAAAGCAGATTCGTATGCTTATTCATTTTCATATGACGCGCTTCGGGGCGTCATTTCAAATATCGGGAGTCGGCGTCTGAAGGAAGCCGCGACTAGTGTTCAGCAGCCATCCAGGCCGCCCAACCAGCGATCACCATAACGATTGAAGCTATAATCAATGGGTGTGAATGAAGGCCAACCCCCCCGATTAAAAGGTGGCACCTCCAAACAACAATAGAAAACGTCCAAAAGATTTCATAATTTAGCGAGCGTCGGTTTGCTCCGATACCGGAGCTACTAAGCTAGTTTTGGCCTCTAAAGTCAAGCTCCGTCTTTGGAGCAATGACTACTACGCAGCAAAATCTCGTTGGCCCGGCAGTCCGTCGGCTAAGGATGGACGCCGGGATGTCGCAAGCCGCGATGATCGCGAAGCTCCAGTTAGCAGGATGGGGCATCAGCCGGGCCGGCCTCTCCAAAATCGAGGCGAGGCTGCGGCGTGTTACCGACGCCGAACTTTACTTGCTGGCAAAGATTTTGAACTGCGGGATCCGTGACCTCTATCCGGCAAGGGTAACCGGCATCAAGGATGTCCTTCGCCATGGGCGCGATTGACAAGTGTGGCGACCGATCAGGATATGGCCACGATCTCAGGTTGCTGGTGGAACTGCCAATGAACCATCCCAACAGGTTGGAAGGCGTATGAAAATCTTTGTTTGCGGCAATCAACACAGTTTACAAGCTATCTCGATATGGGTATATTTCAGCATGGGAATAGCCCGCTTAGCATACCTCACCCACCGGTCTCTCACACGCTTTACCAAGGCACGTTCGAGAACCCAAGGCACTCCACGACCCGAGTTGCTCGCAGCCGCATCAAGGGGTGATGCCTCGGCCCGCTATCGCCTCGGTTGTGTCTATTCTGATGGCGGCGATATCGGGAAAGATTCTGTGACAGCATGCATGTGGTGGCAGCTAGCGGCAGAGGACGGAAATGCTCCTGCAATGTTCAAACTTGGCGAAGCATACCTCAACGGCGATGGCGTTCCTCTCAGCCGTGCGCGCGGCTTCCATTGGATGAGCAAGGCAGCCGGGCGAGGTCATAGTGGGGCGGCATTGCTCCTCGCGGTCTGTTTCCACAACGGTGACCGATTACCAAAAAGCGGTCCCAATGAAATCAAGTGGCTGAAGCGGGCTGCAAATCTAGGATGTGCCCAATCGGTCATGTTGCTCGGCGGCTGCTTTCGCGTGGGAATCGGTGTGGAGAAGAACTTGGTGTCCGGTTACGCTCACTTCATCGGAGCTGCGATCCGGTCCAAATGCGGCTTACGAGCAGTCAACGAGCGGATGGCTGACTCGGGCATGAACGAAGGGCAAATGGCACTCGCGCGTGAACTCGGTGAGAAGATCGGCCGGAAGGACTGGAAATTCTGATTCAGCACCGGCCGCCCAGACGAAGCATGTCGCGCCGCGATTCCAGTTCATGAATCAGGCCATCGAATAATTTGCGTGCCGTATCCGTGTAAGCACCGGCGGGAATGGCAGCAGCATACGCCATCACCTTACCGTAAAAGTCGGCAAAAGAGAAGTGGGCGACTTCCAACGTTAAAACCGCCTGCCTGAGTTCTTCCACCGACAGCGCATGTTCCATGTTGGCCTTCTTGAGTAGGGCCGGATAATCGTAGGCTTCCAACGCTGACCTCATGCAGGTCAAATCGGGGAATTTCTCAACCCATGTTTTCGAGACAGGCCGGGGCGTCAGGTAAAGGAGCCTGCTTCGCAGTGTTGCCCCCGTACGCTTCTGGTAATCGCCGTGCAGGAGCGCATACTTCACGACCTGTTCAAGACAGGACTTCGCGCCGATCTTCATTTCCATGCTGAAGCACGAATCACCTGATACTAGGAACACGTCGGGTTGTGTGGGATCATGGGGTGCTGAGCGGCGCAGTTCGAAGATGCCCACCGAGCGGTAAGTATCGCGAGAGCAGTTGCCAAATGCAGCCTCCTCCAAATGCTCGATGAAAGTTTGGGGAGCCAAGCTGAAGAAAAGCGCCAAGACGTGGTTAAGAGACACCTCCATCCGCCTGATGCTTCCAAGCATTTGCTGCTGGTTGGCGATCCGAGTATTGATCACGGCACCCCGCCCCAGATGCTGCGGCTCCCAGTAGTAATCGTGGAGGATCTCGTAATAGTTCGTGTTCCAGTGTGGTCCGAAGTCAGCTGGATGGAGCTCAAATCGCTTTGCGGGAGAGATGGCGGAAGATTTCATAATCAGTGCAACCAGTGACGACAGTGCACAAAAACCAATCGGGGGGAAGCACTTAGGTTGCCACCCTGAGTTTCGCGAAGACCGCCTGCCGTGCCTCGCACCAGTCCACCGGTCCCATTGAATACTGCTGCGGCGTGTCTTCAGTTAGAACCCCGCTTTCGAGGAGTATCTCGACCACTGGGTGAAACCGGCTCGCTTTTTGGCGGTTGAAAGCGCGGACGAGCTTGCTGAATTTTATCGAGGGATTGGCCGTCACGATTTCCACAATCCGCTCGGCAAGCTGGCATCGATCTTTGATTGCCTCGGCATCGATCCATGAGGAAATGCTCTTACGATGGCCAGCGATCAACAGGCGTGCACAGTGGAATGCTGAATGCTGTAATGCCTCAGAGTGCATGGCGTTGCTCGCTGTCTGCGCCATGAACGAAAGAGCCCAGAATATCGTTTGGGGTAGTCCTCTTGCCCACGATCCCGGAAACTTCGGCAACGCGTCGATCTCCTCTTCATAGCGGCGCAGTTCATCCCCGAACTTTGATAGGGCGGCGGGGCTGTCGAACTGAATCAAGGGAGCTCGACCTGCCCGCCGCATGTCGAGCACTTGCTCTGCCGTTTGTTGATAGAGTTCGAAAAAGCGGGCGCTCGCTGCCAGGTCTTCAGGAGAGGCAGGGGAGGGCGAACCGTTTTCCAGCCACATGAATTGCTCGCAGACCTCAGGCTCATGGGCGGCGAGGGCTTCGGTTTCGGCCTGCGTCAGGTTCAGGATGGCATGGACCTTCGCTGGCAGCGCTGCACCGGTGGATCCGCCCAACGAGCCTCGTCGCCCGGGAAGAGCAATACCATTCATCAGTATCATTAAAACCCTTAGGGTGCGCTTTCGGGTGCTGTGCTCCAGTGCTAGGCTCGGACAAACGATAAGGGCAGTCCGGAGATGCGACTGGTCCACCATAGCTTTGAGCGAGCTGCCGCTTGCATTCCGGATCACGAACTGGGGGTGAACAATGCTTTCCGTCCGGTGGATGACTGACTCAAAAGCGAGATCCTGATACAGGAGTGACAGGCCTCGTTCCGCCCCGCTTGGCATCATCGCGTCGGCGTGGCGACGCAGAGCGCTGTTCCGCATGCCTGGGTCGGCGTTCCTTGCTGCGACTGAGGCACCGAAAGGACCTTTGCTCAAAAGCTCCAGTGCCCCCGGATCGAAGCGACTCATATTAGCGGCGAGCCGCCTGTTCATGACATCGAGCGGCTCGACGAGGGCAGCTATCAGTCGCTGCACACTGCTGTCGGCACGTTGCGTGATCAGATCCAGCTTGGGAAGTTGGCTGTGCCCCCACGGCGCTTGCAGGGTGGCGTCGGGACCTGCGATGCCAGCCAGAATGGCGGTGGTGGTGGCAAGAACTGCTTCTGTCCAGCGACAATTAAAAATTCCGTTGGCGACAATTAAAACTGCCCACCGACGACAATTACAAACAGAGCGTTTTAATGAGTTCCCCCCGCTCCC
>JAYVNM010000119.1:0-34829 GCA_043758445.1 Akkermansiaceae bacterium | reverse complement strand
GACTCGATTATCCAGCGCGCGCGGGCGGCGGGCTTGGTGGAAGTGACTGGGCATCAGTTGCGGGACTGGTCGGAGGACAAGCACCGGCGGGTGGATGACTCGCTGTGTGGGGGCGGGCAGGGGATGTTGCTGAAACCGGAGCCCTTGTTTGCCGCCGTGGAAGCCCTGCGCGGCCCGGCGACGCGGGTGATCCTGATGACGCCCCAAGGGCGGCCATTCAAGCAAGCGGTGGCGCGTGAATTGGCGGCGGCGGAACATTTGCTGATTCTATGCGGGCATTACGAGGGCGTAGATCATCGGGTGGTCGAGGCCTTGGTGGACGATGAAATTTCCATCGGCGACTACATTCTAACCAATGGTGCGCTGTCGGCGGCGGTGCTTTGTGATGCGGTGATCCGGTTGCTGCCGGGTGCGCTGGGGGACGAGCGTTCGCCGGTGGACGAGTCATTTACTGAGCCGGATTTGCTGGAAGCGCCAGCTTACACGCGGCCCATCGAGTTCCGGGGGTTGGCGGTGCCGGAGGTGCTGATTTCCGGCCATCACGGGAAAATTTCTGCCTGGAAATCCGAGCAGGCATTGGCTCGGACGCGGGTGAACCGCCCGGATTTGTTGGACTCTCAAGGGCTGCGGAAAGAAAATTGAGCGTTCGGGAAAATTTCGTTTCGCGATTCCAAAATCCTGCCAAAGTTGGGTTCGTGAAAACGGAGGCGCAGACCGCAGCAAAAAATAAATCCGAGGATCGTCCGCGTGTGGAGGCAGCCACGATTGATGATTTGCCGGACCTGACGGAGTTGGTGATGAGTCTGTTCACTCAGTCCGGAGACTTCACGCCGGATCGCGCAGTGCAAGAACGCGGGCTGCAACTGATTCTCGAACAGCCGAACCGCGGGCGGATTTTCGTGGTGCGGAACCAGGATCAGATCTTTGGTATGGTGAACCTACTATTCACGATTTCGACGGCCCGCGGGGGCTTTGTAATTCTGCTGGAGGACGTCGTGATCCACCCCGATCACCGGGGCCAGGGCTACGGCACGATGCTGGTGGACTACGTGGCGGAGTTCGCGAAGAAGAAGCATTTCAAGCGAATCACCTTGCTAACCGACCGGATCAGCGCGGAGTCTCAGGAGTTTTTCAAGAAAATGGGCTTCGAGTATTCCACCATGATCCCGATGCGCCGGATCATCGACTGACCGTTGGATTTCAAATCCCCTCGATGAAGCGGATGACTGTCACGGACTGTGGAACGGATAGCATCGCCTGATAGCCAGCCAAGCCGGGATGCTCCAGCTCACGCAGGCGCTGGCGGTTGAGTCCATCCAACGGTGGCTCAGAAATCGCGATGCCAGCCCCCTGTTGGAAAATGATCCGCACGCTATCCGGCGGATGGGATAGGCCGGTGCCGAGGGCTTTTAACACCGCCTCCTTGGCCGTCCAAATGTGCAGTAAGGCGGTGGCTCGGGCGTGGGATTCATCGGGCAAGTCAATGATTTCTAGCGGATGGCAGAAAGTGGCTGTGCATTCCAATAAATCTGGCGCACGTTCTAACGGCTCAAGATCAATGCCTACCGGACCGTCAACCGAGAGCGCGACGAGCGCACGGTCGGCACAATGGGATAGATTGAAATGGAGTCCGTCATGCGGCGACAGGAGCAGTGGTTTGCCAAATTCCGTTAGCATGAGCGGCACCTCGCACGGCAGGAGGCGAAGGGCTTTGCCAAGAATCATCCGCAGGCTGGCGCGGCAGTCGATCCAGCGTGCGGCATCATCGGGAAAACGGAAACGGGCCGCCCGTGCCATTTCCTCATCCGTTAGGCAGGCGGCGGCGGTTGCCGGGGCGAGGCTACCCGGAAACAGCAGATGCACGGTGACGGTCATAACCCGTTACGCAAAATCGAAAGTCACCCCTGAGTAATAGTCGGGTCCGAGGTTGGAGTTATTCGGATACATCGCATTCGTCGCCTGAATATTATTACTGAAGTCAAGATCGGTAAAAGTCTGCGCCAGAACGGTTAGCGGCGACAGGCTCATGGCAAGGATGATGTATCCGGATGGCGGGCGGTGCATTGTGTTGGCGAATCAGTGTGGCTTGGGTGGGGGGGAATGGTTGAGTGATGCGCTAAGAGCTTCCGCGAGAACTGTGATGTTCTCCGGCGCGAATAAGGTGAGGTGTTCACCTGATACGGAAACTATATCAAGTCCTTCCTGCGCAATGCAAGCCCAACCGTAATCTGGTGAACGCTCCACCTTGTCACTGCTGGCCGAGGTCTTGAATAAAGTGATGCGGCCCCGATACAGGCCGGGCTGAGAAGCCGACATCGCCCGCCAATTTTCCTCCCGCACCTGAACGCGGCGCAGATCACTGTAAGCCTCCGCAGGGCCGGAATGTCGGGCGGCTCTGAGCTCGGCCTTGATCTGACGGTGGGTGCGGATGCCCGTGCCGATTCTTTTCCTGAGCCGTTTGACCCGGCTCCAGAATGGCACGTCGGAATTTTGATTCCAGAACACGTTGAGCCGTTCCAGCAGGCTGTAATAGCGAGCGTGGGCCGCCGGATTGTGGGTGTCGAACATACCGAGGAAATCGACCGGATGCCCAAGTGCGACCAACTGGCAGGCCATTTCATGCGCGACCACCCCACCGAAGGAATATCCGGCGAGGCGGAACGGACCGACGGCTTGGATCGCAAGCAATTTACTCACATAAGCGGTGGCGGTTTCTGCGATGCTTGAGACTTCGATTTTCCCGCTGTTACCCAATTCTAACGACTCGATGGCATAAAATGGCAGTTCGGACGACATCAACTTGGCCAGACTGCGATAAAACAAGACCCCGCCATCGCCGCCATGGATGCAGAACAACGGTGGCTCGCCACTGCCTGGCGCGAGCATGACCACACTGCCCCTGCCCGGTTTGAGGTTGTTGAAACTTGCAGTTTTTTCCACAGGCTGCGCAAGCAGGGTGGCTAGGGACGCGATGGTCGGATGCTGGAGCAGTGCGGCGAGCGGGAGGGATTGATCAAACTCGCGGTTAATGCGGGAAAACATCCGCAGTGCCATCAACGAGTGACCACCAAGGGCGAAAAAGTCATCGTTACGATTGATTTCCACGACTCCTAACAATTCACTCCAGATGGCGGCGAGGTGCTCTTCGATGACTCCCACCGGCGGAGCGGCGGCTGTTTCCTCCGCGTTGGTTTTCCTCTGGGCGGGATCGGGCAGCGCATTGAGTTGGATCTTTCCATTCGTATTGAGAGGAAACGCCGCGATGATCGTAATCGCCTCCGGGCGCATGAAAACGGGGAGTCGGTCTGCTAGGAAATGATTCAACTCGTCGGTCGCGACAGGAAATTCGGGGTCAGTGACGACCCAAGCGAGAATCCGCTTGGTGTCCGAATTTGCCCCACGCACGGCGACCTTGGCCTGGCGGACGGATGGGTGGCTTGTTAGGATGTTTTCGATTTCACCCAGTTCGATGCGGAATCCCCGCACTTTCACCTGTTGATCGCGGCGGCCGATGAATTCCAGCGTGCCATCTTGCGCCCGGCGGCAAAGATCGCCGGTAAGGTAGATTCTGCCGAAATCTGGGTGGTTGATAAACTTCGCTGCCGTGAACTCCGGGGCAGCATGGTAGCCGAGAGCGAGGCCATCGCCACCCGTGAATAGCTCACCGGGAATGCCAACCGGTACCGGGCGAAGGCGGCTATCTAACAAGAATACGGTGGTATTGGAAATGGGCTTGCCGATGGGGATCGAGGGCTTCGCCAAATCCGCAAGAGTGATAGGGTGACAGGTGGTGAAAGTCGTGTTCTCGGTGGGGCCGTAACCATTGATCAGCGTGGTGCCAGGTAAGGTTTCCAAAGCGAGTCTAACATGGGCGGGCGAGAGCACGTCGCCGCCGGTGAGTAGGTAGCGGAGACCTTTGAGAGAGCCGGGATTCTCATCCATCATCAGTTGGAAAAGGCCGGAGGTGAGCCAGAGCGTGGTCACACCATGGTCTTGGACGGCAGCGGCGATTTCCGCCAGGCTGGGGCCGTCGGGTAGCAAGATCAAGCGACCACCATTGAGCAGGGGCCCCCAGATTTCCAATAGCGACGCATCGAAGGAAACCGGTGCCGCTTGGAGAAAAACATCGTCAGGAGTGATGGAAATAAAGCTTTGGTTTCTCACCAGCCTGACCACGCCACGGTGCGGCAGCAGCACGCCCTTCGGCTGGCCGGTGGAGCCGGAGGTGAAAAGCAGGTGGGCCGGGTGCTCGGCAGTTAGGGGGATTTCCGGTAGCTCAACAGCCGCAGTGGCCTCGCCAGTTAGAGGAATCGCAACGAGCTTTTCCTGCCACTCCAGCGGATAGCAATCCTCGCAGCCCGCAGTCGCCAAGCAGATCTCAGCTCCGCTCTCAGCCAGTAGCAGGGTGAATCGCTCGGCAGGATACGCCGGATCGAGCGGCACACAGCAAGCGCCGGCGAGCAGAATGGCGATAAAACCGACGATCATTTCCGGTGATGGCCGCGCACAGATCGCGACGAAGCTACCGGGAACCACACCACGCTCGCGGAGTCGCAGCGCAAGTTGGCTGGCCTTCGCCTGGAGCTGAAAGTAAGTGAGCGTCCGCTTGCCGCTGCTGAGGGCGACGTGGCTCGGGAAGCGCCGGGCGGTTTCCAGGAAAAGTTCGCCGATGGTGGCATCGCGCGGATAGCTGCTGGTATTGCCGGGCCATTCGCCTAGCAGATTTATCCGCTCGTCAGAAGTGAGAATTTCAAGCTCGTCGATGGGTTTCTCGGGATGCGCGGCGATGTCTTCGAGCAGCCGCTTGAAATGTCCGAGCATCCGCTCGGCGGAAGCTCGGGAAAATAGCTCGGTGCTGTAATCGCAGGACGCCCGCCAGCCTTCCTTCCGCTCGACCATGAAAAAGTGCAGATCGAAGATCGTCCCCGGTGAGCGCGAGGGAATGGGAGCAAGGGAAACGCCGCCAAAGCTGCCCGCGCGGGCGAATGAGCGGTGATGGTTGAAGTTAATCTGGAACAGCGGGTTCCTACTTTGATCGCGATCCGGGCGCAACTCACGGACCAGACACTCGAACGGCAGATCCTGATTTTCCAAAGCTTCCAGTGAACTGTCTCGCACCTGGCGGAGGAATTTCCCGAAGTCCGGATTGCCTGATAGATCGTTACGCAGGATGAGCGAGTTGATGAAAACGCCAATCAAAGGCTCGACTTCCTCGCGAGTGCGGCCGGTGATCGGGGTGCCGACGGCGATGTCGTCGCTGCCGGAATAGCGCTGAAGCAGGATGTTGTAAGCGGCGAGTTGGAGGTGGAAAAGGGTGGCTCCATTTTTCGTGGCGATGGCGTGCAGCCGATCCGTTAGTTCTTTAGGCAATAGCGTGGAGATGATGTCACCTTTCCAAGTCTTCACAGCGGGGCGGGGGAAATCCGTCGGTAAATCCAGCTCGGTCATGCCTTCCAGCCGGTTTTTCCAATACGCCAGTTGTTGCGCCATTTCTGGGCTGCAGAGGAAGTCTTTCTGCCAGACGCTGAAATCGCCGTATTGAATTAGCAGTGGTTCGAGCGGACAGGGTTTGTCATCGAAATATGCCTGATAGATTTCAGCGAGTTCTCGGGTGAGGACAGTCATCGACATGCCATCGAATAGCGCGTGATGGATGGAAATATGTAGAATGTGCGACTCTGGGCCAAGGCGCACGAGCTCCGCCCGGATCATCGGCCCCGTGGCCAACCGGAACGGGCGGCCGGCCTCGATGCTGCCCAGCCGGTCGGCCTCGTTCTCGATGCGATCGGCTGGCAAGTGGCTGATGTCGATGACCGGGATTGCAAGTTTTAGTTCCGGACTGACGATTTGCAGCAGCTCCCCCTGATCCTCGCCGAAGCGGGTGCGCAGCGCCTCATGCCGCTCGATAATAGTGTTTAGCGCACGCTCTAGCAGGTCATTGTCCAGCGGTCCGGTCAGGCTGAAGCGCAGCGGCACGTTGAATGCCGCCACCTCGCCCTGTAATAGCTCCATGTACCAGAAAACCTGCTGGGCAATGGAGGCGGGAAACGCTAACATACCAGATACCACGGCTGCGGGAGCGGTAGTGGTAGTGGTTTGCGGTGGTTTCGGGGCTTGACTCATCAGCTCAGAGATTGCGGCGGTAGGCATCGCGGTTAACGCGTTGGATGGTGCGGGTGGCGGATTTTCCGAGAGGAGCAGAGTTATCGGTGGAAATTGCAGCGATCGTCCGCAACCGGAAAACTTGCGCCGGTGTTAGGGCAATGCCTGCCCGGGTGGCGCGAGTAGTGATTTGGAAAATCAGAATGGAATCGCCACCGAGTTCAAAGATGTCGTCCTCGATTCCAAGTTGCGAAACACCTAACACCTCCTGCCAGATTTCCACCAGCTTGGTTTCCGTCTCGTTGCGTGGGGCGATGCACGCGCACTTGGCATCGGCCTGATCCACCGCCGTTGGCGCGGGGAGGGCTTTGCGGTCCACCTTGCCATTGGGCGTAACTGGGAAGGCGTCCAACACGACAAAAACACCCGGAATCATGTACTCCGGCAGATGCCCGGCCAGATGCCTGCGGAGTAGCGGGGCGATGTTGTTAGTAGCGATTTTGGCAGACTTGGGTGTATTCGCCAGACTTGCAGCCTCTTGGCTGTTAGCACGGGCGGGCCACAGCGGCAGGGCGGTTTCCGCGAGCGGGAAAAATACGGCATCAAGTAGGCCATCGGTGCCGTTCTCATGCCATCGGACATGGGCGTGGTAGCCACAATGGGCGGCGGTGCTGCACAAATCCTCCGCACTTACCGCGTTGGACGGCACGGCCTGTAGCGCGGGCGGCGGGGCGTCCGCAGCAGCGATTTCCAAGGCCCGTCGGAAGCCCAGTGCTACGGCCAGACGGGCATCCGGTATGGCTGTTAGGCGGAGCATGTTAGGACCATCTGCCAACATCGCCTCAAGTTGTTCGAGATTGAGGATTTTCCATTCGTGAGCGTCCGGCAACTGACGTGTCGCGGGAGCTGGTCCGAGATGAAGGATGACATCGTAGTGATACATTGTCGTTTCGTTCGCGATCTTGCCGCGCCGCAGCAAGGTCTCAATATGGGAAAGGCCGGGGATTTGTGTTGGTAGAAAATCGAACCACGCCGGATCGAGCGAGAGTTCCGTTTCCTGGGCGATCCGTTGGGCGACTTTATCGCGGAGCATTCCGGCCGTGGTGCCGACGGGAGCATGTTCCAAAAGGGCTGTGGCGTGGTGGGTGGCGAGCAGTGCGTTCCCCTGGATGTCGCCAAGGAAAATTCGCCCGCCCGGTTTCAAACAGCGTGCGGCACCTGCCAAAACTTTTGTCAGATATGCGGCATCCGGGAAATATTGAGCCACGGAATTGATGATGACCGTGTCGAAATACGCGTCGGGAATTTTACTGAAATCATCCGCGGGACGGTGGAAAAGTTTCACCTGTGGCAGCGGATGGTTTTTCTCCAACGCGTCGATGGCGACTTTGGAAATGTCCGCTGCCCAGTAACATTCCGAGTTGGCGGCAAGGCGGGAAATGAGCTGGCCCGTGCCGCAGCCAATTTCAAAGATACGGCGTGCATCGTAGCTGCGAATGCGCTCGATGGTGGTGTCGATCCATTCGGTCACTTGGGCCTCGAGATTTTCCACCCCGGCCCAACCGGCAATCACCGAGTCGAGGCGGTCGAGCTTGTCACTACCAGTTTGCGCGACGGCAGACTGATAGAGCAGATCCCACTGGTCCTGCCAAATGCCAGTGCCGTCCGCGCCGTTTTCGTCATCGCTGGCGGCCTGGCGGAGGTAGGCGACGAGTCGGCCATCGTGGACATGGGCGACGGCCTGCTCCACGGCGGAATGCTTTTCCAAAAGCGCTTCGATTTCCCCCAGTTCGATGCGGTAGCCGCGCAGCTTGATCTGGTGGTCAAGTCGGCCGAGGAATTGCAGATCGCCATTGTTAAAAAAGCGGGCTCGGTCCCCGGTGCGGTAGAGACGCGCGCCCTCGGTCTTATCGAAGGGATTTGGGATAAATTTCTCTGCTGTTAGTTCGGGGCGATGCAGATAGCCGCGGGCAAGTCCGGCACCACCGAGCAGGAGTTCGCCAGCGACTCCGGGCGGCAACAGTTTCCCTTGAGGGCTGACGATGTAAGCCTGCGTATTGGAAATCGGTTTGCCGATGGTGGCCCGCTCGCCGGCCTTGCGTAGCGAAAAGGTCGAGTAGGTGGTGTCTTCCGATGGACCATACAAATCATAGATCTTCACTCCACTGGTAGCTGCATAGAGCCGGTCCACCAGACTCACAGACAGGGCTTCACCGGCGAGATTGATCGTTTTTACCGAGGCTGGAATTAATTCCGCGTCTAGCAGTTCGGCGATGGCGGATGGTACGGTGTTAATGAGCGTAATCCTGTCGCGATGTGGGTGGCCGCGCAGATCGAGGGCGTTTTCCGCGAGAATGACCGAGCCACCGCTGGCGAGGGTCACGAACATTTCGAAGATCGAGAGATCGAAGCAGATGGAGGTCGAAAACAGGACTCCGGCCATTTCCTCATGGGTATAAATGGTTTTTGCCCAGCCGATGAACGCGACGGTGCTGCGGTGCTCGATGGCCACGCCTTTGGGCTGGCCCGTGGAACCGGAGGTATAGATCACATAAGCAAGGTCGCCGGGTTGGGTATTGGATGTCACCCGGTTTGCAGAATGTTCCAACACCTGATCGATAAAGATCCGTTGGCTTGTTGTTTCAGGTGGCAGCGAGTCCGCAAGCGAGCGTTGTGTGAGCAAGATCGGTGCTTTGGCATCGTTCAAGATATAGGCAATCCGGTCCTGGGGATACTTGGGATCAATCGGCACATAGGCCCCGCCGGATTTCAAAACGGCGAGAATGCCGACCAGCATCTCCGTGCAGCGTCCAGCACAGACGCCGACCAGTGTTCCCCGAGTAACGCCGTTTTCTATCAGAAGTGCAGCGAGGGCGTTGGCATGGCGGTCCAGTTCCAGATAGGTAAAACTCCGGTCACCCGCGCGCAGGGCGATGGCGTGGGGCTTGCAATCCGCGTGTTCCTCAAAGAACCGGTGGATGGATGGCTGTGATGGCAGCGGACTGGCAGTGTCATTCCAGCCATCTAGGATCTTACGATCCGCTGCCGTTAGCATGTCCAGATCCTGCAAGGAATCATCGCCATTTGTAATGATAGATTCGATAAGTTGGTCGAACGCGGCGAGCCAGCGCTGGATGGTAGTTTTATCGTGCAGGTCGGTGTTGTATTCACATTCCACGATCATCCGCTCGTCGGTTTGCACGAGGTTAAAGAATAGATCGAAATTGACAAACTGCTTGGGGTTCGTTTCGACATCGATGTTCAAATCCGACAGATGAATCTGATCAAGGCCGGATTTATCGATATTGAAAATGACCGAAACCAAAGGCACGCGGCTGGTATCGCGAGCTATCTTGATTTTTCTTAACAAACTGCCGAACGTATAGTTTTGGTGGTCGTATGCTTCGAGCACCAATTCCTTCACCCCGATGGCAAAACCACGGAAATCGCGCTCGCCGGTTGGGTTCAGGCGCAGCGGGAGGAAATTCAAACAATGGCCAATCAGTTCGTCACGGCCGATGCGGGTTTGGCCAGCGGCAGGCACGCCGATGACAATATCATCTTGGCCGGTGATGCGGTGCAGCAGGGTGGCGAACGTGGCTAAAAGAGTAGCGAACAGCGTGCCGCCAAGTTTTGGCGAAGCCTTTTTCAAGCGGGCGTAGCGCTCTGGATTGAGGGTGATCGTCTCCATCGCCCCGGCATAGGTTTTCATCTGTGTGCGCGGGCGATCGGTTGGCAGTTCGAGCACGGGCGCGCCATCGGGAAATTTGGTCACCCAGAAATTCTCGGCGGCGAGGGTTTCCGGGGTGTTGATGTTAGAGGCTTCGAGGCGGGCATACTCCGCGAAGGACATCGCCGGGGGCAGTTTCGGCAGAATTCCAGCCTTGCGCGCATTGTAAGCGGTGGCGAGTTCCGCGAGAATCATGCCGAAGGACCAGCCGTCGCAAATGATGTGATGGGCGGTGAAAATCAGCTCGTGGCGCTCCGCGGCTAGGCGGACTAGGTGCATTCGGAACAACGGTCCGGTCGTTAGATCAAAGGGAATGGAACTCTCTGTTTTTTTGATGAGCGATAACGGGAGCAGGCTTGATAGCGAGTTGCTGCCGAGGCTGGAAAAATCGTATTCCATCAGTGCAATAGTCCGCGAGGATGGATGGAAATATTGGGTCGCGCCGTCTTCGGAAAATGTGCTACGCAGGGCCGGATGGCGGGCAATGAGGTCAGCCAGTGCCGCTCTGAGTGCCGGTGTGTCAAGCGGTCCATTGAGCCGGATGATGTTGGACTCGTTGAATGAACAATTCGCCTCGTCGGCCAATTGCACAGCGTAGAAAATCTCGCGCTGGGCCTCGGTGGTCGGTGCGCTATCGAAGCGCGGGAATGTGGTCGGGGCTTTGATGTTAATGGCAGATGATGTCGGGAAAAATCCAGCGGTTTGCATTTCATTAACTGCTTCCACAAAGCCTCTAACGACTTTATCCAAGTCGTTATCGGTATGTGCAGTGGTGAAATAAAGCGGGCGGCCTTCCCAGAGGTGGATGCCTTTTTCCCGCAGGAAATACCACAGCAGGCTGGCGTATTTCAAATCTGGCGCGTGCTCGATGACCGCATACGCACTGAAATGTGGGATACGGAGCGGCACTTCGATTTTCTCGAAATATTCATTCAGCGTGCGGCACAGGCGGCCTACGCGTTCTTCCATCTCGATTTGTAAACGCGGACCCTCGCCCAACAGATGCTCGACCACGCGCCAGGCGGCGGCGAGCGCTAACGGATGTCTAACAAAAGTTCCAGCGAAGAAGGTCACCCCGACTTCCGGGAAACTGTCATCGCCATAATTCCATGCGCCGCCATCCAGCGCGTCCATGTATTCGCGTTTACCAGCGAGCACGCCGATGGGCATTCCGCCGCCGATGACTTTACCGTAAGTGGCCATATCTGCCTCGATGCCGAAGTAGGCTTGCGCTCCGCCTGGAGCGCAACGGAAGCCGGTGACGACTTCATCGAAAATGAGCGCGGTACCGGATTTCTCCGTGATCTCGCGGACCTCGCGCATGAACTCGCGCGGCTGCAGGCCGGGAGCGCGGCTTTGCACCGGCTCGACAATCACTGCGGCGAGTTCGTGGGCATGGGCACGGAGAATTTCTAACGATGCAGGATCCGCATAGTCGAGAACGAGCATGTTTTCCACCAGCGACTGCGGGATGCCGGGCGCGATGGGTTGGGCTTTATAAACTCCATCCACCCAAGCGCCGCGGACCAGGACTTCCTCGAACATGCCGTGGTAATCCCCGGTGAAATAGGCGATGCGGTAGCGGCCTGTGATCGTACGGGCGAGGCGCATGGCCGCCATAACCGCTTCCGAACCTGTGTTGCAAAAGGTCGCGCGCTCCATGCCCGTCAGCTCGCAGATCGCTTTGGCAAGCTTCCCGGCGATGGGTGATTGCGGTCCGATTTCCATACCGGTGCGGAGTTGTTGTTCCAGCGCCTCGATCAACCAATCCGGGGAGTGACCGAAGAAATAAGTGCCGAAGCCCATGGTGATATCGACATACTCGTTGTTGTCGATGTCCCAGAGCTGGGCGTGTTTCGAGCGTTGGGAAACTATCGGATAGACCATTTCCTTCCATAGCGACTTGAAACCGGAAACCGCGCGGGGATCCGCGTAATGCGGGCGATGCTCGTTGGTATAGGCTTTGGACGAGGGAGTCTTCGCCACATAGCGGGCGATCAATTGATCGAGCGCTTGCTGCTGGAGATCGGTTAGGCCACCTTGCTCACCCTTGTCGATGGGTTTGTATGGGCCGAAGCGGGTGTTGGTATTCGGATTGCGGGCGTAGTTCGCGGGCCATCTCACTGGGCTGAGGCCGTGCGCTGGAGTTGATGCAGCGGGTTGTTGGCCTGAGAACATCGCCTGCATGAGCTGGAGATTGTTCGCCATCAACTGTTCCAACGAGGTGCCGGCGGCGGCCTCGACCGGCACGCCAGTGGGAGTAGCGACGGGAGTGAGGATCTGCGCCGCGGCTGGCATTTCCTGGTCGAGATGTTTGGCAAGCGCGGCCACCGACGAGAGTTCGCCGAGCATCTGGCGGAACGTCACCTTGGTCCCGAAGCGGGATTGGATCGCTTGGCTGGCTTGTGTTAGAAATAGTGAATCAAATCCGAGTTCGGTGAAAGTAGCGGTGTCGTCTGTGACGACGATGCCTGATAGATCGAGGACCATGGCGCGGAGTTTTACGACCAGATCCGGAAGGCGGTTGGTGCTCATGGGGGTGGGGGGAACGGGCGGAGGCGGAAGCTGGATGGTAGAAATTGGCTGGGCTACCGGGATGACTGCCGCCACCGGGAGATTGGCGGAGTTGTCGATCCAATAGCTCTGGCGCTCGAACGGATAAGTCGGCAGACGGAGGCGGTTGCGGTCTTGGCCATGGAAGACGGCTGACCAGTCGGGCGTGACGCCGTTTTTCCAAAGCTCGCCGACAGCTACGATGAAGTCTGCCAGATCGGTGCTTGAGGATGGCAGGGTGGAGATGACCGGCGTGGTGCCATGGTCGGGATGCTGTCGGGCGAAGGGTGCTAGCGCTTGACCGGGGCCGACTTCCAGCAGGATGAGATCCTTGTCTGCGTAGGCGGTGGTCAGCGCGTCCGAGAAGCGCACGGTGTGCCGGAGTTGGCGTACCCAGTAGCTGGGATCGGCCAGCATGGCGGCGTCCATGGCCTTGCCGGTGCAAGTGGAAATCCATGGAATCTCGGGCGCGTATGCCGGAATCATCATGGCGTCATTGGTGAATGCCGTCATCATCGGCTCCATCATCGCGGAGTGAAAAGCATGGGAGGTTTTCAGTAAACGGCAGCCGATTTCCTTGGCTTCGAGTTCTTTTTGATAAGCGGCGATGGCAGGCAACGGGCCAGAAACCGTGCAGAGTAGCGGGCTGTTGATGGCGGCGATTTCGAGACTGTTAGGTAGTGTTAGTTGATCGGCTCCTGCGCGAATCGCAAGCATCCCGCCAGCGGGAAGTTCCTGCATCAGGCGGGCGCGGGTGGCGAGAAGTTGGAGCGCGTGTTCTAGCTTAAAAGTACCGGCAAGCACGGCGGCGACGTATTCGCCGATGCTGTGACCGATCAGCAGCGCGGGCTTGATGCCCCAGGCGATCCAGAGTTTCGCGAGCGCGTATTCCACGACGAAGATGCAGGGCTGGGTCAGGGCAGTCCGGTTGATGTCACGCTTGGCGGCTTCATGCTCGTGGTCGGAGGGAAACAATGTCGATCTAACATCATGATGCAGAAGCGGGCGGAGCAGGGTGGCGCATTCATCGACGGCGGTGCGGAAGGCTGGCTCTGAATCGTAAATCTCGCGGCCCATTTTCACATACTGCGAGCCTTGGCCAGGGAAAATGAAGGCGACACGCGGCGCGGTGGCGGGTGCGGTGGTGGCCTTCGTTTCCTCACGGAGATTCGCAATGGCCCCAGCGGCATCCATAGCGACAACGGTACGACGGTAGGGAAATGCCCGGCGGCCGGTGGCGAGGGTGTGGACGACGTCTGCTAGATCCGGGTTTTCGCTTGCGAGGTGGTCGGCGAGACGATTCGCCATCGCATCCAGCGCGGTGGCGGTTCTGGCGGAAAGTGTTAGCAAGTGCGGCAGGCGACCCGGCGTGGTGGGAAGTGGCAGGGGTGCCTCCGTCATGACGACGTGGGCATTGGTCCCGCCGACGCCGAAGGCACTGATGCCAGCGAGGCGTGGGGTCTCGCCACGCTGCCATTCCAGTTCCTCACTGACGGGCAAAAACGGGCTGTTAGCGAAGTCGATGCGCGGGTTGGGAGCCTTGTAATGAAGCAGCGCCGGGATTTTTCCATGGCGAAATTGTTGGATCGTTTTAATCATGCCCGCGACTCCGGCGGCGCAGTCGAGATGGCCGATGTGGGTCTTGCCGGTGCCGATGGCGCAATATGAATTCATCTCGGCCCCGCCGTCGCGGAAGGCTTTCGTTAGAGCGGCGATTTCAATAGGATCACCTAGCGGCGTGCCGGTGCCGTGGGCTTCGATGTAGGAAATTTCCGACGGGCTCACCCCCGCTGATGCTTGGGCGAGGGCGATGACATCGGCCTGAGCTTTGAGGCCGGGAGCCGCGAAGCCGAGCTTATCCGAGCCGTCGTTGTTGACGGCCCAGCCCTTGATGACGGCGAGGATCGGGTCGCGGTCGGCGATGGCCTCGCTGAGACGTTTCAGCAGGACCACGCCGCAGCCATGGCCGAAGACCGTGCCGGCGGCATCGGCATCGAAGGCGCGGCAGGTGCCGTCCGGCGAAACCATGCCATCTTCCTGATAGAGATAATCCCGCTGTTGGGGGAAACTGATAGACACGCCACCCGTCAGAGCCATGTCGCATTGATAAGTGAGCAGGGCGGTGGCGGCCTGACAGATCGCGACGAGCGAGGTGGAGCAGGCCGACTGGATGGTCATGCTCGGGCCGCGCAGGTTCAACTTATAGGAAACGCGGACCGGCAGGAAATCCTTGTCGTTGCCGAGCATGGTTTGATACTCGGATACCTGATAGTTTTTCGCTAGATCCACGCCCTTGCCGAGGTTGTGGAGGAGATAGGTATT
Source organism: Akkermansiaceae bacterium (assembly GCA_043758445.1). GTDB lineage: Bacteria > Verrucomicrobiota > Verrucomicrobiia > Verrucomicrobiales > Akkermansiaceae > Luteolibacter. The sequence goes on along the minus strand of JAYVNM010000119.1, from coordinate 20,122 downwards.
CAGGCTGAGGCCCGCATAAACACCGATCATGCCGGGGTAGGCGGCGGGGTCGTAACCGGCGTCTTCGAGTGCTTCCCACGAACATTCGAGAAAGACCCGGTGCTGCGGGTCCATCAGTTCCGCCTCTTTCGGATAGATGCCGAAAAACGGGGCGTCGAATTGATCCGGATTGTCGAACATGCTGCGGGCACCGACGTAGTTGCTGCCGTCCGCTTCGGTGCGACTGGGGAAACGGGTGATGCCGTCCTTGCCAGCAATTAGATTTTGCCAGAATTCATCGGGATTTGCTGCACCGGGAAAGCGTCCAGACATGCCGATGACAGCGATGGCTTCGGGAGCTTGGGAATCTTCGTTCATCGGTTCGTGGGGTGGCGGAATGTTGAGAATCCGGCTTGGGCGAGACGGGCGCGTGCTTGGGCGGGATTGCTAACAGTAGATGCGCCGGCTTGAGTGAGAAATCCAGCGATAGCGCGAGCGCTGGGCAGGGCGAAAAGCTCGGTGATCGGGAAGTCCCGACCGGTCATTTCCATCAGCCGGACATGGATGATCGCGACGTGGATCGAATTCCCGCCGAGGTCGAAAAAATTTGCGGTCGCATCGGCAACCGGGAAGCCTAACACCTCGGACCAGAGCGTGAGAATTTTGGTTTCCACCGACGCGCCTGAAGCGATCACCACGGTCGCCGAAACCTTGGTTCTCGCGAGCGCGAGACGGTCCACCTTGCCATTAGGCGTGAGCGGGAAAATTTTCACAAAATGAAACTCGTTAGGCACCATGTAGGCTGGCAACCGGGTGGCCAGATGCTCGCGCAGAGCAGGGACTTCCGCCGTGCCTTGGACGTGGGCGATCAGGCGATTGTTAGAGGCTAGCACGACCGCCTCACGCACGGCGGGATGTTGGTTCAAGGCGATTTCGATTTCCCCAAGTTCGATGCGGAAACCGTTCACTTTCACTTGATGATCGGCGCGGCCGCGGAATTCGAGGATGCCGGATGGATGCCGGATCGCGAGGTCGCCGGTGCGGTAAATGGAGTTGGTGAATGCCTCGGCACTGCGGGTAGGCTCGTTCAGGTAGCCACCGCCCAAGCCCGCGCCGGAGATGCAGAGCTCGCCGATTTCGCCAGCAGACAAAGCTGCTAGAGATTCATCGCGAATGGAAACTTGGACGTTCGGAATCTCGTGACCGAGCGGGACAAAATGAAAGTCATCGAGATTACCCCGATGCAGACGGTGGAAGGCGCAGATGTCAGTGCATTCGGTGGGGCCATAGGAGTTGACGACTTCCGCGCGGCAGCTCGGGTGTTCGAGCCAGGCCCGCAGCCGGGTGACAGAAATCGACTCGCCACCGAGGACCGCGAACCGCAGCGAGGCGAGGGCCGTATAGCCATCACGGGCGGCGGCATCAACTAACGGATAGAACGCGCTCGGCGTGCAGTTGAGCAAGGTCACGCCTTGATCGTGGATCAGCTTGCTAATACGGGTGATGTCGTAGGTCTGGCAGTTGTCGAGAATCAGGGTGCCGCCAGTAATGAGTGGGGCGTGGAAATTTTTCTGCGTGAGGTCGAAACTCGGCGAGCTGATGACCAGCGTGCGATCATCCGGCCCGAGGCCCAGCTCGCTAACATACCAGTTTAGCAGATTCTCGAATCCCCGGTGATAGACTGCTGCGGCTTTAGGCTGGCCGGTGGAGCCGGAGGTGAAAATCGCGTAGATCAGATCGTCGATGCCCATGGCCACTTTGGGTGCGTCAGAGGAAGCAGCGGCGAAATCTTCGATCAGGAGCGCGCGGACAGCGGGGAATTGTCCGGCCATTGCATGGGTGGTCACGACGTATTTCAGTTTAGCGGAAGTGATCATTTGGTCAATCCGCGCGGCGGGGTACGCAGGATCGAGCGGCACGTAAGCGGCGCCGGATTTCAAAATGCCGAGTAAGGCGATCAACAGTTCGGCGCAGCGATGCAGGCCGAGACCGACAAACATCCCTTGGCCGATTCCGTGCGCGCTGAGGAGGTTGGCGAGTTGGTTGGAACGCGCATGCAGTTCACCATACGAGAGCGATTCCCCACCGCTGATCACGGCGGTCCGCGCGGGGGTGAGCCCGGCATGGAGTCCAAACCTGTCCATCCAGCGGTCGGTAACAGCAGTCGGACACGCCGGGCCAGGTGGTGTTAAATGATTCATGGGGGGGATCCTGATGAGGGAAAAGAGTTCACATGGGTACCATAAATGGTGCGACTTGAAATTACGCGATCACGTATTACTTGGCTACATAAAAAGTCTTGTCAGGACCAGGGAAAAACGCAATCAATTGCGCGTTGCTCCCCCCCGCAATGAGATTCGACAAACCATATTCCCCCCGGATGGTTGTTTTGATGATGGCTCCCACACTGGTCAGCATCTCGGCACCGATTCATGCGCAAGAAGTCTCCTCGGCTGTCACCAGTCGGGTCGAGTCGGATGCCGTCTTGGTCCCTACGGTTGAGAAAAGCGATGAACGTGCCAGCGGCTTGGAACTCGGCGCGGTCATTGCGGTGGCCTACGACGACAATATTTTCCTCAGCAAATCGAAGCCCGAGGCGGATACCGTCATCCGCGTTTCCCCCACGGTGGTATATATCCAAGGCGATGCCAAAGCGGGCGAGGGCGGATTTATCGCATTTGCTTATCGCCCGACGAACGTGGCGTATTTGCAAAATCACACCGAGAATCGGATCGACCAACAAGCCGCGCTAACAGCAGGCTGGCGCGGCAAAGTCTCGCAAATCACCTACACCGGGGCTGTGCAAAAACTCGCCGACGCCACGTCCGACACCGGTCGCCAGACGGACCGCATGGAATTTGCCAACGAGATCCGCGGCGCATGGATGCCCCGTGAAAAAATTGCCCTAGAACTTGCCGCAGGTAGCGGGCAAATCGACTATGACGACAGGACCTTGTTTGATTCCATGAAGACCTATGGCGAAATTGCCGTGCGGTATGCCTATTCTCCGAAGACCCAAGTCGGCCTTGCCTATCAGGCGGGCCGCTACGAAGTCGATGGTGCGAGCATTCAAACGACCCACCAAATCACCGCCAACATCGACTGGAAACCACGGGAAAAAATCCATGTGAAGCTTCAGGCCGGAGCGGAACAGCGCGTGACTGACAGCGGCACGGACATCAATCCGGTGGTGGAAGGTCGGATCGACTGGGCGCCACGCCAAGGGACGAACCTTTACCTAACAGCCTATCAGCGGGAGGCGGCTTCGGCCTATTATGCCGGTCAGAATTATTCCTTGAAAGGAGTGACTGCAGGCATTTCTCAACGGCTTGGTGGGAAATGGACGGCCCGCTTGGAAGCCGGGCAGGAAAAATCATCTTATCATCAGGTATCAGGTTCCGGGGGTGGTGCCCGCAAGGACAAGATTTGGTTCGTCCGGCCCGCGCTGGAATACCGGATCAACGATCAATGCAATGTCTCGCTCTTCTATCGAGTTACAGATAACAGTTCTTCGGCTTCGGCTTTCGGCTACAGCCAGAGAATGGCCGGTCTCGAACTTCAATATAAATTCTAATTACTCCAACAGAACATGAATATGAAATTTGCAACTGTTGTGATCGCACTGATTATAGCTTTGTTAGCACCGCCCGCTCCAGCCCAGGTGACACGCTCTTCTGGAGTGATCGGTCACATGGACAATGTGGAAATCCGAGTTTTCCGCGAAGACGAGCTGGCGACCCGTGGCCAGTTATCAGGAGATGGCACGATTTCCATGCCGTTGATCGGCTCGGTCCGCATCGAGGGACTTTCCACCGATCAGGCCGCCGCCGCGATTACGCGCAAGCTGGCGGATGGTTATCTGGTGAAGCCAGAAGTCAGTGTTTCTATCGAGGCCCGCATCCGTAGAACGATCACTGTTTTGGGCCAGGCCCAGCGGCCAGGAGTCTTTGAATTGCCACCGCACCGGCAGTTGTCGCTAGTCGAAGCCATCGGCATGGCGGGTGGCGTGACGCGCATCGGCAATCCTAAAAAAATCAGTCTCAAGCACCAAGCGAACGCCGGCAACTCCGTGGAAATCGTTAATCTATCCGATATTACGACAGGCAAGGGAGTTGATATTCCACTGCGCGATGGTGATGTCATTACCATCCCGGAAAGCCTGTTCTGAAATTACCTTTACACCCATTTCCGATGTCCCACTCCTTGTCCAAAGCCAACGCCATTTCCCCACGGGCCTCGCAGTTGTCGGTCCCTGCCGGCGCGGACCCGACGTATTTCCTGCCCAAAGTGGCGCCAGGTAGATTGCTAAGTATGTTGCTGCGCCGTGGGTGGGTTATGGTTTTGTTAGCCGTGCTGGGTGCTGCTGTGTTGTATGCCTACGCCGGGCGCTTGCCGAAAACCTATCGCGCGATGGGCTCGGTATTTGTTAATAGCCAGGCTCCCGTCGTGCTCGACATCCGCGCCGTGGCTCCAGAAGAAACCCGCGATCTTGAGCAATTGCGTTCGGTAGAACGGGGCATGAGGGCACCCACCTTGTTAATGCGGGTTATTGCGGCAAATCACCTCGCTGCCGATCCTAGCTTCGCCGAGCCTGGAGCCAGCCAGCAGACTCTCTTAGGAAAGCTCGCCGGGCGCGTGAATGTCGAATTGAGTCGCGGCACTCGGGTCATCGACATCCAAGTGGACGATACCGATCCGACGCGTGCCAAAAACTTGGTAGAATCGGTCGTGACAGAATATCAAAATTGGACGAACGAGCGCCAGAAGCTCATCACCCAACAGGCCAGTGAGGGCCTAGCCCGCGAGGAAGAACGGCTACGCGGGCTGATGGGAGAATCCGCACGCAAGCTGCAGGAATTCCGCGAAGGACATCCGATTCCCGGTCTGGAAGGCAGCGAAGGCGGCGGGCCTGTTAGGGGTGCGTTGGATGCCCTCAGTGCCCAGCTCACCCAGGCTACCGCCATCCGTCTGCGTCTGGAGGCGGAGTTTGAAGCGTTTGCAAAATTTGACTCATCGCACCCGGCAGCCCTCGCCGGTATGGAGGCCTCTGAGCGCGGCACCGAGGTCCTTGCCCAAGTGAGGGCGATCCAGCAGAAAGAGGCGGATTTCGCTAGGGTGAAAGAGCGCTACCTATTCAAGCATCCGGTTTACAAAGAAATATCTAACCAACTCGCGTTGATGAAAACCAACCTAGCGGAAACCGTCCGCTCGACCGGTCAGGCGTTGGAGCAAAAATACCGAGTCGCCCACGAGGACGAACTCAAACTCGCCAGCGAAGTCGCCCTGGCCCGTGGCAACGCGGTCGATGTCGAGGGCATCCGCGAACAGTTTCGCAGCATCAGCCGGGATGCCGTGGGCGACCGCGCGCTGCATGATTCAGTCGCAACTAGGCTCCGTGAAACCACGCTAGCTTCCTCGGTTCCCGCCTCAGTCCTGCGCTGGGAAAATATGCCGATGCGACCTGAGAAAGCCCACAGCCCGCGCAAGACCGTCTTCGCGGCGGTCGGCGGTTTTGCTGGCTTTCTCGGTGGGTTAGTGCTGTTAGCTGGCCTCGAACTGGGAGATCGCAAGGTGCGTGATCCCGCTGCCGCCGCGCGTGCCACCGGTGCTCCGCTGTTAGCGACTCTGCCGCAGATCGCCCAAGCCGGAGACGGGATGGTTCTGCTCACGGCGCCATCCTCCTCCGGGGCCGAAGCCTTCCGCCGCCTGCGGGCGGTACTTGCCCCGACACCGGACAGCAGCACCGCGCGGACCGTGCTCTTTGCCAGCGCCCGAGCTGGGGAGGGGAAATCTTTTTGCGCACTTAACTACGCGACCTCGCTCGCCATGCAGGGCCACCGCACATTATTGTTAGATGCCGATCTCCGCCGCCCCGGCCTCAGCCGCCAACACCTTGCGGGTGCCGCTGCGGACACCGGCCTCGGCGGTTATCTCGCGGGCAAGACCGATCCCGCCGAAGCCTGTTACACCACCTCGCTGCCCAACCTCTATATGCTCTCCTCCGGTCCGATGCGTGCGGACGCGGCGGAGTTATTGGCAGGCACCCGGTTTCCTTGTTTGTTAGAAGATGCTTACCGCTGGTTCGACCGCGTGGTCATCGACACCCCCCCCGCCCTAACAGTCAGCGACATGCTTTCGATCACCCGTTACGCAGACCGGACTTGCCTAGTCGTCCGCGACCGTGGCTGCGACGGTCGCGAACTCAAGCGGGCGGCCGAACTCGTGCGCTCGGCGGGCGGTACGCTCGTCGGTTTTGTCTGGAACGAGCTAGCGGGAAATGCTGCGGATGGCTCCTCGTCCGGGCCTAGCGTCCCGGTGAACCGCGCCGGTCTTTCAAGTCCCCAGCCTGTTGGCGTGGCATCTGTCTCCCGCATGAACACTTACGAGCTTGTCCCGCATTTCGCATAACACGAACCAGCTTTCCGTATATAACTCTATCATTTCGCATATTCTCAGTCCCATCCCCCCGATGGTTTTGTTGGTCCCCCCCACCACCCCCCAAAACATGAATCCGACATCCCGCTTGGTTGCGGGCGAGGCTCCCCCCGCCCGTCCCCCAACTTCACCGATTGATCAAGAGGAAGAATTTACCCTCAGACATCGCCACCGCCCATGGGTCACCCACCAGAGGCTGGTGGCCTTCAGCTTCCTTGGCGATTCCGCCGTGGTCGTGATGGCTTTGATGCTCGCCTATCTGATCCGCTTTGAAACCGGATTGCGGGGAATCGGCGTCGTCGATGCCGGTGCCAGCGTCTATGGCTATTGCATCCACGTGCTGTTAGGCAGCGGGTTCCTGTTATTTCTATTGGCGAATTTCCGCTTGCATGATCCACGGCACTTTCTCGCAGTGCGGCGGACTTTAGGTGTCGTCGTGAAATCCTGCCTGATCTGGGCGTTCGGCTTTTTAGCGATCTCCCTAGTCTTGAAAATCGAGCCTCCCATCAGCCGCATGTATTGTGTGATCGGTTGCGTGACTGCCATGAGTGGGCTGCTAACTTGGCGCTGGTTTCTCTACTGTATCCTGCGTGGCGAATCGTTTGCGGACACGCTGCGCCAGAAGGCGGTATTTGTGGGCTGGAATGACGAATGTGATCGCGCTATCAAGCGCTTTGGCAATGGTCGGGCTAATCAAATCTCCGTGACCGGCGTAATTTCACCGCCCGTCCGGCCCTTTGAAGTCGAGCCGTCTGCGGAGATTCCTATGCTGGGTTATTACGCAGATCTGCGCTCGATCCTTCGGGCCTCAGGTGCGGATCTGGTGCTGGTGGTAGATGGCACATTGGACCGCCACGAGATGCTCGAACTCGCCGAAACTTGCGGGCGGGAGTTCATTGACTTCAAACTGGTCCCAAGCTGCTTCCAGATTCTGGTTTCCGGCCTTCGCTTGGAAAGCATCCATGGGATGCCTGTTCTCGGCATCGGAAAAATGCCGCTGCACCACGCGTTCAACAACGCCTCGAAACGGATGGTGGACATTGGTGGCAGCCTGTTAGGTATGTTTATCTTCGCCCCGGTGTTAATGGTGTTCGCCATCCTCGTCTATCTGGAATCTCCCGGCAGCGTGATCTATCGGCAGCGCCGCATCGGCTTGAACGGTCGCCCCTTCGACATTTACAAAATCCGCAGCATGAGGCTCGATGCCGAGGCTGGCGGCGCTCCCGGCTGGACGGTCAAGGACGATCCCCGCCGCCTGAAAATCGGTGAGTTGATGCGTGCTTGGAATATCGACGAACTGCCCCAGTTTTGGAACGTCCTGTGGGGTGATATGAGTCTCGTCGGCCCACGTCCCGAGCGACCAGAATTGATTGAGGGCTTCAAGGAGCGGATTCCCCACTACAATGTCCGCCACAACATTAAGCCCGGGGTCACGGGCTGGGCTCAGGTCAACGGCCTGCGTGGCGATACCTGCCTGCGCGAGCGGGTGAAATTCGATCTCGATTACATCGAAAACTGGAATTTCGCCCTCGATTTGCAGATCATGCTGATGACCCTCTACAAACGCGGCGGCGCATGTTAAGCACGGCGTCAACCGAGGACATGACAGAGTTTGCCAACGCCGAAAACGCCGCCCGCAGGGATCATTCGATCCGCCTCGCTGTCCTAACCTCGTTTCTATCAAAAGCGGGGACGATCCTGCTACAGGCGGTCTCCATTCCGATCGCCATTCGCGTGTTGGGCCGTGCGGAGTTCGGGCTTTATACCACCGTCGGCCTAACGCTTTCCATCGTCTCGCTGCTAGAAGTCGGTGTCGGACCGGCCCTGACCCATGGGCTGACGCGCGCGCGGGCGGCGGGTGATGAGGCAAGGCAGCGTGAACTGGGTTCCACTGCGTTTTTCCTGATGTTAGGAATCGCGCTGTTAGCCGGGCTGCTGCTTGCCACGGTCCTACTGACCATTCCACTGCCGCTCATCTATGGCCAGGATTTCGCGGGCCGGGAACCCGCTTTGCGGCTAGCACTTTGGGTAGGAACTGGATTGTTCATCATGCTCTTCATTTTAAATCTAACCGAGCGAATCCGCGAGGGGCATCTGGAGGTGGCCAAGAACAACTTCTGGGGTGCTATTGGCAATGTGATGGCCGCCACTTTCGTCGGCGTGGGCGTGCGCTGGGTGCCGGAAGTTTGGTTTCTGGTGATCGCCATTTACGGCGCGATGGTTCTGGGGAAACTTTGCAACACCGCCTCACTCTGGAAAAAGCACCCGCTCATGCTGCCATCCACAAGCCATTTCCGCCCGGCGGTGGCGCGGTTGTTATTTTCGGACGGCATCGCATTTTCCACTTGCTGCCTCATCACTGGCATCATCGAATATAACCTCTGCGGCCTGATGGTCGCACGGCTCTACGGTCGCACAGGCGTCGCGCTTTACGGGGTTTTCATCACCCTAACAGTGATGCAACTTGGGTTCGTCGTCATGCTCAGCGCACCCACCTGGCCCGCCGTTGCCGAAGCCCTAGCCCGCGGCGACCGGCCATGGGCAAGGAATGCGGCGCGGCGACTTTACCTTTTCGGCACGGGATTTTCGCTCTGTTCGGCGCTGGGCCTGCTGGTGCTCGGGCCATACCTCCTGCCGTTTTGGTTGGGCAAGGACTTCGCGAACATCAGCCGGCCACTGCTTGCCTGTTATGGACTGTATTTCATCGCCCATGTCTGGCGGCATCTCAACCATACCATGATGATTGGTACCGGCCAGGTCGGAAAATTAGTGCGAATCCAGTTGTTCGAATCCTCGATGGTCGCCGGCATCGGCTGGACCGCTCTGCACTTCGGCGGTATCCAGGCAATGCTCGGCGCGATGGGCGTGGTGATTCTAACGCTAACCGGAGTGATTTTGCCTAGGCAGGTGAGCCGGGCACTGCGGGCGTAAGAAGTTTTGGGCTGATAGACACGGGGTGACCGGAGCAACCCTCCTCAAGGATTGCTGCCTTCGTAAACCGTCACCACGCCGCCGGTGAGTGGTGTGGCGGAGGTTTCTGCAAAGCCGCAGTTCTCTAGCAACTCGGTCATGTTGTCGCCGGAGGGAAATTGCTCGATGGAGCCGCCGAGGTATTCGTAGGCGTCCTTTTGGCCTGTTAGCCAGCCGGCCATGTGAGGCAGGACGTGATGCAGATAGAGCCGGTAGGGCGTGCGGAGAATGCCTGAGGGTAGGGAAAAATCGAGGATGACGAGGCGGCCACTTGACTTCAGGACGCGGCGCATTTCGCGCAGCGCGGCGGGGTAGTCTGCCATGTTGCGCAGACCGAAGGCGACGGTGACGACATCGAATTCGCCGTCCTTGAAAGGCAGCTTCAAGGCATCGGCGACGATTGTGTTAGCAACTCCGCGACTGGCGGCGTGGGCGAGCATTTCCGCACAGAAATCGGAGGCGATGACCTCGCACTGGGGGCACTGCTTCTGGATTTCCAACGCCAGATCGCCGGTGCCGCTGGCGACATCGAGCAGGCGTGCGGGCTGCCATTTCCGGATGCGGGCGGTGACGATTTTCCGCCACCAGATGTCCATGCCACCGCTCAGAACGTGGTTAGTGAGTACGTAGCGATCCGCGATTCTGGCGAAGGCATCTTGGACGTAAGTGGCATCGGGCATGGGGGAGGGGTAAATCGGATGAGCTTTTGGACAAGTGCGAATTATGCCCCGATGGGATGCCAGGTGGTTTTGAATTCAAGGTGGTCGCGGATTTCGTAGAGGCCTTGGTTTTTTGGGGAAAACCAATCGGTTGGGATCTCTGACGGGATGAGTTTCAGGCGTTTCACGCTGTCGGCGGCACCAGTTTGAAGGGTTTTGCGGTCTTGCAGATTCGCGACGGCGGCGATGCCGCGCAGGTGGGCATGGGTGGCGAAGGTCGGGATGAGTTCGGCGCGTTCGCCGGTGAGGAGGTTGACCACGCCGCCGGGGAGATCGCTGGTGGCAAGCATTTCACCTAGCAGAATGGCCGGATAGGGTTGGGTCGTGGAGGCGAGGGCGATGACCGTATTGCCGCTAGTGATGGCTGGCATGACGAGCGACAGTAACGCTAGCAACGGAGCCTCGTCCGGCGCGATAATGCCGATGATGCCCATGGGTTCGGTGACGGTGAAATTGAAATGCGCGGAGGCGACCGGATTGACGCTGCCGAGAAGTGCTTGGTATTTGTCCGTCCAACCGGCGTAGTGGACGATGCGTCCGATACTGGCGGCGACCTCGCGGTCAGCGTCCTTTTTGGAAATGCCGGTAATGGAAATGGCGTCCGCCATTTCCGTGGAACGTGCCTCCAGCATTTCTGCGAGACGATAGAGAATCTGCCCACGGTTGTAGGCATTTCTAGCAGCCCAGCCGGGTCCGGCCTTGGCGGCGGCTTCCACGGCATTTCGCAGATCCTTGCGGGTGCAGAGCGGGATGTTCGCGAAGAAGGTGCCGGTGGCATCGTTCAGCGGATAGACGCGGCCACTCTCGGAGCGGATGAAACTTCCGCCGACGTAGCATTTCGGGGTTTTGGTGATTTTTAGCATAATGAATATGGGACTTATATCAGATTTGCATAATCCAGCAGGCCTTGTTTTCCGCCTTCGCGGCCGAAGCCGGATTCCTTGAAGCCGCCGAAGGGGGAGGTGGGGTCGAATTTGTTGAAGGTGTTCGCCCAGACGACGCCGGCCTTAAGCTCGGTGGACATTTTCAGGATGCGGGAGCCCTTGTCGGTCCAGACGCCGGCGCTGAGGCCGTAGTGGGTGTTGTTGGCTTTTTCCACGGCTTCCTCGGGCGTGCGGAAGGTGAGGATGGAAAGCACGGGGCCGAAAATTTCCTCGCGGGCGATACGGTGGCTTTGCGAGACGTTAGAGAATAGGGTGGGAGGGAAATAAAAACCTTTTTTAGGCAGGGTGCAGGCGGATTGATAGATCTCCGCGCCTTCGGAAATCCCGGCGGCGACGAGATCCTGGATGCGGGTGAGTTGGGCCTTTGAATTGATCGCGCCGACGTCGGTGTTTTTGTCTAACGGATCGCCGGTGCGGAGGGATTTAAGGCGGAGCTTCAATTTTGTCAAAACCGTCGCGGCGATCGATTCCTGGACTAACAGCCGTGATCCCGCGCAGCAGACGTGGCCTTGATTGAAGAAGATACCGTTGACGATGCCCTCGACGGCTTGGTCGATGGGGGCATCGTCAAAAACGATGTTAGCCGCCTTGCCGCCGAGTTCGAGGGTGAGGCGTTTGCCGGTTCCGGCGAGGGCGCGCTGAATCGCTTTGCCAACCGCTGTGGAGCCGGTGAAGGCGATCTTTGCGGCGAGTGGATGGTTGACCACCGCAGAGCCGGTTTCACCCGCGCCGGTGACGAAATTGACCACGCCGGGTGGCAGTCCGGCGTCTTGTAAAATGGAGGCGAATTTCAGCGCAGTGATGGAGGTGGTTTCCGCCGGCTTGATTACCACCGTGTTGCCGGTGGCAAGGGCGGGAGCGATTTTCCACGCGAGCATCAGCAGTGGAAAATTCCACGGAATGACCTGACCTATCACACCTAACGGAGCCAGCGTGCGGCCCGGTGTGACGTGGTCCAGCTTGTCCGCCCAACCGGCGTGATAGAAAAAATGTGCGGCGGCCATCGGCACGTCGAAATCGCGGGATTCCTTGATCGGCTTGCCGCCGTCGAGAGTCTCCGCGACGGCAAATTCGCGGGCGCGATCCTGCAAAAGCCGGGCAATGCGGAAGAGGTATTTCGCACGTTCCGTGCCGGGAAGTTTGCTCCAAGTCTTGAACGCGGCGGCGGCGGCTTGATAGGCGGCATCCACGTCGGACGGACCGGCGAGGGCGATTTCCGAAAGCTTTTCCTCGTTGCGCGGGCTGATCGAGTCGAAGTATTTTTTGGTCTTCGGCGCGACGAATTTGCCATTGATGAAAAGGCCGTAGCGGGCGGCGATGAAGGCGTTGGCGGTTTCCGGCGCGGGATCGTATTCCCATAGGTCGCCGAAGAGAAGTTCGCGGGCGGGGCAGCGTTTGGCTGGCATATTGCTAGTAGAGTTAAAAGCGGTTTTTCGGCAGTGATAAAATCCAACCCGTGGTTGGGGAAGTCGCTGATTCACTCAATGACGCTGCGAGCATTTTCAAAATCCTGCTCCACTGCAAGCGGAACAGGTCGTTCAGGAAGAAACAGCCTCCCTGCGGTGTTGGACAATCCATCCCGAAATATTCGTTACGAGCGAGACCTGACAGTTCCTGCTGATCTCCGGTCTGGACATCCGGCACGCTTCCTGCCTTTCTCGATCAAGTTTTTCATGCCCGACCTCGCCCAAAAGCTCCATGCCCTCCGCCGCGAACTCCGCGACGAATACCTCCAGCCACACGATTGGCCGTGGATGATCGGGTTTTCCGGGGGGAAAGATTCCACGCTCATACTCCACCTCGTCATCGACTGCCTCAAAAACATCCCACCGGATGAACGCCAGCGTCCCGTCTTCCTTGTCTGCAACGACACCCTCGTCGAGTCCCCGGTTTATCACGCTTTCGTCTGCCGGATGTTGGAGCAAATCGAAGACGGTATCAGTGCGCTCAACGTCCCTGTTCAGGTCATTCGCACCGCACCATTGCCTGAGGAAAGTTTTTGGGTGAACCTCCTCGGACGTGGCTACCCGGCTCCGAACCGCAGCTTCCGCTGGTGCACGGATCGAATGAAAATCCGACCCACTTCCCGCTTTATTCGCGAACAAGTCAGCCACAAAGGTCACGCCGTGCTTTTGCTCGGTGTCCGTCGCGATGAATCCTCTCTCCGTGCCCAAAGCGTCGCCAAATACCACGACAATCTCGAGTCTAGGCTCTCCGCCCACACTGACCATCCCGGCTGCTTCATTTACGCGCCTATCCGCGATTTTACCACAGAGGAGGTTTGGGCCTATCTTATCGCAGCCCGTCCTCCATGGGGTGGCAGCTACCGCGACCTAGTGGCGCTCTACAAGGAAGCCGCTGGCAATGAATGCCCCTTTGTCCTGAGCAAGGCAGATGCCCCGGGCTGCGGCACGAACTCCGCCCGCTTCGGCTGCTGGACATGCACCGTTGTGGACAAGGATCGTTCCCTTGATGCCCTCATCGCCGGAGACCACCAGCATCTCGAACCGCTTGCTGACTTCCGCCGACGCCTAAAATCTGTATCCGAAAACCCGGATTGTCGTAGCAAAACCCGCCGGAACGGACTTCCCGGCCTCGGCCCGCTCACCATGGACACCCGCGACATGTTGCTGAAAGAACTGCTCGCTATTCAGGAATCCGTCGACGTAGAACTTGTCTCCGGTTTGGAAGTCCGGCTCATCCGCGAGCAGTGGGCGCAAGATGAAATCGGGGAGATTTTTCGAGAGGTCAGAAAAATGGCTGACTTTCAAGAAATTCTCTCCAATACAAAAGTTGAAAAATGAAAGCACCACCTTGTTTTGAAGATCCTGAAACGCGCAAAATTATCCGGCAAATTTGCGAACAACATTCCATAGACTCGGCATTTTCACGCGTGAACAGGTTGCGTTTGGAAAACTGGATCTGACGCGAGACTAGGCCGACAGCCGGATGCCAACTCTAATACGCCGCTGCACTTCGCCGAGTACGTCTCAGCCCATCGCTTTTTCCATCAGGGTATTCATGCGGGAAACGGTGTCGCGGGCGTCCTCTAGCAGACCTGCGGCGATCAGGGCGTTGTCCAACAATTGCAGGGCCACCAGTTTTGCCAATTCGGGATTAGAATCCTTGGATTCTGATAGTTTTCTGATCAACGGATGGCGTGGGTTGATTTCCAACTCCACCTTGACCTCGTCTTTGAAATTTTCATCCATTGCCTTCATCATCTGGCGCATCTGCGGACTCATGCCGTCCGTGGGGACAAGGGCGATGACTGGACTATTAACGAGGCGTTTGCCGCTGGCCACGGCAGTCACCCGGTCGCCGAGTTCGGCCTTGAGGAACTCGCAAAGCGCGGTCGTCTGCTCGTCTGTTAGCGAATCTCCTGCCGGCGCATGATCTTCCAGATCCACGCCGCCGTGGCGGATGGAGATAAGTTTTTTGCCGTCATACTCACCTAACGCTTCAACCACATATTCATCCACCGCGTCGGTGAAATAAATGACTTCCAGCCCCCGCGCCTTGAATGCCTCGATGTAGGGACTGCTCTCCACTTGTTCGCGGCTGCCACCGACGAGATAATAGATCGACTCCTGGCCGTCCTTCGCCCGGGAAACATAATCCGCGAAACCGCAAAGCGTGCCGGATTCCGTAAGCGATGACTCGAAGCGCAGCAGCTTGGCAAGTGCCACGCGGTGCGTATAATCGGTGGCGATACCTTCTTTGAAATAGCGATCAAATTTCAGATAGAAGCTACGGTATTTCGCGGGATCCGACTCGGCTTCTTTTTCAAACATCTTGATCACGCGCTTGCTGATGACCGCGCTGAGTTTTCTAACTAAAGCGCTGTCCTGCATGGTTTCTCGCGAGATGTTTAGCGGGAGATCCGCACTATCGACTACGCCTTTCATGAAGCGCATCCACTCGGGCAGCAGGCCTTTCGGCTTCGGGTCGATGAGGACTTTTTTCGAATAAAGCGAGACGCCGCCCTCGACCTTGCCGAAGCCCATGCGTTCCGGGTTCTCGCCGGGAGTGAAGATCAGCGCGTTGATTGCGATTGGCGCGTCCGCGCTGAAATGCAGGCGGTAGGCGGGTTCGTCGAAGGCCTTGCCGGTGAACTGATAGAACGCCTTGTATTCGTCCTCGGAAATTTCCGACTTATTCTTTAACCACAACGCTTCCACCTCGTTGATGCGTTTGCCGTTCAGGAAGATCGGGAAGCCGACGAAGTTGCTATATCTCTCGATGAGGTGTTTCAGGCGCGATTCCTCAGCATACTCTTTGAGATCCTCCTTCAGGTGCATCACGATTTTCACCCCGCGCTCCTGATC
The DNA here is from genome assembly GCA_043758445.1 of Akkermansiaceae bacterium. Classification (GTDB taxonomy): domain Bacteria; phylum Verrucomicrobiota; class Verrucomicrobiia; order Verrucomicrobiales; family Akkermansiaceae; genus Luteolibacter. Next base: position 4,747 of record JAYVNM010000119.1, on the reverse strand, counting down.
GGGTGAGTCATCGATTTCATAGCCGGTCTTGCCGTCGCTGATCCAGACGAGGCCCTCGCCATCTTCGCTCCAGCCACGGGTGTGGACCTTCACCTCATCCGCGACCATGAAGGCCGAGTAGAAGCCGACGCCGAACTGGCCGATCATGTTGCCCGGCGTGCTGCCGCTATCCTGCATATTTTTGAGAAATGCCTTAGTCCCGGAGTGCGCGATGGTGCCCAGATTTTTCACCAACTCCGCGCGCGTCATGCCGAGGCCGTGATCGGTGATGGTCAGCGTTTTAGCCTCCTCATCCGTGGTGAGGTGAATCTCCAATGGCAGCGTCGGCTGATAGATCGACTTTTCCGTGGCCTCAAGATGGCGGAGTTTCTCCATCGAGTCCGAGGCATTGGAAATCAACTCGCGGAGGAAAATTTCCTTATCCGTGTAGAGGGAATGAACCACGAGATCGAGCAGTTGTTGGATCTCGGCTTGGAAGGTGTGTTTTTCGACGGTCGTTTCGCTCATGATAAAATAGGTTGAGTTGTTCGTGGGAACGGCGGGACCATACCCGGCGGTGCCCGGCTGTCAAAGCCGATGGACAGAATGAAGCGTACGGGGTGGAAATTCCGGTGGAAATCCCTAGGGGCTTGCCGGGGCGGGGCATTCGGGCAAGGCTTATTCATGAATCATGAGGAGCTGACGCTGGACCGGCAATTGCGCCAGGAAATCCTGTTTGCCCGGGAGCGGGTCTATCGGTTTGGCCAGGCCACGCCCTTGGAGCGGCTGGACCTGCCTGGATCGGGCCCAGAAATCTGGGTGAAACGCGAGGATCTCTCGCCGATCAAGGCCTACAAATGGCGCGGGGCCTGCAACCGGATGGCCATTCTAACACGGGCCGAAGCTGCCCGCGGGGTGGTCACGGCATCCGCTGGTAATCATGCGCAGGGAGTCGCCCTGGCAGCTCGCGCCCTGGGTATCCATGCCCGGATTTATATGCCGCGCTCGACGCCCAAGGTAAAGCTATCCGCTGTGATGATCCAGGGTGGCGCGATGGTCGAAATCTTCCTAACAGGCGACAGTTACGACGACGCCGTTGCCGCCGCACGGGCAGATGAAGCGGCCAGTGGCGCGGTCTATATCCATGCTTATGACGACCTGCAAGTGATGGCGGGCCAAGGCACGCTGGCCGACGAAATCGTCCTCTCGGGCCATGGGCCCTTCGCCGCCGCCTACCTTCAGATCGGCGGTGGCGGGATGGCGGCGGGCGTTTCCACTTGGCTGAAAACTTACTGGCCGCACATCGAAATCGTCGGCGTGGAGGGCGTGGGCCAGGCGTCGATGAAAGCCGCACTAACAGCCGGGAAGCCGGTCGCACTTGAGAGCGCGGATTTGTTCTGCGACGGCACGGCAGTTAGAAAAGCGGGCGCACTGCCGTTTGAAATTTGCAAAAACACGTTGAGCCGAATTGAGACGGTGACGAATGCCGAAGTCAGCAACGCCATCCGCACGCTCTGGGAAGGCCTGCGCTGCATCTCAGAACCCTCGGGCGCGATCGGACTTGCCGGGGTATTGAAAAATCGCGAGGCATTGATAGGCAAACGCGTCCTGGTCGTGTTGTGCGGCGCGAACATCGACTTTCTCCAACTCGGCTTGATCGCCCAATCGGTGGGAGCAAGCGGCAAAACCAGCCGGACCCTGCGCGTCCATATTCCGGAGCGGGTGGGGGCGATGCTGAAGCTGCTAGACACCTGTTTCGAAGGCCTCGACATCGCCGATTTCCAATATGGCAAAACCGATGAAGCGGAGGCTTGGCCGGTTTTCACCATCCAGACGGACGAGCCTGCGGTGTTGGACGCCTTGCCCCTGAAGCTCGATGCGCATGGTTTCGCCTGGCAGGATCTAACGGGCGCGGTCGATGTTGCCTTCCGCGCGATTCCCCTGCGCGGTGATCTATTGAAAAATCCGGCCTTCCTGCGGTTGGATTTTTACGAACGCCCGGGGGCCTTGCACGATTTCTTGGGCCAGCGCATCCAGGGCAATGCGAGCCTTTGTTATTTCAACTACCGCCAATCCGGCGAGCGTATTGGCCGGGCACTGATCGGTTTGGATTTCCCCTCGCCCTATGAGCGCGACGCCCTGCTGATGACCATTCCCAGCCACGGCGAGGGCTACCGACTGTGTGAGGTGGTGGACGAGGAAACGCGGCAGCGGTTGGTGGGAGCCTAGAGGCCAAGTTCCCGCTCTATCACCCGGATGAAATCCGCCTCGCCAGAGGGCAGTCCGTGGAGTACTTTCCGGTCGGCAATCAAAAGTTGGGGCAGGATTTTTTTCCCGCCCGAAATCGCCACCCAGTCGGTGATGTCGGCATGAATGATGCGGTCGATCCATGGGTCGCGCAGCGCCGCAGCGAGTTGAGGGGCGGGCACCTGCGCTTCGGCGAGGACCATGGCGGCGGCTTGATCCAGCGGCGGATCGGATAAAAACGCGCGGTGGAGTTCCGGGTAGGCGTCCGGTTTCACGCGCCAGACGGCAAGGGCGATTTTCGCTAGCTCACAACTCGCCGGATGCCCTGCTTCACTCACGGCTAAGGCCGGATTGCAAGCATGGTTCAGAGGCACCGGCAGGAGCAGGACACAAATCTCCGCCGGGTGTTTCGCCACCAATGTTGTTAGGTAACCCGCCATTTTTCGGCAGGCCGGACATTGATAATCGAAGTACTCGACCATCACGCGCTGCGCATCGACAGATCCCAGCCGTGGTAGTGAGGTGACGTCATAGATTTTCCGCCCATCGTCGAAGGAAATTTTGCGCCCGTGCCCTTCTGCATGGACTCCGCTGGGCTGGGATTTCGGGGTGTCCCAAGCGGTGTCGATCTGGGGCGTGACTGGCTCCGGGCCGTAAAGTTGGGCCAGCGCTAAGCCGAGCGCGGCAGCCGTTCCAGCTTGCAGGCCGTGGCGGAACTGAGTATCCCATTGGGTGAAAATTAACCCTAACAGCGCAAGTAACCCGCCCACGCCATGCGCCGCCATGCACCATGGGCAGAAATGGTGAAGCAGCACCGCCTGCACTACCACCAGCCACGCGGCACAACCTGCAATGGCCGCATAACACAACCCTTGAAGCCGCATTATATCCCACAGCACCGCGGCGAAAAGCAGGATATACACCAACAAACCTAACACCGGAATGGGGATCCCAAAAACCTGCGACCAGCGCGATGCTAGCACATCCGCGCAGCCGCTCCCGCCGCCGCAACCCATGATTCCTCCCGCCGGATCAGTGAGCTTCCAATACAACAATAACCCGTTGAGCAAAAGCCCGCAGAGCGTGAGTGAGAGCAGTGATAGGTGGCGTCGCGTCATGTTATCGTCGAGTCACGTGAGCAGCTTGTGACGGACCTTGGGCGGCACTACAGAAAAAACGGCAGCCCTTTTCAGGACTGCCGTTTTTGAAAACCTAAACGGAAGCGGGGATCAGATTCCTTTTTTCACCACGTCGGTGAGCAGGTCGATGACGCGGTTGGAGTAACCCCACTCGTTGTCATACCAACTGATGAGCTTGAAGAACGTGGAGTTCAGCTCGATCGACGAGCCGGCATCGAAGATCGACGAGCTCTTGTCGTGGATGAAGTCGGTGGAAACCACTTCGTCTTCGGTGTAGGCGAGGATGCCTTTGAGGTAGGTTTCCGAGGCGTTCTTGAGGGCCGCCTTGATTTCCTTGAGGGAAGTCGGCTTCACGGTCTTCACGGTGAGATCGACGGCGGATACGGTCGGAGTTGGCACGCGGAAGGCCATGCCGGTGAGCTTGCCAGCCACTTCCGGGCAGACCAGCGCGACGGCCTTGGCGGCACCAGTGGTCGATGGAATGATGTTGATCGCGGCGCTGCGGCCACCCTTCCAATCCTTCTTGGATGGACCGTCCACCGTTTTTTGCGTAGCGGTGTACGAGTGAATGGTGGTCATCAGGCCTTCCGCAATGCCGAATCCTTCCTTGAGGAGCACGTGGACAATTGGCGCAAGGCAGTTCGTAGTGCAGCTTGCGTTGGAAATGATGTGATGTTTGGCAGGATCGTAGAGGTTGTCGTTGACGCCGACGACGAAGGTCGCGTCCTCGCCCTTGGCAGGCGCGGAAATGATGACCTTCTTGGCACCGGCGGTGATGTGGCCCTTGGCTTTTTCCGCTTCGGTGAAGAGGCCGGTGGATTCGATGACGACTTCCACGCCGAGTTCTTTCCATGGTAGGCCTTCCGGTGAGCGGGCGCTGACGACCTTGATCTCGTGGCCGTTGACGACGATGATGTCGTCATCTTCAAGCTCCGGGGAGGACTTCTTTGAGGAAACCGTGCCGGAGAAGCGACCCTGAGTGGAGTCGTACTTCAGCAGGTAGGCCAGGTTGTCGGCAGGAACGATGTCACCCACGGCGACGACGTTGAAGGTGGTTCCGAGGTGGCCTTGTTCGACGAGGGCACGGAAGACAAGGCGGCCAATGCGGCCGAATCCGTTGATAGCGATGGTAGTCATGACTGTGTATGAAATGCAAATGCCGATGCGGCTTTTCCGCCCGACGGCGGGATTGTGCATGCGGAATGCCAAGCGTCAATCTTCGGGGCAAAAAGGGTGAAAAAGCGGCAAATTTCGGCGGCGAATAGCGAAAGTCGGGTTAATAATTGGCTCTTCAGCAAAATCTGTGGGTGAACTTGGGTTCGGGTAGATCTCCAAGCGTGTGATATAGAGATACTTGAAGCAGATCGAAGCTGCGATAACCA
>JAYVNM010000118.1:0-13404 GCA_043758445.1 Akkermansiaceae bacterium | reverse complement strand
CTGGTCAAGCACGCCGATGAACCGCTCAAGCAGCTTCCATCCAGAAAGCTGTAGTTCGGTGATTGGTTCGCAGCGCGGCTTGGGCACGCGAAGATTTATCCACGGCGGCGGCCTCGTCGATAGCGATGTGATAGTTTTCGTCCTTTATTTGAAAGGTCGCGGGCTCCTCCACCATCGGCTCACTCGCGAGGCACTCCAGCCGGTAACCTTTCGGGATCTCGATGGTCTTGATGGCTTCCGCTGGCGCGAGTGCGGGAAATGTGGTGTCGGGATTCCAACCGTCGTTCGTCGCAAATTCGCGCACACGCAGTTCGGTGGCCGAGATCTGAATTTGCATAAACGCCTGCGACTCGTTGTTGCGCACTTTCTCGTCCGGTACTTCGTCCGAGTAGCGATGCACATCCACATGATGCACCAGCACGACGGGGCGGCCGCTCTTGCCGACGTGCTTTTCTAGATCCTGCTGGAGAAACGGCAGGCTGCCCAGCGGCGCATAGCGTCGCTTCCGGGTCACTTCCGGCGCGTCGCCGACCACGATGCCGAGCGCGACGAAATGCACGCCGGCCCAGTCCCAGGAATAGTGCAACCCGTTTTCCGAGAGGTTCACGATGCCCTTGCGTCCCCGGCAGCTTGTTGTTCAGCCAGTCCACGAGCCGCGCGTTGTAGCCGGCGGAGCTTGTGGTGAGAGATTGCGTAGGAAGTGACGGCGGGTTTTCATCGCGTGATCTGCGGTTGTGGGTTTGATTGTGCTATTTCACCTAACTACATTGAATGAGTTCATTCCTTCCATATTTCTAACTCCGTCACGCCGCTCTTCGACTTGCCCTTGTGCGTGAACCCAATGCGGAGTTTCGATGCGGTAACTTTCGTAAACGTCACGGTGTTCATCGCACTGCCGGCGGGGATGGCGGGCGATTTCATTTGATTGGCGGCATCGCGCCATTCGCCGTCAACGAATACTTGCACGTTGTAGTTTTCCGGTGGCTGCACGCCGCCGCGGTCGTCGTAGATGTAGAGCTCTGCGCGACCTACTTCTTTCGTTTCGCCAAGATCGACTTCAAGCCAGTCGCTCGGGTTGGGTGAGCCGTAGCTCGTCCAGCGGTTCATCGGGGTCGGCTTGTAGTTCATCCTGCCGTCGATGGCGCGCGGTGGCAGGCCGCCGAAGACATCGGAGAACGACGCGCTTGCCTTGGGAAAACCTTTACCGCTCACGTTGTAGGCGAGGTTGCCGGGCTTTGGTGGTGGCGGGGTGTAGGGCAGCGTGCCGGTTCCCCAGGCTTCGAGTTCGGACAAGCCGGTGAAGCCGCCGACCGCGTGAGTGAAAGAGATGCGCAGTTTAGATAGATCGCGTGGTGCGAACTCGATGATGTTAGGCCGGTGTCCTTCCGGTTTCGCAGGGATGCGCTTTTGATCCGGCACCGGTAGCCACGTCTTGCCATCGTGATATTCTACTTCGTAATTTTGCGGCGCGATGATTCCTTTGGCATCATCCAGCAAGGCGAGCTTCACGGTGTCGATGCGACGTGGCAGACCGAAATCGATTTCGACGGTGTCACTCTTGTTCGGCGAACCCGCCGTGGTCCAGCGATTCGGCGGATTGATGGCATACCAGCAGTTGCCATCATTGATTTTGTCCAACGATGTCTTTGGAGCGGTGAAGGATGCGGTGAGGCGCGGGTAGTAATCGCCGTCGTTGTTGACGGCATAATTGAGTCGTGTGGTCTTGCTGGCAGGTTGCGCTATAGCAGCAGGCAGCTTTACCATGATTTTTCCGAGAGTCGGCAAACTCGCCACTTCCTTGCCACCACTCAGAACACGGAAGCCAGCCCCTTTGTGGTAACGCGAACCGTCCTTGTCCCACAGAATGCTCAGGCGATGGCCGCGATAGGGCACGTCATCGAGTGCGAAATAGGTCCATTCCTTCGGCGCGAGCGGATCGATTTCTAGCAAATCGTCATTGCGCGTCTTGAGCCCGACGAGACCGGTGATGATGAGATCGTTGAAGCTGCTGTGGAAGTAATGCTCGCTGTGATTGTAGCCGTCGTGCCCCTCGAAGGAACCCGTGTCAGGATGCAGCGCTTCGGCGAGATAAGGCTGGCCATTCTGGCGATGGGAAATGGCGAAGATGTGCAACAGTTTTAGGTAGTCCGCGCGTGAGACAAACTTTTGGTCGTAGTTCTGGAGGACGTTCGCCATGGCCTTCAGTGTCTGCGCTGTGGAGTATGGCCAGGATTGTCCGCTCCACCAGCAGCAGGAGTTTTTCAGGAGAAACATCGGGTCGTTGCGCTCGACCGTGCTGGGTCCGTAAGGCGCATGAAAATATTCGGGATCCATGAGAAACTTCCAGGCCGATTCAAAGCCAGGATCAGGCATGTTGAACTGCCAGGGGATGTAAGCGTGCTCCTCGCGCCCATGCGGATCGCCCGCAAATTTTCCCGACTGATAGGTGAGCGTGTGTTTCTTCACCAAGTTGCCCTCCTTGTCCTCCTCGTCGCGCATGGACATGGGGAAGAAAAACTCGCGCTTCGGATCCCACAGCAGTTTTTGCAGATTCACCTTCAAGCTCGCCGCCTTGGCCTCGTAAGTCTTCGCCGTGGCCTCGTCGCTAGCGAGCTGGGCGATGCGTGCGATGGCCAGCGCATCGGCCCACATGTAGGCGTTGAATCCAGGCCGGTAGCCGTTCGCACCGCGCAGGATGTCCTTCGTCTGGCGGCTGTTGATGTTGAACTCCATGCCGTCGTCGTGACCATTCTGCCAGAAAAGTCCGACCTCGGGCACAAACTGACGTTTCTCCCATGCTTCATAGTTTTTCCGCAAATCCGGCAGTAGATCTATCACGAAGGCATCATCCGGATGCACCTGATGCGCGGCCCAGATGCCATCCGCGAGCCAGGTGCCGTAGTTGCGCGGCTGTGCGCCTTCGGTGCGAAACCAATAGCGCGAATAGTCACGCGCGTAAGTGGCATCATTCAACCAGCGCACTTCATAAAAATGATGACCCGCCGGACAACTGATAGAACCATACGCACCACTCCAGAAAGGCCGGTCGATGAACTCCGTGAAGCTGTATCCGCTGTTAGGCGAGCCATACGTTAGATGCTTGGTGATCAGTTCCCAGCGGTAATAGTAAGTCGTGACGATCTCGGCATCGGGGCACTCGAAGAATGGAATGTTCGCCTTGAACCAGTCGAAGTCACGATTGTCCCAGAACGTCTGGGCCGCGAGTGCCGCATCCTTGTCGAGCACTGGTGCGGCGTGGGTGATTGGAAGGTTGCACAACAAAAACGATGCGAAGATTCCGGTAGCGATGCGTTGTGTGATTAGGGACTTCATCGTAAGATTGGCGTCTGCGTTTGATGCTGCACTCGGCGTGCGCCGACCCATTTCACCGCGTTCGTGAGGCTGGTTTTGAAGGCGGGATTTTCATGGGCTTCCTTACCGGGTTGAGACGCCGACTCTTACAAGCCGCCGATGCACAACGGCACGGTAGGAAGGCAGGCATGGTTGACGAAGCTCGTCTCCGGTGCATGAGCGACAGCCCAGCCTGCTTTTGTTGCTCGCCAGCGGGTTGCCCGGTGGCATAGTTTCGGCCAGATGATTGCAGGATTGATGGAACCTTCTGGCCTGATCGAGCGGGGCGGCCCGCTGGTGTGGGTGGTGCTGGGCTTGGGCTTTATCGGCACAGTCTGCGTGGTGGAGCGCTTGTTTTTCTTCCACCGAGCAAGGATCAATGTGGGAAATTTGCTCGTCGGACTCTCGCAGCACATCCGGCGGCGGGCCTTTGCGGAGGCGCTGCACGAGGCGGCTCGCGCACCCGGCCCGGTGGCGCGGGTGGCCCATGCCGCCCTGCTGCGCTTCTATTTGCCCCGGAGGGATCTGCGCGATGTAGTACAGGAGGCGGGGCAAATGGAGGTGCCAAGGATCGAGAAAAACATCCGGGCCATACTCAGTGCCGCCTTACTCGCTCCGCTGGTGGGAATGCTCGGCACGTTGTTAGGGATGTTTGAAACCTTTAAAAAAGTGAGTGAACAAGGCGGCTTCACCAGCCCGGCCGAACTCTCTGCCGGCGTCTTCATGGCGCTCATCACCTCGGTGCTCGGCCTCACGGTGGCGGTGCCGCTCTATCTGTTTTACCTGTATTTCCTAGGTCGGGCAAAACGGCTGGTCCACCGCATCGAGCGGGCGGGAATCGAGATGATCCACCTCATCGCGGATGCCCGTGAGGAGGAAGAATTCGCGCCTTTCCGGGGTGAGTTGACCGGCCACAAGAAACCAGTGAAAGCCAAGCGGGAGACGATGAAATGAAGCTGGAAATGACCTTGCCGGAGACTCCGGGCTTCATGCACGCGGTGCCGGTCCTGAATATTTTCGCGCTGCTGCTGCTGTTTTTCCTACTGGGTCCGTCCCTGGTATTGCAATCCGGCGTGGCGGTGGATTTGCCGCCGTCGCGTTTTCAAATGGAGCGCTATCAGAACACGCTGGTGATCACACTGGGGCCGGGTGAACCGACGCCGCGAATTCACTTTGGTCGGGATGCGGTGACGTTGGACGAACTCGCCGAGCGCCTCGAAAAACTCCGGGCAGACGGCATGAAATCTAAGGCGATCGTCCTGCTCCAGACCGATGCCGACACCCCGGTCGGCGTCGAGCGTGAGGTGACGGAACTGGTGCTTTCCAAGGGCTTCCGCATCGCGCTTGTCGGGAAAACCCCACCCGCTGCCTTGGTGCCGCAATCGACTAACAAGTGATGGCTAGCCCCGCGATCAAGCCCCGGAAGCTGATGAACACGCCGGAATGGATTTTCCGCTGGCGTGGCAGCAATTCGTCATTTTTTCCGATGCTGCTGGCCGTCACCTTCGCCCTGTTAGTGTTCGCGCTGCTCGTGACCTCCGTCCGCATCCGGGTGGTCATGCCGGGGAAATCCACCCCGCGTAGCGCTGCGGTAATTCATCTGCGGGATGATGTTGAGGGTCGGGCGCTGGGCCAACTCGCCCAGGAGGGCGGGCCGTTTCCTTCACGCTTCGAGCTTTCCCAGTGGGAAGGTCTCGCGGGATTGGAAAACGCCGCGCTGGCTGCCACCCGCTATCAGCCGCAAGCGTATGCTCCGAGGTTGAGGGATCTGCCGGAGGAGAACCAACTCCGCCCGCTTGATCTCGCCATGAAAGGTGAGTCATTTTTCCCGAAGCCACCGGTTCACGCCGGCGAAATCCCTGACTCTACCGCGCTCAAGCTGGCTCCTGTTCTTTACTCACTTTCGGGTGATTCCAGTGCGATGCCTACCGGCGAGCTACCACCCTTTCCCGCCCCGATTGATGGTGCGATGACCTCCGCCTCCTGGCGATTCCTCTTGCGCTTGAGTCTGGATGGCAGCGTGGCGGAAGGGGTGTCGCTGGAAAAAGGCGGCGAAGTCGGCGCGTCCGAATTAGAGTCTTGGTTGCATCAAGTGCCATTCAAAGCGGCTCCAGCAAAAGCTTCCCGCTGGCTCGCCGTGGGCATCGACTTCACTAACCAACCCACCCATGGACCTAACACTCACTGAGTTTGTCCGCGACGTCTTGCTGGGTTGCTTCGTCCTAGTTCCGCTGTTGGCCGTGATTTCGCGAACCCTTCACGCCCGGGTGGAGAAGCGTGCGCTCGCCAACCGCGTCATTTGCCGCCTGTGCCTGCACGCGTTCGAGGACAACAGTCACGTCCAAGCCGTCATCTGCCCGATCTGTGGCGCGTCTAATGAAAAAGGCCGCAGCCGCCGACTGGGTTGAGGGTGCGGGAGGCCCTTGCATTGTCCACTTGAAATTCTCCTGATCCAGTAGGACACTCGCACGCCGCTTCGGTCGGTTTACCGGAATCTTTGATGGTCTCCGCGCATGAACTTTCGACCGCCTGCGCTATCATAGAACGCACGAATCTCACCAAATAAACACCAAACCTAACACCACTATGGGACAACTCGGATACACACAAGGCGACCTCGGTTGGTCGCAACTCAACACCACGGACCCCGCCGCCGCTCTCGATTTCTACTCCGCCCTCGTCGGCTGGGAGAAAAAGGGCGAGCCGATTCCCGGCTATCATATCTTCGGCCGCAGCGGGGAATGCCTCGGCGGGATCACCACACTCCAGGAAGGCGAAACCACCCCACGTTGGATGCCTTACATCACCGTCGATGACTTGGACGCCACCCTCGCCAAAGTCACCAGCCTCGGCGGATCAATCATCATGCCCGCCATGCCGCTGCCAAATGACGGCGGTCACATCGCCATCATCAGCGACCCACAAGGCGTCGCAACCGGCCTCGCCCAATACCCACAGCCGGGGTAAGAAAATCCAAGCTGCCATCATCAATGCGCGGCTGCCGCCTGATGGTGGCGCTTCTGAGATTCCTGTTTTGCCCTCAGCGCCGCTAACTCGGTTTTGTCGAGTTGACCGTCATTGTTCGTATCGGCGCTCGCGAATATCGTCTTCGCCCGGTTTGGGTCCTTGTGGCCCACTAGGAACTCTGTCTGTGAAATCAAGCCATCTCTGTTGGTATCGAGTTTCAAGTGGGGATGCGCCTTCGCACCTGTTGCACAAGCGGACAGACCGAGAACGGAAACTAAGGCAAGGGTGGATTTGGTTTTCATCATTTCAGTGAGTGGATGGTAGTCCGACATCATGCCATGGGGTGAACTCCCGCGCAACGGCGGAGTTTCCTCCGAGTCATAAAAATACCGGGTCTGGCCTTGAAACCCGCCTCATCCCGCCGGACAATCACGCCGTCCATGGCCACCGCAAATTCTCCCATCCCCACGCTTCCCGATGCCAACGGCCACTTCGGCCAATTCGGCGGGATGTTTGTCCCGGAAACCCTGATGGCTCCGTTACAGGAGCTTTCGACCGCCTACGCCGCCGCCAAGGCAGACCCTGCTTTCCAGGCGGAGCTCGATGATTTGCTGCACAACTATTGCGGCCGGCCAACGCCGCTTTATTTCGCCCAGCGCTGGACGGAAATGCTCGGCGGCGCGAAAATATACCTCAAGCGTGAGGATCTGCTCCACACCGGAGCCCACAAGATCAACAACGCGATCGGCCAGATCCTGCTGGCGAAACGTCTCGGCAAAAAGCGCATCATCGCGGAAACCGGAGCCGGCCAGCACGGCGTCGCCACCGCCACCGTCTGCGCCCGCTTCGGCATGGAATGCGTGGTTTACATGGGAAAAGTCGATATGGAACGGCAGGCGCTCAACGTCGCCCGCATGAGGCTGATGGGGGCGGAAGTCCGCGCCGTCACCGCCGGTCAGGCCACACTCAAGGAGGCGGTGAACGAGGCGATGCGCGATTGGGTCGCCACGGTGGATCACACGCATTACATCCTCGGCTCCGCGCTGGGTTCGCATCCATTTCCAATGATTGTTAGGGATTTCCACCGTGTCATCGGGGTGGAGGCGCGGCGGCAGATTTTGGAAAAAGAAGGCCGACTGCCAGATCTGTTAGTCGCCTGTGTCGGCGGCGGCTCGAATGCGATCGGCTTGTTTCACCCCTTCCTCGACGATGAAAATGTTCGCATGGTTGGCGTGGAGGCCGGGGGCGACGGGATCATCCCGGAGCGCCATGCCGCCCGTTTCCAAGGGGGAAAACTCGGCGTCCTCCAAGGCACCAAGACGTGGTTGCTGGCGAATGCCGATGGCCAGATTGAGCTGACCCATTCCGTTTCCGCCGGACTCGACTACGCCGCGGTCGGCCCGGAACACGCCTATCTCCAAGACATCGGACGGGTCGAATACACCTATGCAACCGACGCCGAGGCACTGGCTGCTTTCAAGGAACTCGCCCATCACGAAGGCATCATCCCCGCGCTGGAAAGCGCGCACGCGATGGCCTATGTCTCGAAAATCGCCGGTAGCCTGCCAAAGGACTGCATCCTGATCGCCAATCTATCCGGCCGTGGCGACAAGGATGTGGAGCAGGCCTCGAAATTTCTGTTGGATTGATCCACGACTTCTATCGCCGCAGGCGAACTGCGCCGCAGTTCATCCAGGGACGCCGGATTATCCATAGCATTGGCATCCGGCGCGTCCCAGTCACCGCAGCTTCTGTCATCCCGCTCTATCCAGCGCGGAAAAGCCGCTCACGCCTCTTTCAGATGAAATGGCTCTGCGGCGTTGGGGCTGCCCTTTTACCTTTGCCTTGTCACGGGAATGCCGTACGAAGAGCGCCCCGCCCCATGAGATTGTTCCGCATCCTTACCTTTAAAGAGCTCAAGGGCTATTTCCTCAACCCCTTCGGCTGGGTGGTGCTGGCCTTTGTGACGGTGATGCAGGGCGTCTCGCTATCTAGCGCGATGAAGGGCTTTCGCGACACACCGGTGCGCGATAGCCTAGTTTATGTGACCTTCCACACGCCGATTTTCTGGTTCTATTTCTTGTTCATTTTCCCGCTCATCACCATGCGGCTGTTCTCGGAGGAGGAGCGCTCGGGGACTTTGGAAACGCTGCTCACCGCGCCGGTGCGGACCTGGCAGGTGGTGTTTTCCAAATATACGGCAGCGATGATTTTTTATACGAGCCTCTGGCTGCCGGGCCTCATCCAGTTCAAAATGTTCGAGTGGGCGACGACGTTGCCGCCCGCCTGGACGCCGGGGGCGCTGCTCGGCGTGTTCACCGCAGTCATGCTGATGGGAGCGGCGTTCACCGCGATTGGCTGTCTGGCCTCGGCGCTGACCTCCAGCCAGATCATCGCGGGCATTCTAACGATCGGCTTGCTGGTGATTCAGTATTTTCTCGGCTACGTCACGATCATCTGGGGCGAGTCGTTCGCGGGCGCAGGTTTTTTCCACTACATTTCCTCGCAACAGCATCTGCATTATTTCGCCAGCGGCTTGTTCGACACGCGGCCAGCGGTCTGGTTCCTGAGTCTCGCGTTGTTCGTGTTGTTCCTGACCTATCAAGTCGTGGATTACCGCCGCTGGCGTCGTTGAGTTCTTGATTTCCCGTTGCATGTCCGATCCCGCCACCACGTCAAAAAACAAGCCCGCCCGTCCGCTGAACCGCTGGGGGCTGGGGACGCTTTCCGTGCTCCAGATCAGCTTTCTCGCAGTCATCCTGATCGCCCTGAACTATCTGGCAGCCAGCCATTTCAACCGTGTCGATCTGAGTCGGCAGGCGGCGTACACGTTGTCCGCCTCGACGCAGCATTACCTGCATGACAAAGCGCTGGTCGACCGCGCCAAGCCAGTCAAGTGGCTCATGGCCTTTCGTCGGAGCTCGCCGTTTTACGAACGCGTCCGGGCGCTGGCCGAGGAATACGCCCGCATTTCCAAGGGCAAGATCGAGTTGGAAATCGTCGATCCGCTCCGCAGTTCCGACCGCACGCAAGAGGTGGTCGCCGCCTATGGCCTACCGCTGACCAAGGACCTCATCATCATGGACGCTCGCACCGATGCCGGCCCGGTATCCACCGAGGACAAGGCGGGCAACCACATCCTCAACCCGAACGTGAAAATCGTCGTCGCCGATGACATGGCCGTTTACACCACCGCCGAGACCCAGCGGAAAATCACCGGTTTCCAAGGCGAGGAAACCCTCACCGCCCGCCTCGTCGAGTGCATCGAGGGCCGCGCCCGCAAGATGGTCTTCCTCGCGGACAAGAGTCAGCTCGATGTCACCGGCGATTCCGCGCAGATGAAATCCCTGCAAGGCACCCTCCAGTTTCAGAATGTCGAGTTGCAAGCCATCAATCTCTCCAATCTCACCGAAATCCCCACCGATGCTGAGGCCGTCGCCCTCGTCGCCCCGAAATACGATTTCACCGAGGCCGAACTCGCGGTTCTCGACAAATATTGGAACACCCCGCGGTCCGCCCTGCTCATCCTCCTCAAGCCCGGTGAAACTCCGCCCAAACTCCGCACCTTTCTGCGCGGCTACGGCATCACTCCACGCCGCGACCGCCTCATTTCCATGGACGGCGACCGCCTCAATACCACCACCCGCGCCGTCTTCACCTATGGCGTGGACTTCACCAAAGACCTCGCCGGCCAAGCCGCCCTCTTCGAGGGGGCCAGTTCCTCGCTCGAAGTCCGCGAGGGCGCGGAAGACCTGATGAACCGCCAGATCAACCCCATCGGCCTCATCCAAGCCGCCCCGGGATTTTGGGGTGAGACGAAATTCGGCGGAAAAAATCCAACCTTCGACGAGAAGGAGGACAACAAAGCCCCGCTCTACCTGGCCGCCTGCGTCACCCGTGGAGCCGCCAGCGATGACCGCTATTCGGCCTCCACCTCGCGCATGATCGTCATGGCCAATACCGATTTCCTCGACCCTCACCTCCAACACGCGGAAAATATCGACTTCCTCGCCTCCGCCGTGAACTGGCTCGTGGACCGCCAGTCGCTCGTCGGCCCCGGCCCGCGCTCGCTCGGCATTTACAAGCTCCCACTCCTCGACGCCCAAGTCTCCTTTATCAACCTCGTCAACCTCTTCTTCCTCCCCGCCTTCCTCATCCTGACCGGCGCCTTCATCTGGTCCTCGCGCCGTGCCTGACCTGCCATGCGCTCACTAGGTTTCACCCTCATTCTCGCGCTGTTAGCCATCCTCGTCTGTGGTCTGGCGGCTTGGCAGTGGCAGCAGGGAAATTTCGATTCCCTTCTCGGCGCGCCGTCGGTCCCTGTCGGCCAACACCTCTACGACGATTTCACGCCCGCCGAGGTGAAACATATCCAAGTCACCCAAAGCGGCGTCTCCGCCAGCTTCGACCTCGGCCCCACCGGTTGGCAGGCGACCACCCCATGGCTGGATCGCATGGACCCGCGGGCCGCTGTCGCGATCATCCATTTCACCCTCGGCTTACGCGTCGAGGACTTCGCCGACCGCAACGAGATCGACGCCCAAAAAGCCGGCCTCCGCGAGAACGCCATCGGCATCCAACTCGAAGACGCCAAACACCAACCCGTCGCCAAATACAAGCTCGGTCGCCAGACGCCTTGGCTCGCCACCGTCCAGGACGTGAACGCCCCAGTCCCCACCGTCTTCATCCTCCCCCGCGATCTCAACCACAAGCGCTACCTCTACTCCTGCACCGGCGACATCACCGCGTATTTCAAAGACAGCCTGAAATTTCTCCGCGACCACCGCCCCTTCTATTTCAACCCCACCACCCTGAAAAAAATCCACATCCGCGCCGAGCAGGGCGAACTCACCCTCGGCCGCGAATCCACCACCAGCCCGTGGCGGCTCGTCAAACCCCTCGATCTCCCAACCGACCCCAAGGCCATCAAATCCCTCCTCGAAGGCCTCTACCAACTCCAAGCCCTCAAGCTCGCCGACCGCGCCACCGTCACCCTGCCCGCCAACACGGCCCTCCCCAAGTCCATCCAAATCGCCATCCTCCCCTTCGGCACGGAAACCGAAACCACCCTCGACATTTTTCCGCCGGAATCACCCGCCGCCGCTTCCGTCCAAGCCATCGTCAGCGACCGCCCAACGACGCTTTTCGAGCTGCCACTCAAGCCCACACCGAATGTCACCTCCCTCGCCGACCTACCCCTCGCGGTCAACGACCTCCGCGAACCCGCCCTCACCAATCTCAACATCCAGTCCATCCGCGGCATCCTCATTCAGCCTACCACTGGCCAGGAAATTCTGATTTCCCGCACCCCACCCGCGCCTTGGTCAGTCACCATCGGCGGCGTTTCCCAAGAAGCGAACGAAGAACGCCTTTTCGCCCTGCTCAAGACCGTCACCGAAGGCCGCGCCACCGCCTTCGAGACAGATGCCGCCACCGACTTCACCCCCTGGGGCCTCAACCATCCCTTCCTCAAACTCCGCTTCCTCGGCCAGGACAATCAGGGTCTCGAACTCGCGTTTGGTATCGATGGCAAGGGTGGCTACTTCGTCAACCGCCTCGGCACTTCCACCGTTATGCGCATCGATCCCGCCGTCGTCGCCGCCATCCCCGTCCGGCCCTACGAATGGCGGCTGGCGCGCATTTGGTCCATCGACCGCAACAACCTCATGGCCATCGAGCGCCAGACCGGCAGCGAAATCCCCCTCACGCTCCGCTATGATGACGGCCCCGGAAAATGGCAAGCCACCCGCGATCTCACCGATCTCACCACCACCCTCAATCCCGAACGCGCCAACTTCCTCCTCGGCATCCTCGAAGGCCTCAAAATCACCCGCTGGCTCGCCACCGATGACCCCTCCGCCGCCACCGCCCTCCTCACCCCTTCACTTACCTTCAGAACGTTTGAACGAGGCACTAACGACGCTGGCGATTCCATCGGCCTCATCACCCGTAGCCTCATCCTCGCCCCCGCCATCCCCGGCCCGAACCCCGGCTTCTACTACGGCCGCCTCGCCAATGACGCCAACCCATTCCTCCTCGACCGCGACACCTACAACAAACTCGCCACCGAGCTGCTAGAGAAGTAACCGTCCCGTTGAAATTCGGAGAATAACACGCATCTTAACGTAGCTGCTGCGTCTCGCCGCAGGCCGTGCCAGCGGCGTCTCGCCGCCACTCTTCATCTTCCCTTGCGGCATCAAAGCCCGAAACCTCCTGGCTCACTTGAACTGAAATCAGCCAAGTTACTGCCAACTCTATCCCACACGGCGGGCCGGTGCCCCGGTGGTTTTCCGCCGTCCGAGCTGACACACCGGCTTCACCTCAGGATTTTCGATTGAAGCGCCTGTTGAAATCCCCACCATCCGCACGAGTGATAATTCTGACCGTAGAGGACGATGGAAAAACCGCGCAGGCGATTTGCAGCGGCCTGGAGGCTGACGGGTATTAGGCGGTAGTCGCACGCACCGGAACGGAAGGACTGGAACGGCTACACACTGAGACATTTGATGCCGTCATACTCGATTGGATGTTGCCCGGCTGCGACGGCATTGGAATCCTCAATGATGGTCGCCCTGCTAGAACTTTCCAACAACCCGTCACCATCGATAACCACGCGGTCACCCTCCGCATACACCTCAATGATCTAACTGACACGCTCCTCCTCCTCGCCCGCGCCGAGAGCGGACGACTCCCCTTGCAACGGGAAACATTTTCATTAGAAGACCTCGTCCGCGAAGTTTGCGAACGCTTGGAAGTGCTCGCCACCGAGAAAAACCAACGCATCGAAATTTCCACCGCCCCGGAAATTTCCATCCAAGCCGATCGCATTCTCCTTCGCCAAGCCATCACATAACAGAGGGACGGGCCTTTTCTCAGACTTTCTGCGTGACATTTTCTTCCTGCCCCGGTAGTTCTTCCCCATGAGAAAAGCGCGATGGTTAGCTGAGTGGCGGAAGGCGGCGGGTAAACCCGTCCTCTATCATGTAATTTCGTAACTATTCAGGTATTTAAGAAATCTTAAGCACTTTTCCCCATCGTTGGCGTTATCCTTGTGTTGACCGATCGAGCCAAAGCCCTGCGTCCCAT
>JAYVNM010000117.1:0-4451 GCA_043758445.1 Akkermansiaceae bacterium | reverse complement strand
TGCAGGGATAAATCGGATAGAAAATGCTCCGACCCAATCAAACCGCAGGAAATTGGCTTTTCCAGCCGACAGAGCATCGATCATGCCGAACAGTTCTGGGTCTTTCCCTAATCTGGAAAAGGCATGGCTGTTAGTATGGCGACCGATATGAACCATAAAAAACCCCGCCTTCGCAGGCGGGGTTAATTGACCGGACAGGGATGGCGGAGCGGACGGGACTCGAACCCGCGACCTCCAACGTGACAGGCTGGCGCTCTAACCAACTGAGCTACCGCTCCATCTCCCGCTCGGGTGCGGGAAGCTATGGACCTCCCCGAAGCAGCGCAATCACTTTTTCAAGCATTTCTGAAATTTTTCCCGGCCCGCTTACAGGCTCAGGAAAGTGCCTCCACCGCCGCTTCGAGCGAGGCCAAATCTTCCACCGAATAGACGCTTGCCTCCTTATCAATCTTGCCAACCAAGCCAGCCAAAATCTTGCCGGGACCGAGTTCTAAGAAGGTGCGGTGCCCCATCGCGATCAACGCCTGGATGGATTCCGTCCAGCGCACGGAGCCGGTCACCTGCCGCTCCAACATGCTGCGGATTTCGGCGGGATCCGTGACAGTCGAGGCGGCAAAATTGCAAATCACCGGCATCGTCGGCACCTGCATAGCCACTCCTGCAAGCTCGGCTGCAAGCTGCTCCTGGGCGCTCTGCATCAGCCGCGAATGGTAGGCTCCGGCGACGTTCAACTTGATCGCCCGGCGGATGCCAAACTCCTTGGCGCGGGCGATCACCGTGTCGATCCCAGCAACAGTCCCTGACAGCACTATCTGGCCGGGCGCGTTGAAATTCGCCACATCCACATCCGCCGCCTGCGCCAGCGCGCGGACCTGGGCCTCCTCGCCGCCGATCATTGCGGCCATCGCCCCCTCGGTCGCCTCGCACGCGGCTTCCATTAAGGCTCCCCGGCGGGCGACTAGGCGCAGGCCGTCTTCAAACGTGAAACTCCCCGCCGCCGCATGGGCCGTGAACTCCCCCAGCGACAATCCCGCCGTGGCGACCGGCATGAAATCCGGCACCCGCTCGCGGATCAGGGCCAGCGCCATCAGTCCGTGCAAATACAGTGCTGGCTGGCAGCGCGAAGTTTTCGTCAGATCCTCATCCGGGCCGTCGCACATGATGTCTGAGAGTGGAAATCCAAGGACCTTATCCGCCTGCACCGCCATTTTCCGGGCGGTGGCGGAGGTTTCCACCCAATCCTTACCCATGCCCGTTTTCTGGGCACCTTGTCCGGAAAATAATAGAACGATTTTGCTCATGTCCGGCGATGTTTAGGGATATCCCAGCGGCGAGGAAAGAGGAATTACCCACTTCATCCATTCTCGCGGCACCCATTCTAGCGGCTTGTGGAAATCCGCCAATCGGTCAAGCCTATCGCCGGAGATTTCACGCCCGCCCATGCCTCGCCTTCCCATCATCTTCCTTGCGCTCGGTGCCGCCTGCGGCCTACTCCTATCCTGCCAGACCGTCCATTTTTATGGCCAAGCCATCGGCGGCCAATGGGAAATCCTCTCCAAGAGCCGACCCATCCCCGCCGTCCTCGCTGATCCCTCGACTCCTAAAACCCTCAAAAGCCAGCTTACCACCGTCGAGGAAATCCGCAGCTTTGCCACCGATCACCTCTCACTCCCCGGCACCGCAAGCTACGGGAAATACGCCGATCTCGGGCGCGACCACGTCGTCTGGGTGCTCTACGCCGCCCCCGAGTTCTCCCTGAAACCCAAAACCTGGCAATACCCCCTCATCGGTGCCATGGACTACCGCGGCTACTTCCGCGCACAGGCCACCGTCGCCCTCGCCCAGCAACTCCGCGCCGACCACTACGACGTCTTCATCGGCGGCGTCGATGCCTACTCCACCCTCGGCTGGTTCCACGATCCCATCCTCAACACCTTCGTCAAGTACCCCGACATCGACCTCGCGGAAACCCTTTTTCACGAACTCACCCACCGCAAAGTCTTCCACTGGGGCGACACCGTCTTCAATGAATCACTCGCCAACACCGTCGCCGAGGAAGGTGTGAAACGCTGGCTCCAAGCCGCCGGTCGCCTCGCCGATCTGCAGAAATACCAAGGCCGCCTCGTCCGCCGCCGCGAGTTCTATCGTGAGATCGAGCGCTCCCGCTGGCAGCTCGCCGCCCTCTACGCCTCCGGCCAATCTCCCACCGTCATGCGCAGAAAAAAAGCCGCCATCCTCGCCACCCTTCGCGACCACTTCCGCGAACTCCACCGCCGCTGGGGCGGTCGCGGTCTGGAATCCTGGCTCCATGAAGACCTCAACAACGGCCACCTCGTCTCCCTCAGCCTCTATGCCGACAAAATGCCTCTCTTCCAAAACCTCCTCGCCGACTGTGGCGGAGATCTCGATCTCTTCTTCAAACGTGCCGCCCGCTTAAAACCCAGCGCTGACTCCGCCGCCCACGCCCCTCAATGAGCGTGGGTGTCCCGCCCAATGCTGTCAGTTTAAAGCTGAATACCCGAGAATCGAACCACCGATAAACAGGATTCACGCAGATGAAGAGGGATATTCTTGGATTTCCATCTGCCCCGCCCAAATCCCCTTGGATATACGCACGTTCCTCGGGAAATTCCTGTCGGGAAATCCTTGCCAAATCAAGGATTCAGGGCAAATCCTCCCCACAAGATCATCTTGGATTTCACTCCCCGACATCCTACGAATACCCACTGTTAGCTTAAAGAATATGAGCATTCATCATCCCGATCACGCTCCGTATCGCCATTACGCAAGTCGGCAACGAATTGATAAATCAGTCAATACCCTAACATGATTATTGCGTGGCGTATCGATTGACGGGCTACTTAATGCAGCCGAGGTCGCTGAGATTCTCAACTGGTGCATGGACTACTCGGACCTCATTGGAAGGTCTCCGTTTGACGAACTAAAACAAAAGCTGGATGAAATCCTGGCCGACGGAATAATTGATCCTGAAGAACAGGATGATCTTCTTTGGGTTTGCATGAATTTAGCTCCAGAAAGCGAATTCTATGATTCTGTCACCCACGATGTTCAACAGCTCCATGGCATTCTTCATGGTATTCTTGCTGATGGTCAGATTTCAGACGGGGAGGCTAAGCGTCTTCAAGAGTGGATTGATCAGAATTCCCATTTGCGGGGTATTTACCCATACGACGAGCTCGATTCATAGTTAACCGCCGTAATTCGGGATGGAGCGATTGATTCCGCCGAGCATAAATTATTGAAGGGCGGCAAGCATTTCACCGAGTATGAGAACAAACGTAATAGGAACTATGATAAGTGCTTACCTTTGGATTCATGCGGATTCAGAGAAAAAAATTGAAAAATGAGAATGAATCGCTCAAGAGAAATCAACGTGGGTCTTGTTCTGATTTACCTTATCGTATGTCTTATCTTTTCTGCATGCTCTAGGGACCAAAAAAAAGAGACTGCAACTCGCTATTTTTCTGACATGAGACAATTAATTTTTGGACTGTATCATATAAAAAATATAATCCAAATGTTGATATTGCCACTATCGAGGATATTACTAACTTTTTTAAAGTTTAGAAGAATGATATGGCACTGATAGAATTGCTCGAATTACAAAGGTCTGGAAAACTAAAATTTTACTATAAATATATAACTGATGATGTTTTGGCCATTGGAAAAATCGAAGGATTTGAATATACGGCGGACCGATACGGAGAAGTTAGACGAATAGCAATTAATGGCATTCGGGTCAGTCCCCGCATCACAACAAAATGGCATTCGGGTCAGTCCCCGCATCACAACAAAATAGGATTGACACGGGGGCAACAGTAGAAGAGAAGCGGGCATGGCGAGGCCATTGAGATTTCAGTATCCGGGAGCGATGTATCACGTCATGGCCCGTGGCGATGGCGGGAAGATGGTGTTTGAAACCGACGATGATCGCTTGGTTTTCCTGAAGCGGCTTGAAGAGACTTGCGGGAGATGCGGCTGGCGGGTCCATGCCTGGGTGCTCATGGGCAACCATTTCCACCTCCTGATCGAAACACCACAGCCGAATCTGGTGGCGGGCATGAAGTGGTTGCTCGGAGTTTTTAGCCAAGGCTGGAACCGTGCTCGCGGACGGCAAGGACATGTGTTCCAAGGGCGCTACAAGTCGGTTCCTGTCAATGGCAGCGATACCGACAGCTATTACTTCCGTATCGTGGCGGATTACATCCATCTCAATCCGGCGCGTGGGGGACTGGCAGGGGGCAAGGCCGGCAGGTTGGCGAGCTATCGTTGGAGCAGTTTGCCTTCCTATACGAAGGGAAAAGCACCGCAGTGGCTTGAGATGGGAAGGGTGTCCAGCGACAATTAAAAATTCCGTTGGCGACAATTAAAACTGCCCACCGACGACAATTACAAACAGAGCGTTTTAATGAGTTCCCCCCGCTCCCTTG
>JAYVNM010000116.1:0-13428 GCA_043758445.1 Akkermansiaceae bacterium | reverse complement strand
TTGATCCCCAATCTATGATCTCCTATCACTTTCCCGCACCCCGCCACCATAGCTTAGTTTAGCCCCTCCGTGGCCGAACTTTCGGGTCCGCCTCAGTTACGGTCACGGATTCAGACGTTTGCCCTCCAGACGAAGTTGTGAAAGACGACACCACGGTCATCGACAAGCCAGTCACTGTCGTGGATGACGTCGTGAATGACAAAAATACAACGGGTGAGACGGGCACTGGCACCGTCGTTGATGGCGGAGAAGTGGTAACGAACGGCGAACCTGTCGAAGGCACCCCGGTTCCGCTCGACTGGGTCAAGCGTGGTGGCGGATTGGAAAATCCCGACGTGATTTTATACAACATGGCGGGTGGACCACTGCCGGTTTTCAAAGGCGAGAACGCCCCGCTAGCGAAGGGAATTAGCCCGGATGAGAAGGCCACCGCCATCGAAGCCAAGGGGAATTCTGTGATCCCACAGATCAACCACGATAAAAAAGGGCCGGTGGCGCTAGTCAAGAAGGGCCGCGTTTTCCTCCGCTAACCGCCAAACATGGAGTCATTTCCTCAAGGCCGCCGGGTGATTCTGGCGGCCTTTTTCGTAACTTACTTTGCATGAAACCAGCGACCCTATTGGTTTATTTATGCGCCTTGGTCCCGTTGTCGGTATTCGGCTTCGGGGCGGATGACGCGAGCCGCCCGACGCCGCCTGCGGCACCACAAGCCAGTGACCGATCCATTCATGACGCCGCCGGCGCGGTGAAGGCTGGAGAGGACCAAGTGCTCCTGCCCGCGCTCCGCGGTTTGGCCATCGCTAACACTACCGAGGCGGCACTCGCGCTCCAGCAACCGACCAAGGATGGCATCGCACTCGCAGGTTTCCCAGATGCGGAAGCCGCTAAGATCCGGGAGATCGTTACCAGCTCGCTGGGTAAGCCGGTCTCCTTGCGCTCGCTGAATCAACTGAGTGCGCAGTTGGAAACGGCCTTTCGCACACTCGGGCGGCCATTCGTGCAGGTGTCATTTCCCGGCCAGGAAATCACCTCCGGCGTCATCGCCCTGTTGATTTGCCCGGCCCGCGCAGGACAAGTATTGGTCACTGGCAAGTCGTCATTCGGGTTGAAATTCGCCGTGGAAACCTTCCGGACTCGCCAGGGTCAGGAAATCTCCGGCGATGTTGTGTTAGATGATTTGGACTGGCTCAATGAAAATCCCCTGCGACGAGCTTCCATTTCCTACGCCGACGGAGCAACGCCGGAAACCCTCGATCTAACACTCCATCTGCGAGCGCCAAAACCCTGGCGGGCATACGGCGGTATCGACAACCAATTGAGCGATAGCCTGGGCGATGAGCGGATTTTTCTCGGATTCCAGTATGGCGATTTGTTCTCGCTCGATCATCGGGTGACGGCACAGTTCACTTCTTCGTTAGATTTCAAGAGCCTCAAGGGCGTGAGTGGGATTTATGAAATTCCGCTGCCCATCCGCCACCTACTCCAGATCTCCGCAGGCTTCACCGAGTCCGAAACCAGTTCTTCCGGCCCGATCGACCAGAGCGGACAATTTTCCCGTATGGCGCTCGATTACCGAGTGCCACTGCCGCGCTGGCGCACGTTAAGTCACGAATGGCGTATCGGCATGGAGTTCCGAAAGAACGACTATGATCTATCAAGCGGGACATCTGAGAGTGTGGATTTTTTCCAAATCGTGTCTGGGTGGAAGTGTCGGTTTGTGGATCGACTGGGGATGACCCGCGCTGAAGCGACTTTGCTATACAGTCCGGGGCATGGCACCCTTGGTTCGAAGGATGCAGATTTCATCGCCCTCGGAGCCGACGGGGCGGAGTCTGTGATCGCGCGGATTGAGCTGGAACGGAGCTTGAAGCTAGGCGAAGTGGGTGCGCTCGTCGGGCGCGTGCAAGGACAATGGGCGAACAGCAAGCTGCTCTCGTCGGACCAGATTTCCGCTGGCGGCATGGGGCGCATCCGAGGCTTTGACGAGGCCGTGGGCTATGCCTCGAAAGGCCTTGTCGCCAGCGTCGAGCTACGTAGCAAAGCCTACCCGACTTCACACGCCGGCGAGTTTCAGGGGATTTCCTTCATCGACGCTGCCACTCTAAGCCGCGATAATCCGGGCGACGCGGGCCAGTTAGGAGCGTGGGGAATCGGGGTGAATTGGCACTATCAGGAAATGTTCGCCGCCAAGCTCGCACTCGGGATTCCTATCGTGGCACCGGATGACGTGGACGCTGACCCACGACTGTATTTCTCGGTTAGCACCAACTGGTAGAGATCAATCACGGGCCTTGCAGCACCGTGTTGCTGGCTGCAGGTGCCAATGCCGCGCCGGCTAGATCCCGGGTCAGCAGGAACCCGGAAGGCATGATGCCTGTCGAGCCGAGGCTGAAGTCGAAGGACTCGGCGCTTTGGTTAGTGGACTTTGGCAACCTGCCAACATAGATCGGATTTCCGCCCGCATCGGTTCTCACCCATAGGTTGTAGGACTCGTCGGCGGCGGTTTGGGGTAAATTACTGACCACCAGCGTGCCGGCATCCCGAGCCGCGTCGTAGATCGGCACCGCTGAGGGAACCGGGACTGCGGGTGGGGCCGCTAATTTTTCCTGAGCGGTGGAATTCGCCGGGCTGGCGGAGTTCCCGTGTGTCATGTCCAGCCGCAAATTCGTCACACTCATGTTCGGCATCGGCGAGACATTTGTCGCTGTCATCGCATCGCCTAACATCGCGATGATCGGAGTATCATTCTTAGCCAGCGCCAGCTCACCTTCGTTGTTCACGGGATCGCCTGGAGGATTCATCCGCATCACGACTGGCCAAGCCATGCCGGGGACGGGTTCAAAGCGTTGGCGATCCCGCTTTTGGAAATTCTCTAACTTGCCACGCAGCACCTCGATTTCCTGAATCAGTCGCTTGGCTTCCACCTTGGCGACGGTTTTCCCCTCGATCTCAAGCGTTTCCACGGTCAAGGCATAGTTCCCAGATTTTTCGGAACCCGGTTGATTGGCGAGATCATGGGATTTTCCGATGCTCGTTACTGGCGATTTCACGGACTCCCCGGGTTGGGAGGAAATGGCGGCAGCGGGCTGGGTGCCTGCCACTGTAGAATGTTTCGTGCCCGGACCACGCTGCAATACAAGAACCAAGGTGAGCACCGCCGCAGCGGCCCAACCGGAAATGCCGAACCAGTTGGTGTGCTTGGGCACATTGATGCCTAGGCGCGTTTGCAGACGTGCGAGCTGTCCGGCCTGCGGGGGGATCGGCACCGCTGCCGTGGCGGCCACTGCAGCGGACAGTCGCTCCATTTCATGGTAGGCGGTTTGTAACTCCGGATCGTGGCGCAGCGCCTCGTCGAAGCTGGCGGCCTCGTCGGCATCGAGCATTCCAAAGGTGCGCCAAGCGGCGTTTTCGTGTGGGTCAGAATTCATGGCGTGATAGTTGGTTGCGGACTTTTATCAAGGCTCGGCGGAGACGGTTTTTGACGGTTCCGAGTGGGGTTCCAAGATGGTCGGAAATTTCCGAATGCGAGTATTCGAGAAAAACGGCGAGCTCAAGACACTGGCGCTCATCTTTGCCCAAGACATCCAGCGCGGATCTAACCCTTCGCCAGTCGTCCAGAGCCATCACCCGCGAGTCCTCCATCGGCTCAGGCGGCGCGTGCAGATGAATCGGCACCACCCGCGAGGAATCCCGTTTCCCGCGATGCCGGTAACGCAAGCGGTCGATGCAGTAACCCCGCAGCACCCCGAAGGCCCAAACGAAGGGTGGCGAAAGTTTCGGATCATAGTCCACCGAGCGGTGCCACATCCGGATGAACGTGTCCTGCACTGCCTCCTCCGCTTCCCGTCGATCGCCTAACATCCGACAGGCTATTCCTAACAGGATCGGACTCCACATCCCGTGCAATTCAGTGAGTGCCGAACTATCCTCCTTCGCCATCCGCGCCAGCAAGGCGATGGCCTCACCCGTCCCATCCTCCCCCAGCCCAGCGGGAAAACTGGAAACCGGAGTGGGTTCGGATTCGATCATGGATGGTGCATTGAACATGAAAATCCAGCGGTTTGGGAAAACTCTGCTTCAATGATCCGTCATTTTTCGCGGATTGGCCCATGTTATTTCCACCTAGCAGGAAAAAACTCATTCCTTGCCGTTCCCATGGGGCGGGCTTTAACTCCAGCCATGCACGAGGAAATCAAGCTCAGCCGCGAAGTCAACGCCATCCAAATCCCGAGTGGCGACACGCTCACCCTGCCTGCCGGAACGGCCGTATTCATCACCCAACGCCTCGGCGGCACCTTCACCGTGGCCACTTCTCAAGGCCTCGCCCGGATTTCCTCCCAAGATGCGGATGCCCTCGGCGTGAACCCCGAGGAAGAGGCGAAGAAGCATGCGGAAGTCATCAGGCTCAAGGACGCCCCATTGGAAGAGCAGGTTTGGAATCAGCTCAAAGGCGTCTATGACCCGGAAATCCCGGTGGACATCGTCAATCTCGGCCTCGTTTACGACTGCATCATCGAGGAAGCCGCTGGCAAAAAAACTGTCGCCGTGAAAATGACCCTCACCGCCCCGGGCTGCGGCATGGGGCCCGTGATCGCCGCCGACGCCCAAGCCAAAATCATGACCATTGATGGCATCGACGACGCCCGTGTCGAGTTAGTCTGGGACCCGGCATGGAATCAGGAAATGATTTCCGAGGAGGGTAAAATGAAGCTCGGGATGATCTAACCCATGCGGATCATTTGCCCAATGCCCTATCGACCTTCTCTCCGGCTTTTTCGACCGGCCCCTTGGGATCCACCGCGTCTTTGACATTTTCCATGGCCTTGTCCAAGTGCTCGCCCGCTTTTTCAGCGGGGCCTTTTTCACGACAGGAAACGAACGGCAGCAGGGATAACGACAGCGTGAGTAATAGTAATGGTTTCATAATTGGTTGGGTTGGCGGATTTGGATGCTGATCCATTTTGCGCTTTATCAAAGATGGCAAGCCCACAGATTTTGTCATCGGGATTGTTGGAAATTCACCATAGGCCGGAAGCCCCCATCACGGGTGACTGCCCTCTTGCTGGTTCCCTTGCTGGTTCCCTTGCTTTTTCCCTCCCTGCTGGTGACTGACCGGCTTTTGAGTTGCCTGTGGGTGACTGCCCTGTTGGTGATTGCCGTTGGTGTGGGAACCAGTCTGATAAGCTCCGTGGTAGCTTCCACTCCGGTAGTTTCCGCCGTAGTATCGTCCACCCCGGTAATAACCACCGCCGTAGTAGCCACCGCTATAATAGCGGCCACTGTAATAACCTGGACGGTAATAACCTGGGCCGTAATACCCGATGCTGTAGGCACCTGGATAGTAGTAGCCATGATCGTTACCGAGGGCATATCCCACAGCACCAGCAGCTACCACGCCAGCCACCGCCAAGCCCGGATCGATCGATTGCACCGGTCTGCCCTGCGCGTCATAGGTCGTCATGCAACTCACGCTGGAACCCACACAAGCCACCACTGCAGACAGGGCGGCCAGCCGTATCATAGAAAATTTATTTTTCATATCACTACTGACGTGCGTTTCTTTCGAATATTCAACCTTCTTTTTTTAATTATTTCAGACCCCACAATTCCGGCTCACATTCGCCGAATCTTGCCGCTTGCTGTTAGAGGAAATTCCTCCACGAATGCCACGCGCACCGGCACTTTGTAAATCGAGAGAAATCCACGGCACCAGCCTATCAACTCGCGTGCAGCTAGCATTTCCCCAGCTTGCAAAATCACCTCCACCGCTGGCACCGTCCCGAGCACCGCATGGGGTTGCCCAATCACCCGGCAGCGCCGCACCGCCGGATGTCGCTCGATCACCGCCTCCACTTCCTCGGGGAAAACCTTCATGCCGCCCACATTCAGCACGCTCTTTTTGCGACCGCGCAAATAGACCCGACCTGCCGCATCAGTCACCGCCAAGTCGCCCGTGGCGAACCAACCGTCCACGCAGATTTCGTCCACCACCTGCCACGGCGAAACATAAGCGTCGAACATCCCTGGCCCCTTGATCCATAGCTCACCCACCGCCCCCACCGCCACTGGCATGCCTTCCTCATCGCGGAGTTCCACATCATAGGCCGGCAGCGGCCTGCCCACTGCCGTCGGACAGTCCCCCGCCCCGCCGGTATTGAGTAGAGGTAGGCCGATCTCAATGATCCCTAAGCCCTGGACCAGCGGCTTCCCGAATCGCCTCCGGAAATCTCGCGCCGTCTCAACCTGCAAAGGGGCTGCCGTGGTGACCGCAAGCCGCAAGTCCGGCCACCGGTAGTCGCCCTGATCCGCCGCTAGCAGCGCGTGGTGAAAAGGTGCGCCGTAGATCACCGTCGCCCGCGTCGCTCTAGCAGTTTCTAAAATTTCCGCAGCCAGATGCCCTGTTCCTAACACCGTACAGGCTCCGTGATAGAGATACAAAATAATCGACACCGCGAAATGGTGGGCCATCGGCAGTAACCACAGCACCCGATCCCCCGGCCCGATTTCCAGCGCCGCATTCGCCGCGACGATCCGCTCCCGCAGTTTCCCGTGGCTCAGCAGCACCCCTTTGCTCCGCCCGGTCGTTCCCGAACTGAAGCGAATGAACGCCGGATCAAATGCGGAAAACTCCGCCTCATTTTCCAGCTCCGCCGTTTCTAATGCCACCCAGTCCGGACCGCTCGCCCGGCCTGTCACCACCCCACATAAGCCCGTCCGCTCAATGATTTCCTGCCGCTCCACCGCAGTGAGTTCATCTGCCAAAGGCACCAAACACCCGCCCGCTTTCAAAATCGCTAGGGCCAGCACGATGTAATCCACCCCGTTGCCACAAGCCAAGCCCACTCGCGACACTCCATCGCGGCGGAAGCCCTTGCACCGATCCAGCCACGCTGCGGCCTCGGACACCCGCTCCAGCAGTTCGCCGTAGGTAAGCGTCACCCCGTCCGCTATCATCGCCGGTCGCTCCGCCGTTGCCCGTAAGGCGATTTGATCCACGATGTTCACGCGGCCACACCCTACCAGCCGACACCACCGCCGACAAGATTTCATCGAACCCACGAGTTTGATCGACGGACAAGGCGGATAATAGCGACTATCGCCAGCAGCCCGAGAACTGGTGAGGAGGTCGGTGATTTAGTTGCTAATGGATTGTCTGCTTTTTCCGGAAGCAATCGACCGTGTGATCATTGACCATGCCGGTGGCCTGCATGAGGGCATACATGGTGGTGGTGCCGACGAAGTTGAATCCGGCCTTTTTCAGAGCCTTCGACAGCGCGTCCGATTCGGCCGACCGGGCGGGGAAATCAGCCATCGTTTTGAAGTGGTTGATGATCGGCCTGCCGCCGACGAAGCTCCACAGCCAGCCCACGGGATCTTCGATTGCCAACCAGGCCCGGGCGTTTTGACGGACGGAGAAAATTTTCCCCCGATGCCGGATGATGCCGGGATCGAGGATGAGATTTTCGAGTTCGGCATCGGTCATGGCGGCGACTTTTTTCGGTTGGAAATTGTGGAACACCTGGCGGTAGCGTTCACGTTTTTGCAGGACCGTCCACCATGATAGTCCGCATTGCGCGCCTTCGAGGCAGATTGACTCGAACAAATAGCGGGGATCGCGCGAGGGAACGCCCCACTCGGTATCATGATATTCACAGTAGAGCGGATGCTGCATGGGTAGCCATGGGCAGTGGATTTCTTCCATCGCGGGAGGCTCTCACTTACAAATGTTCCCGGCGAGTCCGATGATGCGGATATTCAAAAAAGAGGCCGACAGAAATCGAAGCGGGGGGACTTCGATATTTGTCGGCCTACTGAACCGGGGGGATTTGTTGTTGGGTGTCACCGTAATTCCTCGGGGGGAAGGGAGCTTGCGGCGACCCACAAGAAGTATCCCATTTCCGGCCATGATGCCATTGCGTGATCGCGTAGGTATGATCGCGTTCGTCCACCAAGCAAACGGCCAGAGTGCCGCCAATCCGTTTCGCATTATGCGGACCACGTCCCCGCAATCCTGTCTTGCCGCCCGTCGCCGTGCCTGCTTCCATCCGCCCCCCTACCCGCTCATTTTATGGCCAACAAAGACGTTACCGACCCCGCCCGCATGGAAAAAATCGTATCGCTGTGCAAACGCCGCGGCTTCATTTTTCAGGCAGGAGAAATTTACGGCGGCCTGAATGGTTGCTGGGATTACGGCCCGCTCGGCGCGGAGTTGAAGCGGAATTTGAAGGACTACTGGTGGCGGAAAACCGTGCAGGAACGCGATGACGTGCTCGGCATGGACGGCTCGATCCTAACGATGGAGCAGGTGCTGGTTTCCTCGGGGCATGTGGGTGGATTTTCCGATCCGATGTCCACCTGCAAACAGTGCAAAAAGCACATCCGTTTCGACCAACTCCGTACAATGGTCGCCGAATCCGAATGGGCGCAGTCACTTGCCGGAGCAATGACAGTCACCCATCCCGGAGAAATCGCAGGCACGTCGATATCCGGAGTGGAACTCAAGCAATGGGCGCTGAAGAAGGGCAAAAAACTCGCTCCAGGACTCGCGTTGGTCCGAAACCCGGATGTAACCCTCAGCTTTTTTCTTGAGGAATCAGCACGCCACCAACCGATGGACCCATGGTACTTCTACCAACTGATGGCGACCGAGCAATTCGCCCAGACCGGCGCGATGAATCCATGCCCTCACTGCGGAGGAGTTCTGACAGAGCCCCGGCAATTCAATCTAATGTTCCAAACCAACTTTGGAGCTACGGGTGATGACATCGCATATCTGCGCCCAGAGACCGCGCAGTCAATTTTCTGCCAATACAAGAATGTGCTGGATTCGTCACGAGTGAGACTGCCATTTGGTATTGCTCAAATCGGCAAATCATTCCGGAATGAAGTGAATCCTCGAAATTACATTTTCCGTTCCCGCGAGTTCGAGCAAATGGAGATCGAATATTTCTGCCATCCCAACGACGGCCTACGCCTAACAGATGAGTGGCTGGCAGAGCGTCTTAAGTTCTACGGAGAAATCGGCATCCCGCGTGAGAAGCTCCACATTCTCGACATTCCGGATGGCGAGCGCGCGTTTTACTCGCAAAAGACTTACGACATCGAATACGAATTTCCCTTCGGCATTCAGGAGCTGGAAGGCGTGGCCTATCGCACGGATTACGACCTCGGCGTGCATGAAAAAGGCGCTGGAAAATCACTCGTTTATTTCGATGAGGAGACGAAGGAAAAGTTCCTGCCACACGTCGTCGAGCCGTCTGCCGGTTGTGATCGGACAGTGCTTGCTCTGATCTGCGAAGCTTTCGATGAAGAGACTCTAACGGACGAAAAAGGCAAGGAAGACGTCCGCACCGTATTGCGTTTTGTCCCGCGCATGGCTCCGATCAAAGTCGGTATTTTCCCACTGCTGAAGAAAAACGAAGACCAAGTCCGCATCTGCCGCGAGATTCAGAAGACTTTGCAGCCGTGGATGAACGTCTTCTACGATGATGGCGGGGCGCTGGGTCGCCGCTATCGCCGCCAAGACGAGGTCGGTACGCCATTCTGCGTGACTGTCGATTTCGACACCCTCGGAGAACAAGGCGATGAGTTGAAAAACACCGTCACCATTCGCCACCGGGATTCCATGGAACAGGAACGCCTGCCGATCAGTGGACTGTTAGTATGGCTGTTAGAACGCGTACGCTAAGTGCATTTCGTTAGGCAAACCATTCCCTCGGTGGAGCGATCACTCGCAGACCTTTGATTTTCGCAAAATGTGCGTCCGATGTCAGCACGGCCGCGCCGATTGCCAAGGCGCTGGCCGCGATGATCACGTCGGTCCCCGGAATCACCAAGCCCTTGCGGTCGAGTTTCCATGCGAGTTCGGCAGCTTCGTTCCAAAGTTGGTTAGAGGCCGGGACGTTCACCATCACATCCATGAATGAACCCAGACTGCGATAGGCTTTCGGCGATTTCACCCCACGCAGCACCTCTAGGCGCACCATGCCGCAAATGGCGAGATTTCTGATTCCCGCCCATTGATAAAGGCACGGCGCGGGGTCTCCTCGGTAGCGCATCAGATCAATGAAGACATTGCTGTCCACGAGAATATCACTTTCCATATTTCGCGGGATCCTCGGCTACTGTGCTGCTCATTGGCTCGTGGGCTTACGAATTCTTAGGGTCATAGCCGTGGAAAACGGCATCTTTCCATTCCGCAGGGGTCAAGCCCAATCCTTTGGTCCCGAACTCCTTGAAGCGCGCCTTGCGATCCAACTCGCGCAAGGCCATTTCCACGGCCTCGGTTTTGCTTTCGTAGCCGTAATCTTTCATCACTCGTTTCAACAAAACGTCGTCTATGTGCATGGTCATTTTCATACCATACTCGGTATGGCATCCGCCCCAGATTGTCCAGCATTTTTTCGGAGAAATTATCCTCCCACGGTTCAAAAGCCACTCTTTAGAGCGGAAACCCTCCACGACATTTCCGAGGGAAAATTCACATAATCCGGTCTAACAACGCTTCCCTATCGAGGTAGCGTTGGAAATTCGCGAGAAAATGGCGGACCAAAGTTTCCGCCTCATTGGCGTGGCCACCCGCGATGTGCGGTGTGATGTAACAGTTAGATTCGCCACGCAGGGGATGCGCCACAGGCAGGGGTTCTGGCTCGGTGACGTCCAGCCATGCAGCGGCTAGTTGACCGGAACGCAGCGAATCTAACAAAGAGTTCTGATCGACAGTGGTGCCACGGCCGATGTTGTGAAACACCGCACCACGCTTCATTTGGGCGAGGCGGGTGGCGTCGATGAAATTTCGCGAAGCGGCGTTGTCAGGCAGGATGTTGATGACGTGGTCAGCCGTGGCGAGCGCGGCTGCTAGATTTTCATGGGTGATGGTGGGGATGCCTTCATCGCCCCGTGGCTGACGGCGCATGGCGGTGATGCACATTTCAAACGGTGCCAGTAATTTCACCAAGTGCGCGGCGATTGCTCCGTAGCCGAGGATGACGACACACTGGCCGCGCAGGGAAACCGAGTCGCCACGGAGTTGGAAATACACCGGAGAGCCAGTGGCGGTGTTGCAGCCGAGGGCCTGCGGCAGCCTGCGGGAATGCGCCAGCATGAATGCGAAAACATGCTCCGCACAAGCGGCCGCATAGACGCTGGAGCTATTCGTCACGATCAGCCCGCGGGCAGCGACGAGGGCACGGAATTCCGGCGTGTCATAGCGGGTGAAACCAGCGGTGCTGATGTGTATCCATTTCAGCCGTTCGGAACTCGCGATACTTTCGAGATCGGGTTGGCCAAAGGCAATGTCTGCTAGGGAAAATGCCGGGTCCGCCTCGGGCTTGGCCAAAATCGACGACAGGCTTTTTTGCGGCACTATGATTTCATGGGGCGCGGTGCCTTCCCGCAAGATCCGCGCGGCGGTTTTACCCAAGGGCGAGTCGGAGAAAATTCGATGGATTGCCATAAATCTGAGGGAGGGATGCTAACTGCGGATAAGCCCGAAGGACACCAAAACTTCATCCTCCCGCCGCAGCCCGCCCGGCGGCCTCGCCGGTGGCGAAGCAGGTGCCCATCACGCGGATCGAGGCCTGTGCGTCGTGGTCGGTGGAAATGCAGCGCCCGGCGACGAATATGCGGTCGAGGCCAACGGGCTTGAGACAACCCAGAGGAATGCCAGCCGGACGATTGCCCTCGGGAAAACGCAGTTTCGGTCCGCGTGGGGATTCCCGAAATTCCATCGGCCACGTCGCCAGCCCGATTTCGTCTGCGAAACGTCCGCCGACTAATAGGTCTGCACCCGTTAGGACCGTTTCACCAAGCCAGCGGCGGCTCTCACGGATTCCCGCCCGCGTCGGCCAATGGCTGATGTAGGCGCTTTTCCAGCAAGCGGATTTCCCGGTCAGCCATGCCAGAGTTGTGCTGGCGGTCGCGCGGCCTTGGACCTCCAGATTCGTCAGGCAGGCGGTATCCAGCGGATCATAGCCCAGGCCGCCACCTGCTAGATCGAGCGTGCCGAAAATTTCACCCGGCCTGCCCGAGGCCCGGAATGTTAGGCCCATCGCCGCATCCGGCAGCTCGCCAGCGCGGATGCCCTCGACGATCAGTCCGGCCGTTTCCAAGCGGGCCGATTCATCAAGCGGTCGCGGGATTTGCACGCCAAAGACATAGGCCGGGCGTTGCAAGCGCGGGGCCGCCGCCATGGCCGCATCAAGTCCTAACAAAGTCGCGACCAGCGCATCGCCCGAGGCATCGACCAGCATTCCGGCAGTAACAGTTAGTGAACCCGCCCGCCCCGCAATCGTGATTTCCCAATTTTCCTCACGAGAAATAGCTGTCACTTCCGTATGCAGCCGGAGCTCAAGCTGCGGCTCGGCGGCCACCAAGACATCCGCAATTCTTGCGAACTCGACGGGGTGTTGCGGCAACACGTCCACCCGTCCCATCCGCACCGGGCCGAGGCCGGTGGCGGCGATCATCAACCGCGCCATTTCCGCCGGGAAACCCGGGTTCGCCAGCACCGCACCGGGTTCTTCGCGTAGCAGATAGAGTCCGCAAAATGTATGCACCAGCGAGGCCGTGCCCATGCCGCCGAGGTAGCCGTGACGCTCTAACAACAAAGTCCGCGCACCCCTCCGAGCCGCCGTGACCGCAGCCGCCAGCCCCGCGCTACCGCCACCGATGACCGCAACGTCGAAAAACTCGCGCGGCGGCTTCACGAAAGTTTCCTGCCGATCAACGCCGCCATAGTCGTCGGGGTGGCGAGGTTCGGACGGGTCAGATCTTCGGGTGTCAGCTCCACGGAGAAGCGGTCTTCCACGGCGACGACCAACTGCATCACTGCCATCGAGTCCAGCCCGGCGGCGAACAAGTCACCGTCTTCGGGAAAATCCCATTCCAGATCCAGCACCCCTTCATCCGCTAACCAGTCGATCAATTCCGTGGGGGACGGCGAGTTTTTCTTCTTCGAAACTTCCATGTGCGAAAACGGTGCGATGCCTCTTCCAAGGCTTCAAGCGGAAAGGTAGGAAAAATTCCCTTAAAATTCCACTTC
Source organism: Akkermansiaceae bacterium (assembly GCA_043758445.1). Classification (GTDB taxonomy): domain Bacteria; phylum Verrucomicrobiota; class Verrucomicrobiia; order Verrucomicrobiales; family Akkermansiaceae; genus Luteolibacter. The sequence goes on along the minus strand of JAYVNM010000116.1, from coordinate 386 downwards.
CCAGCCCAACTCCGCGACCTCGATGGAGCCGCTGTGCACCGTCATCAAACCCTTGCGGAGATTCGTCGCGCTATCAGGCTCGCCGTGGACAAGCCAAACGCGCTGCTTCGCACCGGCGATCCGCCCGAAATAATCCAGCAGCTCGGAGTAGCCGACGCACAGGACCGTGGTTTTCGGATCGCCGTTGTTGTTTTTCAAATGGTGCAGAATGCGGCCCGCCTCGCACATGCCGGAAGCGGAAATGATGATCGCCACGCAGGATCCCAGAATCGGGAAAATCTTCTGAATTCGTAACTATTCAGCACTCCAGCGGGGCATCGGTGAAGGCGGCTTTGATCGAGGCCATAAGATCCAGCCCTTTCTTGCGAACCGTCGAGATATAGCTG
>JAYVNM010000115.1:0-13455 GCA_043758445.1 Akkermansiaceae bacterium | reverse complement strand
GCCGTAGGCTGGGCGGTTCTCACGCACAATTTCTGGGTTGTTGCGCGCATGGCGGAGGCGGAGAAAAAGCGAAAAGGGGATCAGGAACAAAAGGTCGCGATACCAGACTCCTGCGCCGCCTGATAATCAGGCAGTCAAAAAAAGGCAAACAGGGGATCAAATCGAGACGATCCGGGAAACCCGTGTCCATGAAGCCAAAAATTTCTGTTCCATTCGTAAGAAACTGAAGGGAATTGACTTCCACATCTCTGAATCCGGCCGGATAGACTTTTGCTAGATGTGTATTTGAACACTATCCAAGAAATGTTTCGAAAAAACGCTTTTTTGGGCTCTATATAGTCCAGAATACCGTTCGACCGAATATTGACGAGTGGATTGTAATTCATGGTCTTGGCTTCCAAAAAGTTCGGCGGGTGGCGTTGGGGTAGATCGCCGGTCGGGCCGTCAATCTCAACGCTACGCGACGACCCTAGAGCGCACGGGCGATTTCGCGGGCGAGGCGGCCGAGGGCCTCGTTCATGGCGGTAATGCGGCCTGATAGATCAGTGGCGGCGGCGGACGGCGGAATCCACACGCTAGTGTGGAACGGGCGGGTGTTTGCCACGCGCCCGGCGACCGCCTGCAGCTTCCAGGTGCATTCGAGAATCAGGTTACCCCTCGAATCAGGCTCGAAGCGGGAGACACGTATTTCTAACAAAGATTGGTAGTCTAGGGTGACGAAATTTTCGACCGGCTGGATGTTGAGCGAGTTCTTTAACCGACCGAGATTGATGGCGGTGATGCGAGAGATGGCGGCATCCAGCGGCTCCGCCCAGAGGTGGTAGCTGTTCATTTGGAGCTGGCCGTTGCCACTGCGGCTGACGAGTTGCTGGCGGTCCAGATAGCTGGGCAGCGAGGGGCGTGAAATGGCGATGGCCGGGCTGGCACCCGTGATGCGCCGCTCGGGAACCACCGGATCTAGCAGGTGGTTGACCGAGGTGTCCTTGACGGGCGTTAGAGGACTGCAAGCTGCGAGCAGCAGGGGAGCAGTTAGGGCGAGTAGGAGTGTTTTCATTCGGGTGTGGCTTTGCCGCGGAGGAGGGTGTCGGGATTGCGTTTGAGGTCGTTAGATAGTTCCTTGAGGGCGCGTGAGGCGCGTTCGGTTTCCTGCAGCACGTTCTGCAAGCGCATCATGACGGGCGCACGGGCGTTGGAGAAATTGGAGATTTCCTTAACCGCTTCATCAATGCGGACGAGGCCGGCATCGGTCTTGGCGATGACTGCGTTGAGATCGGTTAGTAAGGGATCGAAGCCAGTGTTAGCCTTGGTGGCGAGCTTGTCGATCTGGACCAGCACGGAATCTAGATTTTCCACCGCGCTGCTAAGCTTTTCATTGCTGGTGACCTTGCGCACGTCCTTGGTGATGCCGATGACGTTATCGTTGATTTCCTTGAGATTGAGGGCGGCGATTTGGTTTTTAGCCCCGACGAGAACATCGCGGAGATCCTTCATCACACCATTCAAATCGAGAGCGTTAAATTTTTTCAACCCATCGGAAATCCCTGAGATAAGTTCGTCGATTTCCGTGCCTACGGTGGGGACGACTGGATAGGGGCTGGCAACGTTGGATTGGTAAACAAAGCCGGGGGTGTCGGGGACGATGTCGAACTCGATGTAAAGCTGTCCCGTTAGAATACTCTGCTGTTTCATGCCGCCACGCAGGCCCTGGCTGACGGCTTTTTGCACGCCTTGGAAGGACGAGAAGTCGATGCCGCCACCCTCCTCGGTGCTGATCAGGCGCAGATCCTTTTCGACGAGTTCGACGACGACAGGGATGATTTTGCGGTTTTCCTTCCGGTCCACGAGCACGCTGATAGATTTCACGCTACCGATGCGGACACCGCCGAAACGGACATCCGACCCCACCTGCAGGCCATAGGCGCTTTTGTCGAAGTAGAGGAGGATATCATTGGTCCTTTTGAAATATTTCCCAGCGCCTAGCAGGACGAGGGCGATCCCAGCAAGGATGAGTCCGAGCAGGGTGAAAACGCCGATGACGGTGGGGCTGGCTTTTTTGCTCATAACGATGTTTTCGGTGAAATTTCCGTTTCCTCCCCCCGATGGAGAAAGAGCCGCACGGCGGGGTTCGGGGATTGGTCGCGGAGTTCGGTCGGATTGCCTGTCGCACCTTGGGTACGGGTGGCAGTATCGAGGAAGATCGAGTTGTTCGCTATCGCAAAAATGCTGGCCAGCTCGTGGGTGACGATGACGACGGTGGAGCCGAGGCTGTCGCGCAGGCGTAGGATGAGGTCGTCGAGGCGGCGCGAACTCAATGGATCGAGGCCAGCACCGGGTTCATCCAAGAAGAGGATGTCGGGATCGAGCGCCATGGCGCGGGCAATGCCAGCGCGCTTATTCATGCCGCCGCTGAGCTGGGCCGGGTAGTAGTCCTCGTAGCCTGATAGACCAACGAGGGAGAGCTTGTAGGAAACGAGATCGCGGATCGCCTGCGGGGCGAGTTTGGTGTTTTCCTCAATCGGCAGGGCGATGTTTTCGGCGAGTGTTAGAGAGGACCACAGTGCGCCGGACTGATACATCACCCCGAAGCGGCGGATGAATTTCCCGCGATTTTCAGACGCGGTGGCGGTGAAGTCCTCGCCCGCGATGAGGACGCTGCCCTTGGTCGGTTCCTGCAGGCCGATGAGGTGGCGCAGCAGCGTGCTTTTCCCACAACCGCTGCTGCCCATGATGATGAAAATGTCCTTTTCCGCGACTTCGAAATTGAGATCCCGCATGACCACGAAAGAGCCATAGCTCATCGTCAGATCACGGACAGCGAGCTTGGGACTAACAGATGGTTGGTCTGGAGAAATTGGCATAGGTTCAGATGTCGAGCAGGGTGAAAATGGCAGCGAATCCCGAGTCGAGAACAATGATGGCGGTGATGGAGGCAACCACGGCACGGGTCGTCGCCTCGCCGACCGCGGCGGACGAGTTTCCCGCGTGCATGCCCTGGAGGCAGCCGCACACAGCGACGATGGCGCCGAAGAAAAAGCTCTTGAAAACACCAAGTGAGGCGGTGGTTAGAGTTAGTGCGGCGAGGGTTTGATGCCAATACAGGACAGGTGGAATGCCCACGGCGGCCCCCACAAACATGCCGCCAAGGATGCCGACAAAATTCGCATACAGCGTGAGCAACGGCATCATCATGACCATGGCTAACAGCCGCGGCAGCACTAGGAAATCGAAGGGATCGAAGCCGAATGTCCGCAGGGCGTCGATTTCCTCGTTGGCTTTCATACTGCCGAGATGGGCAGCAAAGGCGGCACCCGTGCGGCCGCTCATGATAATGGCCGTCATGACCACGCCCATTTCACGCACCATCGCGATGCCTACCAGATCGGCCGCATAGATGCCCGCGCCGAAGCTGTTGAGCTGAACATTTCCCACGAACGCGAGGATCAGTCCGATGAGGAAACTGATGAGCGAAACGATCGGCAAGGCCTGTGGGCCGCATTCTTGGACGATCACCCAGAAATCGCGGCTGCGGAAGTGCGCGCGGCCTGTCAACCAGCGGCCAAGCGCGAGCACGGACTGACCGATGAACTCCGTGACGGATAGAACGCTGGCCCACACTTTGAGGGAAATTTTCCCTAGCTTCCTGATTTCGGAGGCTTCGGCGGGCTTGCTCCGGGCATCGCTTTCCTCCGGCACGGCGAGAGCGAGTTCCATCAGGCCTAGCAAATTTGGCGGCAATCCATCGAGCGATGGCTTGGTTTTCTCGGCAGACTCCGCGCTGTTGTCTAACGGCTTATCAACCTTTCGCAGGTGGGCGAGAATGAACGCGGGCAAAGTAGAATCAAAGGCTCCGAGCGCGCCGGTGACATACTTAGTGGGCGCTTGATCCGGCGGCTCGCCTTGGATTTCCGGCAGCGGACCATCCCGTTGCCAATCCCCGGAAATTTCCAGTAGCACGCCGCCGCTATCGTGTGACCAACGGGCACTCGGCGGAGACGTTTCTGATTGCGGCATCGTTAAGAGTGCTGCAATATGCTCATGAAAACAAGTGAGATTGTCGGCGTGTCGTGGTTCCCGCAGACAAGGAGCGGCGGAATGCGTCCGCCGTGCCCATGAGGAGCACTTTGCATGAGGCAAATCGCGTCATTGGCTTGTGATGAGTTCGGGCGATCATGCATCGCACCTCCTTGGGCTTGTTGGCAATGGGGTTTCTCCCAGTGTCGAACCCTGCCGAGATGATGGAAATTTCCCGCTTTGCCTATTGGTGGATTGGCGATAGGGTCCGCCCTTTCCCGGCCATCCATGACGACACCCGAACGCTACGCAGCACACGTGCTTCCCACTTATGGCCGCTTTCCGCTGGTCCCCGTGCGCGGTGCCGGATGCCGATTGTGGGACGACGCGGGAAAAAGTTACTTGGATTTCTGCATGGGCATCGCCGTGTGTTCGCTCGGCCATTGCCACCCGCGGCTGGTCGAGGCGATCCGGGTCCAGGCCGGCGAATTGATGCATGTTTCCAATCTCTATCAGAATCCCTTGCAGGCGGAACTGGCAGAGGAAATCAACACCCACCACATCAAACTGCCGGGGAAAATTTTCTTCTCCAACTCCGGTGCCGAGGCAAACGACGGCCTGATCAAGTCCGCCCGCCGTTTCGGCCTGAAGTGCCCGCAGACAGATGGCTCGCAGCGTTATGAGGTGATCACGTTTTTGCAATCGTTCCACGGGCGCACGCTCGGAGCCATGTCCGCCACGGGCCAAGCGAAAATCCAAGCTGGCTTCGATCCGCTGCTGCCCGGTTTCCGCCACCTTCCGTTCAACGAAATCACAGCGCTGGAAAATGCTATCCGCCCGGAAACCGCCGCCATTCTGCTAGAACCAATCCAAGGCGAGGGCGGAGTAAATATGGCAACCCCGGAGTTTCTTCGCGCCGTAGCGGTAATTTGCAAGAAACACGACCTTTTGTTATTTTTTGATGAAGTCCAAGTCGGCTTCGGACGCTGCGGCGATGCGATGGCTTGGCGCATGATCGCCCCGGAAATCCAACCCGATGGTATCTCGTGGGCCAAGGGCATGGGCGGTGGCGTGCCGATCGGCGCATTCTGGTTGAGCGACCGCGCGGTCGATGAGGCTGGCACGCCATTGTCATCGCTCATGGGTCCTGGTTCGCATGGCTCGACCTATGGTGGAAATCCGTTAGTCTGTGCCGCCTCGCTAGCCGTGCTCAAGGAAATCCGCGAGAAGGAACTCGCCATGAACGCCATCCTCCAAGCGGTCCGCATTCGCGAAGCCGTGAAGTCATGGAATCTGCCCGTCATCACCGAGGTTCGCGGTCAGGGACTGCTGTTAGGCATCGCCCTCGATCCATCACTGATTCCGGTTCCAGAAGGTAAAACCGCAGCTCTCGTCGTCGTCACGAAATTGATGGAACACGGCCTAATCGTCCCTCCCGCAGGACCGGATACCTTCCGCTTGCTGCCGCCGCTTAATGTTACCGAGGCCGAGGTGGACGAGGCGCTGGCGATTATCAAGAAGACGCTGGAGGAGCTGATAAGCGAAATGCCATGAATAATTATAGGCTAACCACAGATGAACGCAGATACACGCAGATGGCAGAAGGGATAGGATATGGGCCTTTTTCTTTATCTTACTATCAACCATCGACTCCACACTCTCAACTCATCTCCCGCCTCAGCATTTTCCCATGAATCATCTTCTCTCCATCGAAAAACTCAGCGCCAAGGAAATCCAAGGTCTGCTCGATTCCGCCGCTTATTTGAAACGCCAGCGCGGCAGAGAAGGCACCCAGCTTGCCGGCCAAACGTGGGCGCTCATTTTCACCAAGTCTTCCACCCGCACCCGCGTCTCATTCGAGGTCGGCATCCGCGAGCTGGGCGGCTTCCCGATGTTTCTCTCGAAAAACGACATCCAACTCGGCCGCGGCGAACCGATCAAGGACACCGCACGGGTGTTAGGACGCATGGTCCACGGCGCGGTCATCCGCACCTTCGCGCAGCAGGACGTGGTGGAATTCGCGGAGTTTTCCGGAATCCCCACCATCAACGCTCTAACTGACGACGAACATCCCTGCCAGATCCTTGCCGACCTGCTAACCATTCAGGAAAAGCTCGGTGGTTGGGAAAATCGGAAAATCGCCTTCATCGGCGACGGCTTTTCTAACATGACGCGTTCTTGGATGTGGGCCGCGAAACACCTTGGGTTCGAGCTGACCGTGGCCTCGCCGGTTTCCTGCCAACCACCCGCCGATTTCCTAACTGAACTCGACGCCCCCAACGTCACCATCACCGCCGATCCCATCGCCGCCGCCGCAGGTGCCCACGTCATCAACACCGATGTCTGGCTGTCCATGGGCCAAGAGGATCAACAGGAAAAGGAACTGGAATTCGCAGGCTATCAGGTGGAGTCGGGACTGCTCTCACACGCCGCGCCGGACCACCTCGTCCTCCACTGCCTGCCCGCCTACCGTGGCAAGGAAATCAGCGAGGAAGTGCTGGAACTCCACGCCCCCACCATTTTCCAACAAGCCGAAAACCGCCTCCACGCGCAGAAGGCGATCCTGGTGGCGATCGCCCGCTAATCGCCACTCGCCCTGATGGCGGAAACCTGCATACTCATCCCCATGCTTCCCGTCGCCATCACTCTTGGATTTTCCGGCCCACGCAGGTGGTTCGAGCCTGGCATCGATGCTGGGATAGATAGCAATGTCTTCACCAGTGAAGTGGAGGAATGGCTACACCTCTTATCGAGTCACGCATACGTCCCTACCATGCTGCCTGTGGAACTCGCCAGTCTCGTCGTGCCTGCATCGGCGGCCTCAGACACACCGCTCGATGCCGATACTTGCCTGCGAATTGTCATGGATCTATGCGGGAAACAAGCGATGCGACATAGCCGTTTTTTCAAATCCGCGGCTCTCATCAGCGTCGGCACCCATTGCCTTGCCACGGTTTGTGCGGTAATCTGCAGGTAGCGTGATCGTCACGTTTTTCATGGCAAAAATTTCGTGGCACACGGATACGCTTCAAATCGAATCTGCGGCGAATTCATTGCAAACGAAAATTTTCCGTGCGGGGCGGTGAAATCCGTGGTTCGTATCACCTGCGTGATTGATAAAAATTTCCACGACCGCGTCATCGCCCCGTCCTTATTGGCGGCGGATTTTTCATGCCTCCGTGAGGAAGTCAGCCGAGCGATCCTAGCCGGGGCGGACTGGCTGCACCTGGACGTGATGGATGGGCATTTTGTGGACAACATTTCCTTCGGTCCGGCGGTCGTGCAAACGGTGCATGAAACGAACGACATTTTCCTCGATGTTCACCTGATGATCTCGCGCCCGGATCATTTCCTGCCGCGCTTCATCGCCGCTGGCGCGGACCTCATCACCGTCCATGTCGAGGCCGAGCACGACGTTGCGGAAACCCTCCGCCGCATCCGTGAAGCCGGTTGCCAGGCGGGTCTCGCGCTTAATCCGGCCACGCCCTTGAGCGCGGTGGAACCATTTCTCGATCAAATCGACCTGCTGCTCTGCATGACGGTCGTCCCCGGCTTCGGCGGGCAAGCGTTCATGCCGGAAGTGCTGGATAAAATCATCGCCGCCGTGCGGATTCGGGAGACAAAAAACCTCTCTTATCACATTGAAGTGGATGGCGGCATCGATGCTCACACCGCCGCGAGTTGTTATTTCGCCGGAGCCAATGTGATGGTCGCTGGCTCCTCCATCTTCCGCGCCCCCGACATAGACGCCGCCATCATCGCCATCCGCAACGCATGAAATCCCCCTATCTGCTGCCCGCGTTCACCGCCTTGCTTGGATTTTCCATCGCCTGGATCGCCAAGCCCGCTGCCGACACGGTCGCGCCCGTGGCCAAAAGCGAAGATCTAGGGCCAAACCGGCCCGCCCATCCCGAGACCAGCAGCCACCCGCCGCGACCTGAAAAACCACGGTCCCATGAAACCAACCCCGGAAATTTCCGGCTCGCCGACCTCGCCGACCGTGGCCCCAAATCCCGCGACGAGGCGAAAATGCTCCGCCTCACGGAAGCACTCGGCCTGACCATCGACCAGCAAGGTGCCATCATCAAACTGGTCGAAGACGTCCAAGCCACCGCGAGTGACAAAGTGCCGGTCATCACCGATCTAACGACGCGCGGTGCCGCCATTCAGGATGGTCTGGCCAAGGTGCTCACGCCGGAGCAACTCGCGAAATTCCAGGAAATCCGTGACCGTGAACGCGACAACCGCACCGAACTCCGGTCCCAGCGCTTCCTCACCCAGGCCATTGATGACATCGATCTAACCACCGCCCAGCGCGACGAACTGCTCAAACGCCTGCGCCAGAAAGCCAAAGCTGATCTCCAGACCATCCCCGCCGCAGCCAGCCTCCTATTTGATAAATCCCTGCTGCCCACTGGCAACCGGGAACTCTCTGTGGATGGCATCCTCCTGCTCGCGCAATTGGGCAAAGAAACCGTCCCCACCGACCCCATGGCCGCCCATCAACAGGTCCTCGATCACCAGCGCCAAGAGCTGGAGGAAATTCTCAAATGCTTCGACGGCGTGCTCACCCCCGGCCAAATGGGCCAATACCAAGCCGCCATCGCCGAGCAGCGGAAAATTTTAAGCCGCCTCCCGCAAGCCACCGTACGCGACGCTGGGCCATAACCACACCGTCCCCCCCCATCCCCCCCATGCCAATCATCGACTCTCTCTTCTCTATCGGTATCCTCCGCAAGGCCATCTGGAAATTGTGGTATCCTTTTCTAACCAAGCGGCTGCAGGGCGAGGCGGTGGTTTTTCTCAACTACGCCTTTGAAACCGAGCCGCCGATGGCGATTCCACTCAGCCCCGAGGACGAGCCTAACCGCGCCTGCATCCAGCTCTATCACCACGTCGCCGCGCAAGTGAATTTGCAACGGTTGGAAGTGCTGGAAGTCGGTTGTGGCCATGGCGGCGGCGCGTCCTATCTGGCGCGGACATTCAAACCCGCGAGATATGTCGGCCTCGACCTCAACCGTGTGGGCATCGCCTTTTGCCAGAAAAACTATCAGATCAATGGCCTCGAATTCATCCACGGCGACGCGGGAAAACTGCCCTTCCCGGACGCGTCGTTCGATGCAGTCGTTAATGTCGAGACTTCGCATTGTTATCCCGACTTCCCACGCTTTCTATCCGAAGTCGCGCGGGTGTTGCGGCCCGGCGGCGTTTTCCTCTACGCGGATTTCCGCTTCAGCGAGAGCTTCGCCGCCTGGGAAAACGCGCTTGAAAATGCCCCTCTCAGACTCATGCAATCCGCGGAAATCAGCGCCGAGGTCCTGCGCGGCATGGACCGCAATTCCGCCTATTCTCAGGAATTGCTCGACCGGAAATTGCCCGGATTCATGACCCACCTAGGACGCGACTTCGCCGGCGTCACCGGTTCCCGAGTCTATGCCGCACTGCAGAACGGCGAGGTTTCCTACCGTTCCTATTGCTTCCGAAAACCGTTCCAGGCTGCCACGCATCAGGTTATGTGATTAGCCGGGTTCGGCTTGAGGCGACCGTGGCGGCGGTTTCCAACCACTTCTCCTTATTGTGCTGGCAGATGGCGGCGGGAGGCGATAGGGATTTCCCGTGAACACAGAGCCTTAGAAGAAAGGAAGCACCGGGACGGTGATAACACTATTGGTGATGCTGCCAGTGCTTTATGTGCTGAGTAATGGGCCGGTGGTGTGGGTATATAAGGGCAGGAGATGGCCAGAGACGATCGGGTGTCAGTCGAGCTGGGGCTTGGGGGGCGGTGGGCCGGGGACTGGCGGGGGGCCGGGCGGCGGAGGTGGGGCGGGGGGCGGTGGGGCGAGCGGATTGACCTCGAAATCGAGGAGGGTGGTGAGGCTGTTGTTGCCGTTGATGTCCCAACCGCAGGGGATGTGGTTGCGGTCGGCGATGTCGCGGGCTTTTAAATAGGTGGCGAAGCCGTCTGGATTCACTTGGAACCAGAGCACGATCTTGGGATAGGATCTGAGAATGTAGGCGAGCGCTTGGAAGCGGCCTTTGGGGTTTTCCATGTCGGCGAGGGAGGCATCGCCGCTGGGGGGGAGTTCGATGTTGAAGACGAGTTGGTTGCCGTAGGTGTTGGGGGGTACGGTGATTTTTTGGCCGCGGATGGCGAGGGGCTTGGCGGCGAAGAGGTTCAGGACTTTTTGCTGGTCGTAGATGATGCGGTCCTTGGCTTTGGGGACTTTGATGCGATGCTTGATAAGGCTGTTTTTTTCGTGATCGAACTCGTGCATGAGCATTTCCTTGGCGGAAATGGGATCGACGAGATAGACTTGGTCCTTGCGGACAAAGCAGTGGTAAACATTGGCGTCCTTGGGGATGTCGCGGCTGCTGGGGATGCGGATGATCTTGGCGTGCGGGGGCATGGGCTGGGGGGGGGCGGCGAGGAGGACGCGGAGGCGGTCGCGCTCGGTGATGAGGGCGGAGAGTTCGGTTTGTTGCAGGGAGAGTTCGGCGGACTTGGTGGCTAGTTCTTGATTGAGGACGGGGAGGTCGAAGAGCTTGAGGTTTTTTTCCTGCACTTGGGCTTCGAGCTGGACGAGGCGGGCCGCGATATCGCCGGAGTCGGGCAGGGTCGGCAGGGCGGCGACTTGGGCGGCGGCGGCGAGCTCGGCTTTGAGCTGATTGACCGAGGTTTGGGCGGTGGCCACCTGCGCGGCGGTCGCCGGAGGGTTGGCGGTGAGGATTTTTTTCACCGCATGGGCGATGCTGATGCCGACCATGACGAGGACGATGGTGAGGACGCCGACGACATTGGTCATGGTGTCCATGAGGGCGACGAAGGGAAGCTCGGCTTCCTGACCATGTCTGCGTTTTGCCATGCTAGTGGGGGTGCATTGTGGGGTTATTTCTCGAAGAGGCTGAGGTCCACCTCGCCGCCGCCGGGGATGGGGAGCTTCCCGGTAGGGAGGCCGTATTGGCTCTGGGCCCAGCCAGCGGCGAGGTTGTAGGAGGTGCCGCCGTCTTGGCGGATGAGGAAGATGAGGAGGGCGTTTGGGGTTTTTTTTATCTCCGCGAGGAAGTCGTTGTAGGTGGGGTCGGTCATGACGCTGGCGGCGCCGACGTTGAGCTTGTCGGTGCGGCCCTTGCGGAGGGTGAGTGCGCCGTTGGAGGTCTCGATGAAGAAGAGCTTTTTCTGGCCGCCGAGCCCCCTGCCGGAGGGCTGGATGACCAGCGGTGGGGGTGCGTTGTCCGGGGGGCGAGTGCGGAGGGCGAGTTGTTTTTCCTGCTCCTCGATCTCCTTGCGGAGCGGCGGCTGCTGGCGGACGAGCGCGGCGATCTGGAACATGAGGTCCTCGATCTGCTTCTGGATCTGCGCGGCCTGGGTCTTGTTGGCAGTGGCAGCGGCCCCGCTGAGGTCGAGGCGCTTCTTCAGCTCGGTCATGCGGCTTTGCTGGTCATGGAGAGCTTCGAGACTGGCGATCTGGGCGGTCATTTCGGCGCGCTCTTGTTCGAGGGATTTCCGCTGCTTCGAGAGTTCGGCGAATTTCCCGGCGGTCGCCATTTCCTCCCGCGTATGGCCGTTGCTCTGCTGGGTATTCGCCACGCAGAGGACGACGATGATCAGGACGAGGATGCCAATGAGCGAGCACAGGATATCGAGAAAGGGGATGAGCATCACCTCTTCGTGGTTGCCCTTGCGTCGCTTGGCCATGGCAGTGGGATCGGGGGAAATCAGTAAGCGCTCACGACCAAGGCCAGGCGCGGCGCTTCGTCTGCTGGATCACGATTTGCTTGGTCCCGAGATCGCTCAGGACGGCATTGAGGCCATGGATGCCGGTCTCGAGGCCGCTGAGATACATGGCGACCTGGGCCATAGAGTCCTTAACCGCCTTGTCCGATTCTTCGCGCATGGCGGAGGTCTTGGTGATGAATTCATCGGTCACTGTCTGCTGGAAGGCGGCCATTTTTTCATCGAGATGGGTGGCGTAATCCACCATGCGGGAGGACAGGGCATTGAGGTCGGTGAGCAGCTCATGGTGGGCGCTGGCGAGCTGCTTGACGACGGTGTCGGCGATGGCGGCGACATCGCCATTTCCCGCCCCCACGCCATCATTGAGGCGAGGCAGGAGGACCTCGTTGCAGAAGGCGTCGATGGCGTTGAGGTTGTCGTCCTCTTGCTTGCAGATGGAGTTGATGGGGAAATTTAGCGCCATCGCTAGGACCAAGCCGAGGAGGGTGGCATCGAAGGCGGTGCCGAGGCCGCTGGTGACGTTGTTGATGGAGGAGACGATCTTGCTGACATCCTCGACGTTGGCGAAATTCATCCCGCCGATGGCCTGTGAGAGCCCGATGACGGTGCCGATGAAGCCGAGCAGCGGAATCGCCCACAAGAAGGCGCGGGTCAGGGTGTAGCTGCCGCCGATGCGGGCGCTGTCGATATCCGACTGGCTGGACATCATTTCCCGGACATCGGACACAGACTGGCGGATCTCGAAGAGCTCGAGGGCCTTGCGGATGCGGTTCACCATGAGGCTGTCCCTGAGCTTGCGGGGCAGTTTGTAAACGTGGTTGATGAACTGGCCCACGTTGGTGATATTGATTTCCTTGCCGAGTCGCATGGGCAGGACATCGAGCAGTAGGGCGGCTTTTTGGTGACGGAGTTTCTGGTATTTTAGATAAAGAATCGAGATCGCCCAAGAGAAGAACAGAGTATTCAGCAGGCTGACGAGGAAGTGCTTGTAGAACAACGATGACACAAACTCTATGGTCGTGTAGTCCGTGTTGAGCTTCTCGTGAGCGGGCTTGAAGGGCAGGAGGATCAAGAACCAGACTGCGAGGAGACCGACGCCGAGGCCGAAGCTGACGAGCATGTTAGGATTGGTCGGGTCAGTTTCCTTCCACCCTTGGCGCACGGTGCGGCGATTGCTGGCCCCCGTCTGGGTGTGGGTGGAATCCGGCATGTTGGCGGGGATCTGGATGCGGGAGTTGCAGTTCGGGCAACGCGCCGCTTGACCGGCCTGCTCGGGCTCGGACTTCAATTGCATTTTGCAGCTCGGACAGAGGAATTCCATGGATTTCAGGGGCTTGGCGTGACTGGGGTAACACATTTTCACCCCGATGAAGTCCCATTAAGCAGGGCAAATATTCAGCCTGTCAATCCCGCCTTCACGGTGCGGTCAACTTTGGAAACGGGCACTGACTCCGGGCGGATTCCCGGCGACCGGAGCATGGGGATTGGCAATGTTATGCTCCAACGGAGCAACGCAGACCAGCGAAGGGTGAAACCCTGGGAACAGGAATGGCGATACGGATGCGTTCTGAGGGAATGCCGCATCGGTGGTCCGTGCCAGCAAGTATGGGGTAACAGTTTAGCTGATTTTGCTCACGAGGTTTCTGGAAAAACCTGAGCGTGGGCGTGACTCACACTGCCACCTAACAACGATTGAAACAGGTCGATCA
>JAYVNM010000114.1:0-35324 GCA_043758445.1 Akkermansiaceae bacterium | reverse complement strand
TCGGGTGATTTCCCTTCAATTCAGCGACCAGGATCTGACCGACATTGACGAAGCGTGCGACAACCCCGATCTCCCTGAAAAGATCAAACGCAAGCTGATGTGCCTCAAAATGCACCAGCCAAAAGTCACCAACACCGCCATCACCCGGGTTCTCAATATCTCGGCTAACACCGTGACCTCCTATATCAGAGAGTTCCGGGATCAGGGCATTGCCGGGGTTCTCGAAGACAGATCCTATCGCCCTTCCAGTTGCTTGGAACCTTTTCTGCCCTGTTTGCGCTGCTCCTTCACCGCGCATCCACCGACGGATGTGGCCGCCGCTATTGAGCGCATATCAAAGCTCACGGGAATCCACCTCAGCGATACAATGTGTTAGGAGCACTTGATAGCCATAGCAAGGAAGTGATCACGGTGAGGAGCGTCGGCAACATCAATGCGGAAAGTGTCTGCCAACTCATCGATTCGATCCGCCATGCACACCCTGGGCGGAACCTCACGTTGGTGATGGACAACGCCCGCTACCAACATTGCAAGCGAGTGATGGAATACGCAGCGGCGAAAAGCGGCCCCTCCTCGGGATGAGGGGCCGCTTTTTCCGCCGAAAACCTCTATTCGAATCTTCCCGCAAATATTCATTGGAATAATTTCCGGAAGTGCGAGTCTCATTCCATACAAAGCCGAGCTTCACAGGCGGCTTTGTCCAACCAACAACAACCAAATACCGAAAATTATGAAAACCACCAACGCCCTTGTGGCCGCCGCCCTTGCCGGAGTCTTCGCTGCCGGAACCACCGTGACCAAGGCTTCCCAACTGTTGGGATCCCCTGTCTCCGAGGAAAAGGAAAAGGAAAAAGATGCCTGCAAGGGCAAGGAAGGCTGCAAAGGCAAGGAAAAGAAGGAAGAAAAGAAGGAAGAGAAGAAAGAAGGCACTTTCTCGGTCTCTAACGAAGCGGACAAGGAAAAGTGCTCCGGCAAGGATGGCTGCAAGGGCAAAGACGGTTGCAAAGGCAAGGAAAAGAAGGAAGAGGAAAAGAAGAGCTTCATCCTCTGATTTTTCCAAGAAGCCCTGCCGGAACATTCCGTTCCGCAGGGCTTCACTTTTCTATAACCACTAACTGAAATGAGTGCCTCGCGATTCACTGGCGGCGTGGAATTGGCAACTGGGATCGGCCTGCGCTCCCCGCATTACGGCCATATCCTATCGGAAAAACCGACGGTCGATTGGTTTGAAATCATTTCAGAAAACTACATGGTCGAGGGCGGGCGTCCGCTCGAAGTGCTCGACATGATTCTTGAACAATACCGTGTGGTCCAACATGGCGTGGGTCTCTATCCGGGCAATTCCGAGGGCATCAACAGGGATCATCTCAAGCGCCTCAAACGCTTGGTGAAACGCACCAAAACCCCGTGGATTTCCGACCACCTTTGCTGGGGCAGCATCGACGGCAGCATGAGCCACGACCTCCTGCCTATCCCTTTCACCTTTGAAGCTGCTAGAAAAACTGCGGCCAATCTTCGCATGGTTCAGGATTTCCTCGAAGTCCCGTTGGCCATGGAAAATGTCAGCAGCTACGGCGAGTTCAACGACAGCGAGATGACCGAGTGGGAATTTCTAGCAGAAGTGTGCGAGCTCGCCGATGTCGGTATTCTGCTAGACGTGAATAACATTTACGTGTCCTCCATCAACAATGTCTTCGAGCCACTGGATTATGTGAATTTCGTGCCGCCCGAGCGGGTCGCGCAGATCCACATCGCCGGTCATTCGCGGTATGAGCGGTTCATCGTGGACACCCATGATCATCCGGTCGTTGATCCGGTGTGGAAACTTTACGAACGCGCCATCGAGCGCTGCGGCCCGGTGGCGACTTTGTTAGAATGGGACGGGCGGATTCCATCGTTCGACGAGGTCTGGACCGAAGCGCTGAAATCCGAAACATGGCGTGCGTCCGCGCTCGCCAAGAAGGGGACCGATGCGGCCGCTTGAACAAACTCAGCGCGAATTTTTCGCCGCCCTGCAAATGCCCCTGCGCGGCAGGAGTCGGGACAGCACCGACCTCGCGCCCTCGGCGGAGGGCCACTCGCCGGAGTTTCTAGCGAAGGCCGAGTCACTGATGAAGGCGGGGTCGAATCTGCTGCCCGCTGAGCAACTCGAACTCTATCACCGGCAGTATTGGTTCCGGTTGCTGGACTCGATCGCCGAGGACTTTCCCACGCTGCGGAAAATCGCGGGGGAGGGGACTTTTTGGGCGCTGATGGAGGCCTATCTATGCGCCTGTCCATCGTCCAGTTTCACCCTCCGCCACTTGGGTCGGCGCTTGCCGGATTTCACGGCGGAGTGGGAGGAAATTGATGCCACCAAGCGCCGTTGGTTTGCCGCGCTCGCTCGGCTGGAATACGCCCACATGGAAATTTTCGAGGCCGCCGAGTGGGAAGCCGTTGCGCCCGAGCAGTTGGCCAGCGCCGAACTTGGACTGCAACCCCATGTCGTTCTGCTAGAGCTGCCGGTCCCCGCCGATCTTTGTATGGATTGGGGGAATTTCGCACCCGAGGCAGAAGCGCAGACTCATCTCGCCGTCTGGCGGAACGAGTCCGGTAATTCCGCGCAATGCCGGATCGACTCGATCGAGTTCGTGCTGTTAACTCGGCTCCGTCATGGTGGCTCGCTCGCCGCGCTTTTCGCCGAACCGACGGTCCGCGAACCCGCACCCGAGGAAGTGGCGAAGTGGTTTGCGAATTGGCAGAATCGGCGCTGGATCGCGCTCGCGCCCACGGTGGAAGCGGAAAACTTTCCCGTTGTCAGCCAGCGTGGCGGGCGCGACACCGACTGGAGCCGTGTCGATAAAATGGGTTCCCAGGCGCGGGCGATGGAGGACTGATGGCCAGCGTTCAAGGAAGCGTGGGCATCCTGCCCTCGCGTCACTATGCCAAATAAACGCGTTGGCAAGATGCCCACACTCCTTGATCTCAGGGAACACTTGAAATGCGGGAGGCGGCTTCCCATGCTGGCGGGGTGTCCGCTCCGACCCGAAGTTCCCTCGCATTTTTCGCACACGAGCGCGGGGATGCGAGGGTCGTGAAACGGATCGCGGCCCTGCAGGATCAGAGGTGGAAGGTCGTGGGTTTCACGTTTCACCGGGTGCGGGAAAATTCGGAGGTGCCGCCGGGCTGGCAGAATATCCATCTCGGGACGACCTATAACCGCCGTTACTTCCAGCGCTTATGGGCATTTGTCAAAGCCATCGGGGTGTTGTGGGCAAACCGTGACCGGCTTGGGAATTGCGGGGTGATCTATGCGGTGAACACGGACAACGCGCTGCTCGCGCTGTTAGGACGGTTCTTCGCGGGACGGCGGGTGCCGCTGGTGCTGGAACTAGCGGACATTCAGCCAGCAATGACGGGCAAGGGCCTAGTGGCGAAAATTTTCCGCGCTATCGAGCGGGCGGTGTTGGCACGGGTGGCCTTGTTAGTGACGACCTCGCCGGGCTTCGTGCGCGAGTATTTCCTGCCGGTACAGAATTTCACGGGTGAGATATTTTTATTGGAAAACAAGGTTTATCCCTCCCGCCACCTGCCTCCGGCTGAGGTTGAGAGCGAGGCTCCCGTTGCTAACGGCCAGCCTTGGGTGATCGGCTGCTTCGGTGCCCTGCGTTGCCGCCGGAGTTTGAAAATGATGCACGCGCTGGCCCTGCGCCTGGGCTCGCGGGTGCGCTTTGTCCTGCGCGGCTATCCGGCGGGCACGCTGGCGGATGAGTTCGACAGCTTGCTCAGAGACCTGCCAAATTTCGTTTACGGCGGCTCGTATTTCTATCCGGACGAGCTGGCAGAACTGTATGCTGGCATTGATTTCAACTGGGCCATCGACGAGACCGATCCCAACGGCAACTCGGCGTGGTTGCTGCCTAACCGAATATACGAAGGCGGTTGTTTCGGTGTGCCGGTGATCGGGGCGGCGACGACGGAGACCGGGCGCTGGATCGAGGCGCACGCGCTAGGGTGGACCTTCGCGGAGCCGTTGGAAGAGAATCTGGCGGCGTTTTTTGATGGGCTGACGGTGGCCGGTTGGGCGGTGGTCAAGCGCCGCTGCGCCGAGCACCTGCGGGGCGAATTCACTGGCGATGACGACTATGTAATTCTAGCGGAACGGTTGCAGGCACTGGAGGTCGGGTGAGGTTTTCCTGAATTCCCGAGGACCATGAAATGCGGCGAAGCCTCGTCCCATTGGCGTTTCATGAGCACGGTGGATCGGAGTACGCCGCTCCTTGGGTTGAGGCTTATGCCACCATTTCCGCGAGTTCACGGAAAACTCTTTTGGCCAACGGCTAAGCGCTTCCCATGTGGCATTTGCGGACTATGGTGCGGCCGACTTACCTACCGCTGATGACTTTTTCCCTAATTCTGACCCACCCCGGCGGCTCGCATAAGGACGAGTTCCTTGCTTGCTGCCTGTTGCTTGCTGGAAACCGGGTGCCGATCGTGCGCCGGGAGCCGACGCCGGAGGATTTGGCGAATGTTTCCACGGCGGTGGTGGATGTGGGGCATGAGCACGCGCCGGAGCGGGGTAATTTCGACCACCATCAGTTTCCGAAGGATTATCCGCCGACTTGTTCGCTGAGCCTAGTGATGAAGGCACTGGGAGTTTACGAAGATGCGCGGGCGTTTTGTGATTGGCTGGAGCCGGCCGAGTGGTTCGACACGCGGGGGCCGGTGGAGACGGCGCGCTGGCTGGGAGTGTCGCGGGAAACCTTGTTCAAGCTGAATTCGCCGATTGATACGACGCTGCTGCGCCGCTTCGCCGGGGTCGCAGAACTGCGGCCGGGGGAGCCGCTGTGGGAGGTGATGCGGTGGACCGGCAGTGATTTGCTGGATTATTTGAAAAACCTGCGCGAGCGGCTGGATCACCTCGCGGCAGTGGCGGAGATTTGGGAAATCGCATCGCCGCGTGGAGTCTTCAAGGTGTTGTATTTGCCACAGACGGAGGGACTCGGGGACGACCCATCGACGGGGCTGGCACGGTTCATCGAGTCACGGAATGATGCGCGGGAAATCGTGGGGCAGGTTTACCCGGATCGCCGCGGTGCGGGCTTTGGGATGTCGCGGCACAACGATCATCCAGGGCTGGATTTCACGCGGATCGCGGACTGTGCGGACGTGCATTTCGCCCATGCGCGGGGCTTTGTGGCGAAGACTTCGGCGACGGACCCGGCGAGATTGCGGGAACTTCTGGGCCTCGCTTGGGGTTGACGGCTGATTTTTACCTGCATGTAGTGAAAACAAGACCTTGCGTGGACTCACCATCCGTGGAACTCGTATCCAGTGCCACTGTGGCAAATTCCCCTACCCGATTCCCATGCGTGAAACTCTAATTGTCGTCGGCCTGCTCGTTCTCGCGATGGCACTGCGTTCGGCGCGCACGAGCTTTTTGCGCAAGCTGGGAGCCTTGACGTTTCTCGGAGCGAGTTTCTGCATGTTCTATTTCCTGAGCGGAAAACTGGTGGGTGGCCTCGTGGGTGTGGCGTTGTGGTTTTTCCTGCCATGGATCGAACTGCTGTCCCGAATCCGGCGGATGCGTCTGCCCTTGGAAAACCGGCTGCATCATCGGGTGATCCCGAATCCATCGTTTTTCCCGAACGCGACGGAAGCGGCGGTGGCGATGGAGGAGGAGGGTTTCGAGCACGTTTCCGACTGCGGCTGGGAATGGGCCGGAATGCAGCAGTTTTTCCGCCTATTCTGGCACCCGGAAGAGCGCGCAGTGGCGGCGGTTTGTCTTTGTGAACAGAGCAATGTGGCCTTCGCCTTTATCTCCATCACCTCGCATGATGCGGACGGCGGCATCTGGCGGACGACGAATTTTCCCTTCGCGCCAACTCTGCAATGCCCGCCCAACGTCAAATGGAATCATGTCCCCTGCGAGCGGAGCTGCTTCCACCAGATTCTTAAGGATCACCGGAAATACCTCGGTCGGCTGAACCTCGCGGCCGACCGTCTGCGGATGCCGGACCCGGAAGAGATCGAGAATTCCATCGAGCAGGAAATGCGGCGGCAGGTGGATCACAATTTGGCCGCCGGACTCATTCAACTCACCGGTGACGGTCATTTCCAATACTCGAAACGCGGCCTGCTATTCCTCTGGGGCCAGTTCATCAAGGATATGGTTAGACTCTGCTAGAGCAAGCTTCATGCGGTGATGACCTCGCCGACAATCAGCCCGGCGATGGTGAGACCGAGCGCGATTCGATACCAACCGAACACGGAGAGCCCGTGGCTTTGCAAATAGGCAACCAGCCATTTCACCGCCAGCGCGGCGGAAAGCGCGGCGGCGATGATGCCGATGAGCAGCGGCATGGTGCCGTATTCGTGGATCATCAGCTTGGTGCCGCCGAAGAGGTGGTTGAATGCCGGATCGAGATCATTCACTTTTTCCACCGCTTCCTTGGCCGTGGCGGCAGTGAGTGTAAGCACGCCTAGCAGAAATGAATACTCCACTGCCGCCCGCACGGAGAGTCCGACTAACAGGCCACCGCAGATCGTCATCAGGCTGCGGCTGGTGCCGGGGCAGAGGGCCACGCATTGGAGCAGGCCGATAATGAGCGCGAGCTGCCAGGTGAGTTCCGTTAGCTCCAGACCACCATCGCGTGGCGGTTGGTTTTTCCGCCACCGCGCGACGGCGAGAATTCCGATCCCGCCGACGATCCATGCGGTGACGACCGGCCACATGCCGAAGAGGTGGGCTTTGATCCAGTGGCTGAGTAACAAGCCTAACACGGCGGCGGGAATAAATCCGGCGATGATGGCGATGGCAAGTTTCAACCCCGCCGCATCCTGGCCCAGCACCCCGCGGATCATCTGTAGGACTCGTTTCCAATACAGCCCGAGCACCGCGAGGATTGCTCCGCCCTGGATACACACAGCGAAGGCATCCGCTGCGGCTTTGGATACGGAGCCGACCGGGCCGCCGATGCCCATGAGACGTTGGGCGACGATCAAATGACCGGTCGAGCTAATAGGAAGATACTCGGTGATCCCTTCGATCACGCCTAGGATGAATGCTTGCCAAGGTTGCATGGTGAATTTTCGCGAAGCTGGGGAACGGGTGGACGTTGCACAAGGTAATAGCGGCGAGTTCAGCCCTTTGGCGCGAAGCGGCGGGCGGTGACGCTGGCTCCGCAGGTCGCGCCGAGACGTTCGGGGCGATCCACCAGCGGGAAGCGAAAACTACGGACCCCGGTCATGCTGGAATGCCGGATGATGCAGCCCAAGCCGATGCCGACCAGTCCTAACAACGAGAGCGTGCCGACCACCAGCAGGCCGATTTTCATCGTCCGCTCCGCTGGTGGCGGGGTGCTGCGGAGTTTGAAATACCGGTCGAACTCGCGGGTCAGATTGCCGACGAATGCTTCCAAATAGGGTTCGGGAGCGAGCTTGACATCCGTCGCCTCCAGGGCCCGGGTGAGCATGGCATCCGCTTCATGTGTCGGAATGCGGGCGGCGGTATCCTGTTGATCCGGGATTCCGGTCATGTCCCGGCCGATGCCGACATTGCGGCTGTCCGACTCGAAGACCACCACCAGACCGTTGCCGTCAGGCAGCCAGGCTTGCCGAAGTTGTGCCGCCAGTTCGGGGGCGGTGGAGGTGATCAGCACGGGCTCGACCACCAAGTAGATTTGGTAGCCACAGTCTTGTTTCAATTTCAGAATGGACTCGGAAATCCGCTTGAGGGCGATGGGATCCCGAGCGAAAAAACCACCGCTGTCGATGATCCCGCTCGCAGGCGCGGCCGCTCCACCCTGGGTCATCGCGTCTGGCAAAGACTGTCCCTGGGATGGCACGGCCCAAGCCAGCAGGCAAATCCAGATTGACAAACCTAGTTTGAACACGTTCACTAGGCCTGATCCTTTGAGGTTTCCTTAGTAATGACAAGCTGGATTACGGTTCTGCTTAAAAATTGCTGAAAATCCCTTCAATCGGACTCGGCAGGAGACTTTTGAAACAAAATCGTTATCTGGATACACTGAGTTACGAATTTTTGAAATTCTCGCGATTTTTCCCAAAAAATTACCTAATTCCAAGAGAGATTCAGCCGGTATTTTTGGAGAATGTGCTCAAGTTTCATCAGGATTCATTTTTTAAACACGAAATAAATCATTGATTATTAGGTGCTTACATAGATAGTAAAAAATATCAAATTATTCTTGCGGGTAAAGTGTATTCCTGTGTATTTTTGGGCACTGACACGAAGGTCAGTTCCACCCGTGAGCACCACCGAACAACGTTATAAGGGTTTTGCGCCCTATAAGATGGACCCGAAGTATCGGGTTTCCATCCCGACCGCGTGGCGCCCGGAGGCGAACGCGCCGTTGTTCCTACAGTTCTCACAACGGCATGAAATGCCGGTCGTCAAGGTGCTCAGCGAAGATT
Source organism: Akkermansiaceae bacterium (assembly GCA_043758445.1). Classification (GTDB taxonomy): domain Bacteria; phylum Verrucomicrobiota; class Verrucomicrobiia; order Verrucomicrobiales; family Akkermansiaceae; genus Luteolibacter. The sequence goes on along the minus strand of JAYVNM010000114.1, from coordinate 26,909 downwards.
CCTACAACGAAAAGGTCGCCCTGATCACAGGTAGCGCCAAGACCCCAGGGGAGAAAACCTTCCTGCTCGGTAAACTGGCGATGCTCTGCAAAGAGGTGTCCCTGAATGACCAAGGCAAACTCCTGATCCCGAAAGACCTCAGCGAGAAGGCGGGCATCGCCGCCGAATCTGACGTGGTTCTCGCCGGTCGTGGCAACTACTTCGAAGTCTGGAGCGGGACGAATTTCGACGAGGTTCTCACCATCGAGTCCCGCCCGGTCGCTGAAGACGATCTCGGAATCTTCTAATTTCCCCAAACTCTCACCCACCACACACCCAACAGCAGCAATGTTGTTCACCCCACCAATCCTGACACTCGAGGCGGTCCGCAATTCTGCGGCTTCGGTCGCTCTCGCCCGCGTGTCAGGGTTGGGACTCTTTTCAGATATGGCGGCGCGCTCGGGACAGTACGCCGCCTTGTCGAACCTAACGGATGTCCGCACCGCTCCTGGCTGGTTGTCGGTGCGGCGTCCGGTGATTTTCCTGGCTGGGCGCACGAAGTCTCTCGGGACAGAGCTTCTCGCGCTATTTGGAACGATGGTCCGTACTGCTCCTGGCTGGTTGTCAGTGCGGCCATCGCAAATTTTCCTTTCAGACATAGCGGCGCGCTCGGGACAGCATGCCGCCTTGTCGAACCTAACGGATGTCCGCACCGCTCCTGGCTGGTTGTCGGTGCGGACTCCTGTTGTTTTCTCCGAACCCGCCGTGCCCAGTGACTATCACCTCCCGGTTTTCCCTGCGGAAATCGCCACTTGGATGGCTCCCGCTGCGGGAAAATTCATCATCGACGGCACCCTCGGCGGTGGTGGGCATAGCGAAATTTTCCTGAAAGCTGGTGCTCGCGTGCTCGGTGTGGATCGCGATCCAGAAGCATTAGCCCACGCCCGCGCCCGGCTCGCCGCATTCGGCGAACGCTTTTCTACGTGGGAAGGAAACTTTTCACGCCTCCCGGAAATCCCCGGGATCCAAAGGGGGGAACTGGCCGATGGCCTGCTGATGGATCTCGGGGTTTCTTCCCGTCAGCTTGATTCCGCCGCGCGGGGATTTTCTTTCATGCGGGAGGGGCCGTTAGATATGCGAATGGGACCGTCTAGCCCACGCACGGCGGCCGAAATCGTGAACCGTTGGCCGGAAGCGGACATTGTTAGAATTCTGTTTGAATACGGTGAGGAATCCAAGGCACGCCACATCGCTGGGGCCATCGTTAAGCAACGCGCCATTAGGTCGTTTTCCACCACACTCGATCTCGCGAGCTGCATCGAGCGCGCCATTGGTCGTCATGGCCGGACTCACCCCGCGACCAAATCCTTCCAAGCGATCCGCATGGCAGTGAACGAGGAACTCGAATCGCTCTCCGCCGCTCTAGCAGCCGTGCCCACCGTGCTCAAACCGGGGGGGCGCTTGCTAATCATCACCTTCCACAGCCTCGAAGATCGGATCGTGAAACGCTTCCTCAAACAGCGTTCCACCGAATTTCTCGACGATCCGGGATGGCCGGAACCCAGGCCGAATCCGGACTACCAATTCCGCCTGCTGGCCCGCAAAGCCATCGTGCCCACTGCCGAGGAAACCTCCCTGAACCCGCGAGCCCGCAGTGCGAAACTGCGGGTTGCCCAGCTTTTGGACCTCAAGCCATGAACCACCGCCGCAACGAATCCCGCACGCCCGCATGGGTGTTTGTCTCGCTCATTCTCGCTGCGGTGATCGCGGCGTCCGGTGGTGTCGTCCACGCATTTTACAAAAACCGCCAAGTCCAGATCAGCCGGGAAATCGACGCCATCGACCGCCATATCGAACAGGAACGCCTCGACATCCGGATCACCGAGATGCGGATGGACGAGCTGCTGAACCGCTTTGTAATCCGCAAACAAATTGAATCCAACGGTTCTGCCCTGCGTCCGATTCCCATCGGCGTGGTCGAAGATATCGAAGCCGCCCCACCCGCCAGCCATAGCGTCGCGTCCGCCACTCCATAGTCTGTGAAATCCACTTTTCAATCCCGCTGCATCGGCTTGTGCTTGGTCCTCGTGACCGGACTGAGCGTGCTCTCAGGGAGATTGGTGCAAATCCAGTTAGTGGATCGCCAGCGCTATGCGGAAAACTCGCGAAAGGCCTATCACCGCACCGAGAAAATCCCCGCCAGCCGCGGCGAGATTGTGGATCGACACGAAGAGCCGCTCGCGAAAAGCATTCCCGTTGCCACCGTCTTTCTGGATAAAAAACACCTCAATGACCCCAAGCTCGCCAGCTTCGGACTTGCCTATCAGGAAGCCAGCGCGGAACCCGGTTGGAATTTGCTCGATCCAGCCCAACAGCGCAGACGCATCAACGGCCTGCGGGGGGAAATCCTAGCGCGGGAAACTGCGGATGGGATCGTGCAAAAACACCTTGCCTACGCCATCAGCATTCTCGCCCGTCCGCTTGGCATGCGCCGCGAAGAACTCCGTGAAAAAATCGAAAACAGCAAGGGCGAGTGGCTAGCGATTGCCAAGGATCTGCCGGAAGATGTCGCGGATAATCTCCGCGACGCCGTCGAAACTCATTGGGTCGGCGGCTTCGAATTCGAAAACTCTATCAAACGTTGGTACACCGCGCCGAATCTGGCGACACACTTGATCGGTTTCACCGGTGAGGTCGAGAAGAAAGACGATGACGGCAAGCCGCACACGCAGGTAATCGGGCTGTTCGGCGTGGAGTCGTCGATGGAGGGGTTTCTAGCAGGACGTGACGGCTCGCGTGAGCATTTCCGCGATGCCCGGGGACTCGTGGTGCCTGGTAATTCTGCGAGTCTCAAGCCGCCGCGCGCGGGCTTGAATGTTAAACTCACCATCGACATGGGCATCCAGTCGATCGTCGAGGAAGAGTTGGACAAGGGACTGGCGGAATTCCAGTCCGCCCGCGGCGCAGTCGTGCTGATGGATCCAAAAACGGGTGAAATCCTCGCCATGGCAAGCCGGCCCCAGTTTGATCTCAACCTCAAACAGGACCTCGCTGAAAACGGCTACAACTATGCGATTCAAGCGATTTATGAACCCGGCTCAACCATCAAGATCGTCGCGACTTCTGGTGCGCTCAATGAGGGCTTGGTCACGCCCCAGACCTCGATTTTCTGTCACAATGGCCTCTATCAGGGCAAGGGGTATGTGGTGAGGGACGATCATCCAGCAGGCATCCTGAGCTTTGAGGGCGTGCTTCAGAAATCGAACAACAATGGCACTTATAGCATCGGCCGGCAGCTAGGTGCAAAACGATTCTATGATTATCTCCATAACTATGGTTTTGGACGCAAAACCGGAATTCTATTGAGTGGTGAAAGCTCGGGAACCGCGCACAACACGGGCAATGAAGTGGATTTTTCACGCGCCTGTTATGGTTATGCTTCCAACGTGACGCCCTTGCAACTGGCTTGCGCCTACTCGGCCATCGCCAGCGATGGCAAACTCAGGAAACCCCACATCGTCAAATCGCTCATCGCGAACGATGGCACCGTCGTTGAGGAATATCCGCCAGAAGTCGTGAATGTGGTCCTCAAGCCGAAGACCGCCTCACTCATGCGGACCGCCTTGGAAAAAGTGGTCAAGGCCGGCACCGCCACGCGCGCCGCTGTCATGGGTTTTCTAGTGGCAGGGAAAACCGGCACTGTCCAGAAGCACAATCCACGCGGCGGATATTACACGGATAAGATGATCACCTCTTTCGCTGGCATGATGCCCGCCGAAGATCCCGCCTTCGTCTGTGTGGTTGTCATAGATGACCCGCGCATTCTGACCATCAAACACCAAGGCGGCCTGATCGCCGCGCCGGTCTTCAGCAAGATCGCCACCCGCGTCGCCGCGCACATGAATTTGCAACCTACCGAACCCCTCGTCCCACCGCTCGCCGCTACCGCCCGATGATTCTCCGCGACCTTGCATCCTGTCTATCAAGAGTCATGATCGCCGGATCTTTGGATACCGAGGTGCATGGCATCACTGCGTCCTCGCGCGAGGTGGTTCCGGGCATGCTATTCGCTGCCATCCGTGGCACGACAATAGATGGCCATCGTTTCATCAATGACGCTCTAACCGCTGGTGCCGCCGCGATTCTAGCGGAATCTGCCCAGCCCGCCGACTATAACGGATCTGCGACTTGGCTGCAGGTGCCTGACAGTCGCTCGGCCGTTTCCGCCATGGCCTCGATCATGGCCGGGCATCCATGGAAAGACCTAGTAATGGCTGGCGTCACCGGCACGAACGGTAAAACCACCACCGCCTTTTTGCTTCATCACCTGATGAAAACGGCATGGCATCGCGCCGGTTTGCTTGGCACGATTCTGGTAGATGACGGGGAAACCGTGGAACCCGCCAAACACACTACCCCCGGCTCCATCGAACTAACGGCTCTACTCGGTCGCATGAAAGATCACGGCTGCCGGGGCGTGGCGATGGAGGTTTCCTCGCATGGCATCCACCAGAAACGGGTTTCCTCTATCGGCTTCGACGCCTGCGTGTTTACTAATCTAACGCAAGATCACCTCGACTATCACGGCACGCTCGATGCCTATTTCAAAGCAAAGGCAGATTGGTTCTATGCACTCGCTGCGAATCCGCTCGGGAAAAAACCGGTGGCCGTCATCAACACCGACGACGCCCGTGGCGCAGAGCTGGCTGCCGCGTTGGATGGGAAAATGTCGGTGCTCCGCTTCGGCTTCGGCGTCCAGTGTGATTTTCGCGCTAACAATTTCCACCAGAGCGCGCGGGGGATGTCTTTCGAACTTGCGGCGAAGGGCAAAACCTATCTTGTCCGCGCACCCTTGATCGGTCGTTTCAATGCATATAATCTGTTAGCCGCAATCGCCGCCGCCAGCGCCTGCGGTATCCGCCCGCGCGACGCGGTAGCTGCGGTGGCCGATGCGCCGCAGGTCCCGGGGCGGATGGAAAACGTCGGCAATGCTGGTGGAGCAACGGTTTTCATCGATTACGCGCACACCCCAGACGCCGTGGAAAACGCCTGCCGCACGTTGCGGGAACTCAACCCCCGTCACCTCATCACCGTCTTCGGTTGCGGTGGCGACCGCGACAAGGGCAAGCGACCGCTGATGGCCGCTGCCGCCGCCCGCCATAGCGATGCCTGCGTCGTCACCTCGGACAATCCGCGCTCGGAAGATCCTCTAACCATCATCCGCGAGATTGAAGCCGGCCTCGCCGGAAAAACCTTCCGCAGCATCCCGGACCGCGACGAGGCGATCAACTTCGCGGTGCGGAACTCACACGCTGGCGACATCATTCTCATCGCCGGTAAGGGTCATGAGACGACCCAACAATTTTCCGATCACACCATCGACTTCGACGACCGCAGGCACGCGAGCAAGGCCCTGCGCGACCACGCTCTAGCACTCTCAGATATGTCATGAAACCTCTAACCGCCCAACAACTCGCAGACATCCTCGGCGCACCTGTCGCCGCTGGACGGGGCGATGTGTTGATCACTGGCGGCGTCTCGACGGACACCCGCAGCCTGCCCTTAGGTGCGATGTTTTTCGCGCTCAGCGGGGAAAATTTCAATGGCGACACCTTCGCTCCGCAGGCGCTCGCAGCGGGTGCCGCCGCCGCAGTGGTCCGTGACTGGACGGGCGAGGTTCCAGCAAATACCGCCGTCATCGTCGTCGCGGATACGCTGTTAGCACTGCAACGCCTCGCCTGCTGGTGGCGGAAGCAACTGGACATCCCAGTGGTCGCCATCACTGGCTCCAACGGCAAGACCAGCACCAAGGATTTCACCGCCGCCATACTGTCGCGGCGCTTCAATGTTTCCGCCACCCGTGGAAATTTAAACAACCACATTGGCGTGCCGCTCACCGTGTTAGCGACGACTCCCGAGCACAGCGCCGCCGTGTGGGAAATGGGGATGAACCACGCCGGCGAAATCGCGCAGCTGTGTGAAATTGCCCGGCCCAAGTATGGCATCATCACCAACATCGGCACCGCGCACATCGAGTTTCTGAAAACCCGTGAGGCCATCGCCGAGGAAAAAGGCATGCTCGCCCGCGCACTCCCGGCCGATGGGATTCTGTTCCTGCCTGCCACCTGTGAGTTCCGCGAGTATCTGCGACAGCGGACGCGTGCCGCGATGGTAGCCGTCGGCAACGGGCGCGGTCTGGTGCGGGCGGAAAACCTCAGATTCGAGGTTGATGGCACCTTGTTCACTCTTGTTATCGAAGGCGCGGAAACCGCCGAAGTCTCGCTGCCCGTACCGGGTCGCCACATGGTGACCAATGCGCTGTTAGCCGCCGGTGTCGGCTGGAAACTCGGACTCTCTCCAGCGGAAATCGCGGTGGGACTTTCCACCGCTATTCTAACCGGCGGAAGGCTAGGACATTATCTCTATCAAGGCACCACCGTGATCGATGATACATACAATGCTAATCCCGAATCGATGGCTGCGGCCATCGAAACTCTAGCCGATACGCCTGTTAGCAATGGTGCGCGGCGCATCATCGTGCTCGGCCGTATGGGCGAGCTAGGCAGTCACGCGCCGGCCGCCCATTTGCGGACCGGTGCCCTCGCTGCCGAACGTCATCTAACGGTAGTCGCCGTGGGTGAAGGTGCCGAGGGCATCGCTGAAGGTGCGAAAAACGCGCCGCATTTTCCTGACCTCGACCAAGCGGCCAAGTGGCTGACCCGCGAGGTGAAACCCGGTGACGTCGTGCTCTTCAAGGGCAGCCGCGCCGCAACCATCGAGCGTGTGATGCACGCCGCATTTCCTCGAAACTAATGCTTCCCGCACTTTACGATTACTGGTCGAACGCCTTCGAGCATGGAGTCGATTGGGCGAAGACGTGCCGGTTTCTCAATCTATTCCAATACATCACCTTCCGGGCGGCCAGCGCGGGGCTGTTGTCCTTCATCCTCTCGGTGATTTTTGGCCCACGCGTGATTCGCCGGTTGATTTCTCTCAAAGTCGGACAGCCGATCCGTACCGCTGCGGAGGTCCATAAACTGGCGGAACTTCACGGCGGAAAAATCGGCACGCCAACAATGGGTGGCGTGCTCATCATCGGTTCGGTGCTGATTTCAACACTGGTTTTCGCCCGTCCGCTGAATCCCTTTATCGCCGTCTGCGCCTGTACCATGGCGGCCTGCGGGTTGTTAGGATTTTGCGACGACTATAAAAAGGTGAAGGAGAAAAAGTCCGATGGCATCAGCAGTCGGAAGAAGCTCGGCTGGCAATTGGCCATTGCGCTGGTAGCGGCGAGTTTCCTCTATTTCAAAAAGGAAATCTCCGGTTTCAACGCCACTCCCCAGCAGATTTCCGAAGGACTGGCTGGCTACCGCCTCGGTGACAATCCGCTTGGGATCGGCGCGATTTGTTTCCCGCTACTCAAGTTTCCAATCGTCAATCTCTACTGGGCGATCATCCCGTTTTTTGCGCTCGTCATCGTCGGCTGCTCGAATGCGGTGAATCTAACGGATGGTCTTGACGGCCTCGCCACTGGCACCACGATCAGCGTCGCGCTGTCCTACGCCTTCCTCGCTTATCTGGCCGGCCACTTTTACATGGCGACGGAGTATCTGGTGATCCCCCATAACCGCTACATCGGCGAGTTGGCGGTTTTCCTCATGGCATTGGTCGGCGCGAGTTTTGGTTTCCTGTGGTTCAACTGCCATCCTGCCAAGGTTTTCATGGGGGATACCGGCTCGCTCGCCATCGGTGGCGCACTTGGCACGGCGGCGGTTTGTGTGAAACAGGAACTCCTGCTCATTATCATCGGCGGTGTATTCGTGATGGAGGCGATGTCAGTCATCCTCCAAGTCGGCAGTTTTAAAATGCGCAAAAAGCGGATTTTTAAAATGTCGCCAATTCACCATCATTTCGAGCTGTTAGGCTGGCATGAAAACCAGGTGATCATCCGCTTCTGGATCATTTCTATCATGCTCGCCCTCTTCGGCCTCGCACTTCTCAAAATCGCCTAACAGAAATATGCAACTCGCAGGAAAACATGTCGCCATCCTTGGCGCGGGCCGCAGTGGCCGCGCGGCGGCGGCGCTGGCCTTACGTGAAGGGGCCACTGTTTCCGCTTGGGATGGTGCTGGTGCGGAGGTCTTCGATGGAATGCCGGCGGGCGTGGAAATCCATCCGCAGGCGACGGCGGCGCAGGGTCGCGAATGGGTTTGTGATTTACTGGTGGTGAGTCCGGGCATCGATACCTACGGCCCTCACGTCGCAGCATTTGCCACCCACGCGGGCGAGGTGATCGGTGAGGTGGAACTGGCGGCCCGTTTCTATCAGGGGAAAATTATCGGCATCACCGGCACGAACGGCAAGACGACCACCACCGAGTTGGTGGCTCGGATTCTGTCCCACGCGGCTCTCGGTGGCACGGCCTGTGGCAACTACGGCACGCCCTTCGCCGAAGTCGTACTGCAGGAAAATCCGCCGTCGGTGGTCGCACTGGAGCTGAGTTCATTTCAGTTGGAAACCATCCGCACCCTGCATCCGGTGGTCGCGATTTGGCTCAATTTTGCGCCGGATCACATGGACCGCTATCCGACTGTGGAAGCCTATCGCGCGGCCAAGTTGCGGATTTTTGAAAACCAGACGGCAGCGGATACAGTGATTGTTAGGACCGGTGAGAATCTTCCCACACTGGCGGCGAAGGTCGTGACATTTTCCACCACAGAACCGACGGCGGACTGGCATTCCGAGGGCCAGACCATCGAACACGGTGGCAGCACTTGGCTCGACATGGATCGCGATACTAGCCTGCGTGGCTTGCACAACGCGGAGAACACGATGGCCGCGCTGGCGGCCTGTCAAGTAATCGGGATTTCCGCTTCGATCATGCGTGAGGCACTCCATGGCTACGCCCCGCCGCCGCACCGTTGCGAACTCATCCGCACTTTGGATGGTGTGGAGTATCTCAATGATTCCAAGGCAACGAATCTCCATGCGTTAGAAAGCGCCCTACGTTCGCAAACCCGCCCGGTGGTGCTCATCGCGGGTGGTAAAGAAAAGGGCCTGGACTACGCGCCGGTGGTTCCATTGCTCGTGAAAAAAGCCCTCGCGGTGGTTACCTTCGGCCAAATCGCCCGGCCCCTCGCGGCGTTGTTTTCGTCGGCTGTTAGTTGCGAGGCGGTTTCGACCCTCGCGGATGCCGTCGCCACCGCCCGCAGCCTCGCGCCGCGCGGGTCCACCGTGCTGCTCTCACCCGGAACTTCTTCCTTCGATCAATTTTCCGGTTACGAACAGCGCGGAAATGCCTTCAGAGATCTCGTCCATCAACTCCGATAAAATTGCCATGAAACTCCATACCCTACCCGTCAAACGCCGTCCCGTGCAGAAAGGGATTTTCAAACGTCTGTTCGCCGTCACCGGCAACCGCAAACAACGCGTCGCCGCGACCGCGACTCCGGACATGGAAATGGAGGACGGGAGCTCGAAAATATCCCGCGCACTAACAATTATTTTCCTAATCCACATCGTGGCGATCGGCCTGATTTTCGTGCATCAGAAATTCCTCGACGGGCGCACGCCAGATGAACACAAGACGGTGAAGTCCGGGAAGCCGGATGCCACAGTGCCCACCGCCGCGACCGTCGCCGGCGTGCCTGCCCGTCTGGATCTGCCACGGATGGAGACGGGTGAAAAACCCTACATTGTTAGACAGGGTGATAACTACAGCCGCATTGCAGCGACCACGGGGGTTCAGGAAACGGACCTCCGCCTCATCAACAAGCATGTCGATATTGTGCCGGGCCTGCTGCTGAAAATCCCGCCGAAGCGCATCATTGCTGTCGAGCCAGCCGAAGTCACGGCGATCCGGGAACTCGCGCCGTCCGACGCTTCCGGCAGCCTGGTGGAAGCCGTGCCGGTGGATGAAAGCGAGACCCCGCGCGCGCGGGTGGTTCATCCTAACATCACCCATGCCACCGAAGTTTCCCATGCTCCCAAGGCCATCGTCGCCCCGGTAAAAACCACTGGTAACCTAATCAAAGCCGCCAATGCGCCCGCGAAAACTATCAGCGCCCCCGTGAAAGCGAGCAACACCCCGGCCAAAGCCACTGCCACTTCTTCCGGCAAGTCCTACGTCACGCAAAATGGCGACAGCATCTGGCGCGTTGCTAACCGTTATAAGGTTAGTCAAGAAGCGCTCATGAAAGCCAACGGCATCACCGACGCAAGCAAGCTCAAAACCGGCATGAGTCTATCCATTCCCCGCTGATTTTCCCGCTCCAATGACCCGCCACTGTTCCATCATTCTCTGCACTGCGGTTGCTGCTCTGGTCGCGCTCGGTCTGATCATGCTGACCAGCACGGGAGCTTGGGTAAAAGGCTTCGGCCCCTATCATTTCATGACGCGTCAGGCGATCATGGTGGGTGTTGGATTGATGGCGGCGGGCGTGGCCTCACGATTTCCGATGGAGTGGTTACGCAAACTCGCGCCATGGATGTTGTTAGTAGCTTGTGTCATGTTATTGCTGTGTTTCGTGCCGGGCATCGCAGAACCGCAGTATGGCTCTAAACGCTGGATCAAGATGCCCTTAATGGGAGGATTCCAGCCGTCCGAAGCCGCGAAGATCATGATCGTACTCGCGCTTTCCGCATGGTTCGCTCGCTGGCAGACGGAGGTGAAAACTTTCTGGCGCGGCTTCGTGGTCCCTGGAGCTATCGCGGGAATCCCCATTTTACTCATCGCTGTGGAAACGGACGTGGGCACCGCCCTGTCGCTCTCGGTCATGGTGGGCGCGCTGATGTTTTGCATCGGCACCCGGTTAATTTATATCGTGCCGACCGCGCTATTAGGAGCCAGCGGCGCGGTTTGGTATGTGATGCACGACGTAGTCCGCCGCAGTCGGATCGATGCTTGGCTGGATTTGGAAAATCCGATCAACCAGCTTGGCAAGGGCATGCAACAATGGCGGTCCTTGCTCGCGCTCGGCAATGGCGGCCCTTGGGGCGTGGGACTAGGCAATGGCGTGGAAAAATTTGGCACACTGACCTTTGCCCACATCGACTTCATCTTCCCGGTTGTCGGCGAGGAACTGGGTTTGCCGTTCACCTTGGGCGTGGTCATCTGTTATGTGCTGATCGCGGTTGGCGGTTGTGGCATCGCACTCCAAGCGAACAATGTTTTTAACCGCTGCATCGCACTCGGGCTGACCTGTGTGATCGTGGTCCCGGCCATTCAGAACATCGCCGTGACCACCGCGATGCTGCCGAACGATGGTCTGCCGCTGCCATTCGTGAGCTATGGTGGCACCAGTCTGGTGATCAGCCTAGCGGCGGTCGGCATGTTGGTGGGCATCCACCGCCGTTCCCACGCCCGGAGCCGCGAGGAGTTTCCGTTGACGAAACAAACCCGGCTGGCGGTGAGGTTGTGAGGAATGATGGCCAGCCGCTCCTAGGCCACTTGGATTCTGGCCTCGGCGTGGGTATCATGGCGGGACGAAATTCTCCTGCAATCGACGGTTGGCGAATCCGGGCGGCGGCATTACATTTTCCCCATGGCTGCTGACCCATCCAATCCTGACCGACCCATCCAGCTTCAAGGGCAATTGCTCTTGGCGGACCCGTCGTTGCGGGAAGGTACGTTTCACCGCTCGGTGATCTTGCTAGCCGAGCACCAGGCGGAGGCGGGAGCTTATGGCTTGATTTTGAATCATCCCACGGGAAAAACGGTGGGGGATTTCCTGACGGGAGGCGAATTTGCGCCCCTGCGGCAGCTCGCGGTTCATGAAGGCGGCCCGGTGGCGCGTGACCAACTGACGTTTTCCTCGTTCTGGTGGAGTAAAAAACAAGGTCTGCGCTGGGCGCTCCGGATCTCCGCTGAAGACGCAGTCGCGCATGCCAGGCGACCGGGCCGGATCGTGCGGGCCTTCGTCGGCCACTCAGGCTGGTCCGCCGGGCAGTTAGAAAACGAACTGCGGCGCAGCTCGTGGATCGCCGCCCGCCCACAGCCGGACTTGCTTGGCCATGAGCATGATGCGAGCCTGTGGTATGGCCTCATGCGCCACCTTTCTCCGCTCCACCGCATCTTGGCGGAGGCACCGGAAGACCCCTCGCTCAACTGATTTTTACCATTCGATCATGTCAGAACTGCCGCTTGTTTTCAGCTCCATTCCGGAAATTATCGCCGAATTCGCTGCCGGTCGTCTGGTGATCGTGGCGGATGACCCGGCCCGTGAAAATGAAGCGGACCTCGCCGGAGCGGCCTCGCTCTGCACTCCGGAGATGGTGAATTTCATGGCCGTCCACGCCCGCGGCCTGATCTGTGCGCCGCTCACCGCCGAGCGGGCCGAGGAGCTGGATTTACCTCAGATGAGCCGCAGAAATCGCGAAGGCCATAAAACCGCTTTCACGGTCAGTGTGGATGCGGCCACCGGCATTAGTACCGGCATTTCCGCAGCGGACCGGGCGCTGACGATCCGACTGTTAGCCGATCCTACGGTGAAGGCGGGTGCCTTCGTCCAACCCGGCCACGTTTTTCCACTGCAAGCTGTGCCGGACGGAGTGCTTCGCCGCACCGGCCACACTGAGGCGGCGGTGGATCTAGCAGGTCTCGCCGGACTCCCGCGCGCGGCAGTGATCTGTGAAATTATGAACGACGACGGCACGATGGCGCGCGTCGGCCAGCTCGGCGACTATCAGCTCCGCCATGGTCTCAAGGCCTGTACCATCGCTCAGCTCATCGAATACCGCAGGCGCTCGGAGAAGCTGGTGAAGCGTGAGCAGACGGTGAAAATGCCGACGGATTTCGGCGAATTCGACTGCCATCTCTATCGAATCAAAACCGATGCCAGTCACCACCTCGCGCTGACCAAAGGTGCTATCGACCCCGAACAACCGACGCTCGTCCGCGTCCACTCCGAGTGTCTAACTGGCGACGTTTTCCACTCCCGGCGCTGCGATTGTGGGGGGCAGCTCGCGGCGGCACTGGAGCATATTTCCAAGGACGGCGGGGTTCTGCTCTACCTACGTCAAGAAGGCCGTGGGATCGGTTTACCGGCGAAAATTCACGCGTACAAGCTCCAGGAGGAAGGCATGGACACGATTGAGGCGAACGAAAAACTCGGCTTCGGCTCGGATCTTCGAGACTACGGCATGGGGGCGCAAATCCTCTACGATCTCGGCGTTCGCAAGATGCGACTGCTGACGAACAATCCGAAAAAAGTCATCGGCCTAGAGGGCTACGGGCTGGAAATCGTCGAGCAGCTTCCGATCCGCCAGCCCGCGAACCCACACAACGAGAAATACCTTGAAACCAAGCGCATGCGTATGGGGCACACACTTTGAGCAAGCACTCATTTATTTGCTCGCCAATGTGGCCACCTCTCTAACCACCAAGCCCGCGCTAACAGCAGCGACACCGCAGGTTCAGTTCAATAATCCCGCGAATTTCTTACGACCGGACCAGAGCAGAAATGCGGCGAGTAGGCAAATGAGAATCAGCGGGGGATCAAGGAGTCCCGCGCCTTGGGTGAGAAAAATGTGGAAGGCGAGGATGTTCACGATGAGGGGAATGGCGGAACGGGAGGGATTCGAACCCTCGGTAGGGTTACCCCTACGTTCCCTTAGCAAGGGAGTGCTTTCGACCACTCAGCCACCGTTCCGTGAAGCGGGTCGAGAGGTTTCAACCATAGGCGAGGGGGCGCGTCAACCCTTGGCAGGTGGAATCCTGCGTGAAATTGAAAATCATTGGATTCAGGCTGGGTTGAGAGGGGGGAATGGGAGCTACGGATTATCCGCATTTCACGTTGAAACTTATTCTGCGGCAGGCAGCGCCTCGGCGGATTCAGGAGCGGGTGCGGTGGAGATTTCGGGAACGGGAGCGACTGGGGCGACCGTCGTGACAAGCGGTTCCGGGGTGGTTTCGGGTGCAGGCGCAGCGGGCGTTTCGCTTGCTGCCGCGACCGGTATTTCCGCGGCGACTTCCGGGGTTGCAGATGGGGTTGCAGATGAGGTTTCGGCCACCGGTGTTGCTGGAGCTTCGGTGCTTGTTTCGGGAGCCGTGGCCGTAGCTTCATCTGCGGGTTTCGGCTTCTTGGCCTTGCGCTTCTTTTTCTTCTTCGGTTGCGGTTCTGTGCTGGTTTCCGCGGCTGGATCGCGGGCGTCTTGGACGACGAGGGTATCGTCGGTGAAGAGCAGGATGTGGCCTTGATGGAGCAGCCAGAACAGGTCCGCAGCATACTCGGAGGGGGGGGCGGTGCTGCCCTCGGGCAAGACGGATTTCCACAAGCCTTCGAGCTTCGCGGGCTTGTTTTCACGAATCCAGGAAACCATCTGGGCAGGGCGTGCGGCGAGCACGGCGTTGAGCGGCAGTGGATGTGGCCGGGCGGGACCGGTGTGGAGCTTGCCCAGGCGTTTGAAAACGGGCAGATGCTCGGCCTCGACGGCGCGGCATACGGCGGGAATCAGGATGGCGGGATGGTTGCGGGCGTGGGTGCCGGCGATTTTCAACGAGGTGAGCAACGAGGGTGATAGATTTTTCGCGAGAACCGCCCCGGAGACTTCGGCGACGCGGACTTCTTCAAACGCTTGATCGAAACAGCGGACGCCGACAGCGCGTTCGATTTCCGCGCGGTCGTCGATCCAGGCCTCGTCGCCATCGCCCTTGATCCGCCAGCGGGTCTTTTTTTTCGTCGTCTCCAGCCACGCGGTGACGGCCTCCTCGCCGCGCTCGGTGCGGACCTTGGCGGCGTAAATCTCGAAGGGCATTTTCGCAAAACGCTCGCGATGCAGGCGGCGCAGGTTGGTCTGATAGGAGTGGAAATTGACGGGGCCTAACCATTCGCCAGAGATGCCACAGCGGGCGATGGCTTGGAAATTTCCAGACGGTGGATCGACCTCAATGGTTTCTTCTTCGATCAAGTCGTTCCGCATTTCGGAGTTCCAGAGGTGGCGGATCGCTTCCTCGCGGGTGAGGAAGACCGAGTCGCCGAGCTTGCCACGGATGAGCGGGGCGTGTGGTTCGGGCGCTTCGAAAATCGCCCGGCAGCGGGATTTTTCCGCGAGCAGGATCTTGGCGACATCGAATAACGGATAGACGCGGGCGACCTGATGGACTTCCTTGCCGATGAGATGGACGGCCACTGGATCCGGGGCGACGGTGGCGCGGACGCCGAATTCAGGAGGAGCCTCTACTTGTTGGGGTGGGCTGCTACGGCGATCCTCGTAGTTCCCGCCACGACCTGGTGACGGGCGACGTCCACCGCTTTCACGGTCGGGTGGGCCACCACTGTGCCGTGCGCCACGGTCGCGATCTTCGCGGCGTGGTGGGCGCTCATCCCCCCCGGAGAAAGCCTTGGGCTTGCGTTCCGAGGCGTCGCCGGTGGCGCGTGCCCACGAGGGTCCGAGGGCAAAGCTGGAAAGCAGGCTGTTCAGTGGGTTGTTGTCAGAATCGCTCACAACGCGGACTGTAAAGAGTGATTTCGAAAATGACAAACTCCGCTTGCAGCAAAATGCCGGGCTATTTCAGGCCGTCAGCAGCACCAGAATCCGCCGCGTCGCGCCATCGTGGCGGGCGAGGATCTGGGATGCGTGGCGCGTCATAGCTGCGGCCTGCTGCGGGTTGATAGATGTTAGTATGGCCTGTGAGAGTTCGGTTGGATTACGGGCGCAAATGGCTCCTCCCGCCGTGACGAGGCGCTGGGCCAAGGGTTGGAAATTTTCCATGTGGGGTCCGAAGATCACGGGCTTGCCAGCGAGGATGGCCTCGCCGGGATTCTGGCCACCGATGGCGAGAAAGCTTTTGCCGATGATGACTGCATCCGCATGGGCCGTCCAAGTGCCGAGTTCGCCGGTGGAGTCGATTACGAAAACAGCGCGGCGATCACGGGTTGCCGGAAGTTCCAAAAACGTGGAGCGCAGGCTCACGGCGAAACCTGCGGTTTCCAGTTCCGCCACCACTTCCAAGCGTCGCTCGGCATGGCGGGGAGCGATGACTGTTAGGATGTGCGGATTCACGTTGCGGATGGCGGCGGCGATCCAAGCGGCCTCCCCGGCGTGGGTGCTGGCGGCCAGAATGACGGGTCGGCTTTGCCCGAAGCTGTCGAGCATCGCTTGGAATCCCGGGTTGCGCGACGGGTGTGCGCCGCTGCTGGGGTCGAATTTCAAACTGCCCGTCGCGTGGATATCCTGCGGTCGAATGCCTAACATTTCCCAGATCCCGGCGTCTTCGGGTTCCTGGATGGCGACGAAATCCAGCAGGCTATAAAGCGGGCGCAACAAGCTGGCGCAACGACTGAATCGACGGGCGGAACGGGGCGACATGCGGGCATTGACCAAGCGCACGGGAATTTTTCGCCGCTGGCATTCTAACAGCAGGTGCGGCCAGACCTCGGCTTCGATGAGGACGATTTGCGTGGGCTCGAAGCGGTTCAGATAGCAGCGGACCATCCAGCGGAAATCTAACGGCGAATAGGTGACGCGTAGCTCCGGAATGTCGGCGGCAACGGCCACCGCGTGGCCGGTCGCGGTGCCGGTCGCCAGCACGAAACGCCGGTCCGGCTCACTAACCAACCACACGCGGATCAACTTGAGTGCGAGCAGCGACTCGCCGACGCTGACCGCATGGAAATGCACGGCACCACAGGGTTCGTATTCAAGCGGGGTGGTGAAAATCGCAGCGCGTTCACCTAGCTGGGTGCCGAAGCCACCGCGCCGCAGCATTTTCACAATCCAGCCGGGAAACGCCGCGACGAACAGCAGCGGCAGGAGCAGCCGGTAGATTGTTAGTGCGAGAGAGAAACGCATCGCCGCCATGATAGGGAAACGAGGATCAGTCCACGACTGCGATTTTTGAGAAAATCAAAATCGCGCTGCTGCCGTATTCGCGGCGGGTGACGAGGGTAAAATGCTCCGGCTCGGGCGATTTCTGATGGGAGGAGATTTCCACAATCAACCAGCCATCGGCCGCGAGACGGGGTGGGATGAGGAGGCTGGTGAAAAGCTCGGCGACGTGATTCTTGTCGCCGTGATATTTCCAATACGGTGGGTCGGTGAAGATGAGATCGTAGGTGGCGGTGTCCCGTTTGAGAAATGGGATGGCTTCCGAGGTCACGGCGTGGCCGCCAGTAAGGCGGGCTTTGTCGAGATTTTCAGTGATGATTTTTCCGGCCTGGCGGTGGTCATCGACGAAGGTGCAGGTGTTAGCGCCACGGCTAAGGGCTTCAAGACCGAGGGCACCGGAGCCGGCGTAGAGATCCAGGACTCGGGCGTTTTCCACCCTCTCACTGAGTATGGAGAAGAGTGCTTGGCGGACGAAATCCGAGGTGGGCCGGGTGACGGCGGAGGGGACTTTGATGGCGATGCGCCCGGCCTTTCCGGCGATGATTCTCATGGGGATTCGTTAGTGTTTCAGCGCCACGATGGGACCGTCCTTGCCGAGGCGGAGGAAAAGCTGGTTGATATTGCCGAAGGCTTGCAGATCAAAGGCGGAGCGTTGGGGCGTCCCGAGCGGGGTGAGTGACGGCGCGCTGTTGATGATGGGAAAGATACGACTGGCGAGGGCGGCTGCGGTTTCGGGGGCGGCGACCAAGCGGACGGCACCTGCCGCTCGGCCATCGGCGAGGAGGGCGGCATTTCCTAATAATGAAAGTTCGTCACCGATGAGGCGGGCATCGGTGCAGGCGAGCACTCCATGGCGCAGGACGGTGATGGAGCTGGCTCGGTCGAACTTGGTCTCAGAGCCAGGAAAACGTAAGGTTGGGGCGATGGCTTCGATGACGAAATCTCCCTGCCACGTTCCGGGTGCTAGCAACAGGCCGACGAAGCGGGCGTTCGCGACGACGCCATCGGCATTGGCTTGGCCGTTGAAGGGAATGGCGAATGGCGTGGGTTTCTGGCGTGGCAGCGCGAATTCGATCTGAAGCGGCAGACCGCTAAAGCCGGTGATCTTGGCGGCGATGACGAATTTGTAGCCGTTGATTTCTGCGTTGAGCGGTTCGAGGGCAAGCTGCGGATTTTTCCAATTAAGGTTAGCGGGGAGGTTTGTGATCACTGGCATTCCTGCTGCAGAAATCAAGCCAACCGTTAGAGTCGAGCGTGCGGGATCGCCTGCTAGAGGGATCATGCCAGCGGTTTTTGAAATCTCGAAAAGCGTCTTGTGTGAGACGGCATGAACTAGCGCGAAGGAGGCGTTTTTCAATGATAACCATGCGGTGGGAGCATGCGGGGGCGACGGTGGGGGCGGCGGATTTCCGGCGGCAGGCTTGGTGGCGGGTGGCGCGGTGACGGGTGGCGCGGTTGGCAGTATGGGTGGCGGCGGAGTGGCGGCGTTGGTCGGCGCTGTCTGGGGGGCGGACCCGGATCTAACGAGTATGGCCATCATCTCTAACGGCATCACCAGCCGAGGTGAATCGAGTTCGATGGAACGGACTTCCAGATGCCCGTGTAACCAGGCCCGCCAGACCGGGGTCAGCCGGATCGCGTGGATGCGGGCGAGTGGTTCATTGAGTCCGGCACGCAGCTCGGCGGGTTGCAGCAGTTCCAAATCATGGACGACGGCCCCGTTCCAAGGCGCCCAGGAGAGGCCGCCGATGTGGGTTTCCATGCCAGTCCGATGTTCGATTTTGGCGGCGAGCCAGCGGCAGCTCCACGGGCATGTTAGCACAAGATTGCCTAGCAGGAAAATTCCGACCGGCAGGACTGCTAGAAACAGCGACACCCGCAGCCAACGGCGGTAACCCCGGCGTTTCCCGCGAACGAGGGCATCGGGTTCCATGGCTTACTTTTTAGGCGCCGGTTTGGGCAGCGGTTTGGTAGGAGAGGTCGGTTCCGGGGCTTGCCCGGCCTTGCCAAGGGCGAAGCGGATGACGAGGCTCTTGTCTAGCAGCTTAGTGCCTTCGGTGGACAACTCTTGGGCGCGGTAAACGATGATGGCGTATTTTTTATCGGCCAGACGCCCGAGCGCGAAGTTTTCCTTGGTTTTTCCGAGACCGGTTTCCTCCTCGAATTTCCATTCCTGACCGGTCCACTCACCGAGGATGCTGGAGGGGTCCGCCTTGATGTCTTCGATCCGTTTCATCTCGCCGTTCGGGGATCGGAAGCTGTCGGACTTCGCGGTGTAGCGCAGCATGGAGAGCGTGCTGGCGGTGCCGGTTGAAGTGATCGACCAGGTGTCGCCGGAACTTTTGCGAAGCATCAGCATGACGTCCTCGATGGGCTTGAACTCGCGCTTGTTCCAGAGGGCGAGGTATTCGGCGTATTCCTCCTTGGTGAGGCCGAGTCGCTCGTCGTAGGGCAGGGGGGCACCGGGTTTCGAGTTGCCGGAGTAATCATGGAACCACTTCGGATCTTTGCGGGCGGCGGCCTCGACCTTGGCGATGTATTTGTCGATTTCACGAGGCGGCTGCACCACGCCGATCTGGCCTTTTATGGAGATGTCCTGATCGAGCAGACCGGAGAAAATTTTGGGGACCTCTGCCGCGTAAAGGCTGGAAATAAGTGAGAGGGCGAGGAACGGGGCGTGGAATTTCATGGCAACGCCGGAAAGCTGTCTGGCGGCGGACGAAAACTCAAGCGGCGATTGTCCGGGGGGGTGGATGGGGGATTTTTCCTGAACCAGCCGGATCAATTCGGGACGGCGGGAAAGGCTCACTCAACTGGCGCGGTGTTTTTCCGCAACCAGTCGGCGAAGCTGTCTTCATGCAGATCACCGGCAGCCAATGCCAGATAGACCGGATATTTGTCGTCTTCCGTTGCCGTGGGTTGCAGGCCATTCAGGATCAGGAAAACTTCACACACCACCGCTGCCGTGCGTTTGTTGCCGTCCAGAAATGGATGGTTTTTCGCCAGCCCAAAAGCATAGGCGGCTGCTAGATCGCAGAGATCTGGATGCGGCGTTTCGTAATCCCATTTGGCAATGGGACGGTTCATGGCGGAGATCAGTAGGCCCTCGTCCCGGATTCCGGTAGCGCCGCCGTGCTCCGCCAATTGGCGCGAGTGTAGGCGATACACCGTTTCCAGTTCGATCCACTCCGGCTCATACGGTGCTTCCAAACTCATTGGGCGAGCTTGTGCAGCAGATTCCGGTTCTCACGCATCACCCGCTCAGCGACCTCCATCTGCCGTTGGATTTTCTCATCTAACGGCGAGAGTTCATACCCGGTCGGCGTTTCGGTTAGAAACAGCGTGTCGCCTTTGCCAACCCGAAGCTTTTCCAGCACTTCTTTCGGCAGGATGACGCCCACAGAGTTGCCGATGCTGGTGATCTTGAGTTTCGCAGTCATGGGGAAATGTTATAACGAATGTTTTACATGTCCACCGAAAAATAGATACATCCGACCGCGTCATGGCTCTCCGTTTGGGAAAATTTCCGCGATGGACGACTCGGTTTTTTGATCCATCCAGCGTTCTAGGGCGGCCTGCATAGGGGCGAGGACCTCGGGGCGGGAAGCGGCTAGATCGACCTGGCCGTCCGGGTCTTTGGCGAGCTGGAAGAGGCCGAAATGGCGGGTGCCTTGGGCGGTGGGCGTGCAAACGAGTTTCCAATCGCGGGTTCGCAGGCAGCGTTGTTTGGCGGCGATGAGGCGGCCGAGATATTCGTTTTTCACGACGAACTGATAGTTATAATCAGCGTCGATGCCGGTGAGTTCATCCATCGGTGGAAGCTTGGGGCGCTCGATGCCATTGACCTTGAACTGAATGAAGGGAAAGCCGGTTTCGCCGTAAAATGGGCGGCCCACGGGAGTCTCGGTTTTGCGTATCCATCCGGCAAAACTCTGGCCCTGCCAGGTGGGGGATTTTTCCTGGCCGGTCAACTCGGCAAGGGTGGGTATCACGTCGATGAGGCGGACCGTTTCTGGGATGACTTGCGGCGCAGCACCGGGGACATGGACGATCATGGGGACGTGATTGGCTTGGAGTCCGCCATTGAAAGTGAGGCCGTGGCCGAGGGTGACGCCGGGTTCATAATGGTCGTCGCCATGATCGGCGGTGATGATGATGACGGTGTTGTCGGCGAGGCCATTTTTTTCCACGGCGGCGAGGATTTTTCCCACACAATCATCAAACTGGCGGGTGCAGCCATCATAGAGCGCGCAAATTTGTTTTACCTCCTTCGGTGGCAGGGCTTTCCATTTCGATTCGAGGTCGGTGCCGCTGATGAAGGAGTTGATGTCGAAGTCCACGCCATTGCGATTGCGGCCCTGATAGGCGGGATCGGCGAACATGCTGCGGTAAGGCTCGCGGCTGCGGTAGGGGAGGTGGTTGCAGGAATAGAAGACGTGCCAGAAGAAGGGTTGCTGGGTTTTGGCCACGCTGGCGAGACGGCGTTCGACACGCCCGGTGACGACCTCAGGGGTGACGAACTGGGCGAAGGATTCGAGCTGGGGGAAAAGCTGATAGCCTAACGGATTATCGAAATACAAGGGGACCACGAAGTGCGCCATCACCACGGCCTGGCTCATATAGATTTTGAAATTATCAAAACTTGAGACTGAGATCGTGTTCATCCCCAGCGGAATCACTTCATAATACCCCGCACACCAATCGCCGATAGCGGCGGTGTCATAACCGCGTTTACCGAGCAGCGTCGGCAGGGTCTCGATGCGGCTTTTGGTGGCCTCGACAGTTTCTCTGTTAGGATACATCTGGCGGATGCCGTGACTTTGCGGATACTGCGAGGACATCAGTTGCACTCCGGATTCCATGGTGGAGGCGATGGAGGTGTAGCAGCTTTGAAAACGGGAGGATTGGCTGGCAAGGACGTCGATAATTGGCGAGACTCCGGCACGGGCGGCACCGTCCGTGCGCTGGGGTTGGTAGCCCGCGCAGCCGAGGAGATCGCCACGCAGCGAGTCCGAGCCGATGATGATGACGTTCAGCGGATTGCCGGTCGCCACAGCCTGGGCCCGGGGGCGATCTTGGTAGCGCGTGATGCCGGCAGTTAGAGCGATGATCGCCGTGATGGCTGCCGCTGCGATCCAGCCCCTGCGGCCGTGGCGGCGGATTTGCCAGAGCAGGGCGAACGAGATTACGGCGAGCGGCACTAGGGTGAACAGGAGCCACAAGCTCGCCGGCGGCATGCATTCCAGCAGCCAGTAATACCAGCTCCCGAACTCCGCCTGATCGATGAAATACGGCCGCGTTTTCACCAAGCGCAGAGCGAAAAAGCCATGCGTCAGAGCGGTTAGCAAGAGGGTGCGGAGAATGACCGCCCGGCGCGTGCTGGAGCGCGAAAGCGCGGCGGGCCATAGTGCGACAAAGGGCTGGATGAGAATGGCCGCCACCACGGCTAGCAAGACGTAGGCGATGGCGACTTGCAGATTTTGCAGCACCAGAAAGCCCATGTATTTATCCTTGGCGAGGGCACTGAACTTGTTGGCCAGCTCCGCCGAGGAATGCGAAAGGCGCCATAGCGCGATGCCATATTGAACCGCCAGAAAGATCGAGGTGCCAATCAGGACATGGGGAAATTTCGCCGGAAAATTCGCGGGGGCTGGGTCGTCAGGAGCATTCAATAGGGCGAGATACTTGCCCAGCCAGACATGAACATCAAGTGCTGGAATCAGATGGCAAGATACCGACGAGTCAACACGCCAGTCAGATGCGTGCCACTCTCGCCGCTATGGCTGGCGATGCAGCTGCGGAACCGGAGCGGGGCTTTTTCCCGCTGTGGTTTCAATTAGCCGTCCAGAAGCATCACGACGGGTGCCGGAAAAAGAACCGGCGGGACTTACATTCGTGCTGCTGGTCCCGGTGAGACGTCCCGCGGCGTCCCGGTATTGAGTATTTGTATCGGCATGAAGACTGGCGCGGGAATCGGCGCTTCCAGTGAGCCGTCCGCTGGCATCGCGGTAGGTGGTGTGAGCTGTGCCCGCCCCGGCAGCGGAGGTCTGAGCGGCACCCGTCAGGCGGCCACTTGCATCCCGGTAAACCGTGGAATCACCACCGGAATTCGGATGGCTCACCGCAGTTCCGATCAATCGGCCCGAAGCGTCGCGAGTCACTGAGTTGACCGTGCCATTCGCATCCTTCTGGTGGTCGATGGTCTGGATCAGCCGTCCAGAAGCATCCCTGACCACCTCCCGGCTGTTGTCCGCCCGTGCGGTGGAGAATAAAACACCGGACATCAGAACGGAACTGAAAAAGGTCTTCATGGCAGTCTGGGACGGAGTTCTTGGCAACTTCATTCGGTAAATCTGCCAGAAATTCACCACTTCACAATCTTTGTTTTGGTGAGTATTTTTTTC
Source organism: Akkermansiaceae bacterium (assembly GCA_043758445.1). Lineage (GTDB taxonomy): Bacteria > Verrucomicrobiota > Verrucomicrobiia > Verrucomicrobiales > Akkermansiaceae > Luteolibacter. The sequence continues at coordinate 3,699 of JAYVNM010000114.1, read as the reverse complement.
CGATTGGCAGCATGGCAGGGAATCCATAGCTTTGCACTCCCATTGACCAATTCCCCAAAGTCAGCCGATGAAATCATTTAACAGACGCACCCCGGTCGTTCTTGCCATTTGTGCGGTCTGCACGCTGGTGTTCGTGCTGTTGTGCTCACGCGGCTTTGTGCCCTTGCAGCAGGCGGAGTTTTTCGCGCAGGATTGGCTGGTTCGGCTCGGGCGTAAAACTCCGATGGACGACCGGCTCGTGCTGATCGGCATCGACAAACCGGTCTATACGGCGGATTTCAGTGAGGAGGAACTCCAACGCGAGCCGGTGTTGCGCGAACTTCAAAGCAATTTCCCGTGGTCGCGCGCGGTGTGGGCAAGGCTGATTGAAAAACTCGCCGATGCCGGAGCAAAAGTCATTATGCTCGATCTCGTGTGCGCCGCACCGGGGGAGGGGGACGATAAATTTCATGAGGTGTTGGAAAAGTATAAGGATCGAGTTGTCATTGGCTATAACATCAACGTGGGGCAAACGGATCGCGGGGAGTTTAGGGAATTAATGTTGCCCAACGCACAAATTATAAAGCCCGACGCCACACGCTCTCCCGTCGAAGATGACCGACTGGGTTATGTCAATATATGGCCGGATTTTGATAGCACCTTGCGGCGGGTGAGTTTCCGCCAGAACAGTGCGCAATCGGGAGATATGGTTCCCGCGGTCGTCGTGCTGGAATCCATGGATGCACGCGCGTTGCGGAAGTTCGGTCGTGCGGATTTGATTCCAGCGGGCTTCGACGCCAGGCTGTTCCGCTACACCGGTGCGGCCGGCAGTTACAAACCCTACCCGGTTGGAGATATACTCTCACCGAAGTTATGGGAAAAGACTTATGCTAACGGCAACGTCTTTGCTGGAAAAATCGTTCTCATCGGCCCCACCGCTGAGATATTTCACGATGAGCACAGCACGCCATTCACGGATCCGAAACAGATGGGGGGGCCGGAAATCCACTTGCATTTCCTGAATGCTGCCTTGCACGGAGAGTTTCCAGCCGAGCCATTCCCAGCGACCAATCTCTGGATCATCTCGCTGTCCGGGGCGCTGGCGGCGGTCCTGTGCTTTGTCATCCGCCAGCCTGGCAAACGCTTGCTAGGCGTAGCGGGCCTGTGGATCGGGTATCTGCTTTTCGCACGCTTGTGTTTCGACCAACTTGACCGGGTGAGCTCCTTGTCCGTGCCGCTGATGACTTTGGGCTCGAGCAGTTTAATTGTGTTTTGCTATGACTTCGTCCTGGAGCGGCTGGAACGGATGAAGCTGAGAAACACAATGGGGCTTTATTTTTCGCCGAAAGTGTTAGAGGCGGTGCTGGCCGATCCCGGCTCGATGGAGCCACGCCGCGCCGATGTCACTTTGTTGCTGACGGATTTACGCAACTCGACGCCGTTGGCGGAAACGCTTGGGCCGCAAGGAATGTTTGAACTGCTCAACCGCGTTTTCGAGGCGCAGACCAACGCCATCATGGGCGAGGAGGGGAATTTGGAGCACTTTCTCGGCGACCAGTTTCTAAGTTATTGGGGGGCCCCGCAAGCACAGCCGGATGCGGCGGATCTCGCCAGTCGGGCGGCAATGAAACTGATCACGGCCATGGAAAAACTCCGTGAGACACTGACGCCGGAGGTGCATAAACTCTTTGGCTACGGCGTGGCGCTCCACAGCGGCGCGGTGCTGGTTGGCAACAAGGGGTCCGCCCAGCGACTCGATTACGGACTGGTCGGCGACACCGTGAACGAAGCCTCACGGGTCGAGGCGCTCACCAAGTATTACGGGCTTAAACTATTAGTGACGAGCGTGACATTTGCCCAACTCAGCAGCCAAGGCGAGCACCGGTTAGTGGATCGGGTGATCGTGAAAGGCAAGAGTGAGCCGGTGGTATTGTTTGAATGTGCGAACCCATGCACGCCACCGGAGTTCGCGGAAATTTGCACCAGCTACCAGGCCGCTTACGATGACTATGTTGCCGGTAATTTTGCCGAGGCGCGGGAGCGATTTAAAGCGTTGGTGGTGCGGTTTACCGATGGTCCTAGCAGAGCGCTGGCCACCCGCTGTGAGACGTTGATAGCGCATCCTCCAGTTGAGTGGCATGGGGTTTGGAAAATGGATGCGAAGTAGCAGCACAAGTCTAACGTGACAATTTCGGGTTGCCCCGCACGTCCACTTTAACTATGGCTAATACCGTTTAGATTGAATAACTCGGCGGGTAGGATCGCGTCCTATTAGCCATTGTATATGACCCGCCGGACATGAAATATCTTCAACGCCGCATCACCTTGGGCGCCGCCGCCGGGGGATTGGCATCGGTGGCTGGAGGTGGCTGGATGACGATGAAGTATCCGATAGGCAGGCCTGGGGGAAGGAGCGGGCTATTAGGAATTGGTCCGATCGGTCCCATACCAGGGAAGTCCAGCGGGTTTCCCTCATCAATGCCATTGCGTGAATAAAACGGCAGGTCGTTCAGTCCCCGATAACGGATATCCAGTCCAAAGCTGGCCACATTTAACGAAACCAAATTAGGTAGTTTGCCCGCCGCGATTTGCTGATTCTGGTCGTGGACTGCCATTTCGATGAGGTGCCAGGCAGACAGTGCTTGAGAAAAGCCAACAACGAGTTGCAGACGGTCCGCCAATTGGCCCAAGTTGAAATCCATCGTTTCACTGAGTTGATTACCGTCCGGAGATACGGTCACGAACTGCCCTGGTTTGAGCTTTACTGATTTGCCATTCGCTAGGGTCACCGTCACCGTGCCTTCGAGACATAGAACTTTAAAGCTGCCATCCGGCAGCACCGCGCCGATTTCAGTGGTGCCCAAGACTGCGGCGGAACTGCCACGATTTTTGATGGCTCCGCCGCCAATCCCTGCGGGTGCGTGGAAGAGGACGCTGCCTTGTTTCAATTCGATCTCTCTGCCGCTTTGGGCGTAGGAAAAAGTGGTGTTCTCACCGATCCGAGTGATCGTTAGATCCTTGGCCGTCAATTCCACACGGGAGGCCTGACCGGTTCGGACCAAGTCGGGTGATTTGAACAAATCGTGCGCCCGCGCGGGGGTGACTGACTTACTGGTCGCCTGCACCACATTTACTTCCTGAATGATTTCCGTGAAGGTACTTTCAGTGAGCGGCAGGGCGGCCATGACCCGCAAGCTGCCACACAGAAGCCAAGCCCCCCCCCCTAAAAATGTTGATGTCCTGCAAGGCCTATAGTGGCGAAATTTCGACAAATTCTCCCATATCGACGAGGTTCGTCGGTTCAGCCTGGTAGAGGGAACGGGATGCATGGTCGTGGTATTTGAGACAATTCTTACAGTTCCATTCTAAACTGCCAAGAAATTAGTAAGAAATGTTTGCGCCGTGACTACCCGGTGGGTGAGCGGTGCATTTTGGCTCCATGCGCCGCGCCCATGCAACGCCGATGCGGGCGGGCAAATGGGCGACCCGAGGTCGGGCGGACTAACTGTGAAGTAAGCGGGGGCGTAGGGTCGTCATCAAACGGACTGCCTAGTGCCGCGCCCCAGAACTGTTCGGCATGCCCAATGCTTCGTTGGGGAAAATAGGTGGACGCCTAGGGTGTCCATTAGGGAGAGGAACTCGAAGAAAGAAATAATTGACCACGGATTTCACGGATGATCACGGATAAGAAAGTTTGAATTGAAGTGTTTGGAGCCATTT
>JAYVNM010000113.1:0-13531 GCA_043758445.1 Akkermansiaceae bacterium | reverse complement strand
GCAGGCGACGTAGTAGATTGGTTTCGGTGCTTTGTTTGATGCGACCTCGCTGACCTGTTAGTCGAAGCTGTTCGGGGTGGGCTTTGAGACCTGCGAATACCCACATGTCATATTCGCTTTTGAGCCGTTTGCGTTGCGCGGCAGCCACCGTTGCTTGTCCTTTGTGTCGCGCTTGAGCAGCGGTTTGTTTCATTTCTAACAGGGTGAAAATGATCGACTCGGCCCAGTGATGGCCGCTTTCTACGCAGGCTTTGAGCTCGCGTAGCAGGTGGGCGTTGCAACGGGAGTGCTGGCAGTCGAGCAGGGTATCCTAGGGGCACCAGAAGTCGTGGACGAGGGTGCCGCGATAGTTTGGCAGGATGTCGGCGACGCGCTGGCAGGGGATGATTTGACGCACGTTGAGATAGGTCATGGCGGCTTGCATGGCGGGGCCGTATTGGGCTGTGGCGGCGACGCTGGCGGGAAATTCGCGTCTCACATTTTTGCCGCAGTTGGGGCAGATTTTGCGCGGGGCGGCGTATTCTGTGACCTGCATTCGGATCTCTGGGAGGTCGAAAATCTGGCGCTTTTAGATCGCGTCGATACGCCCCTCGTCCAAGGCAGCTTGGATGATGGGACGCAGGGCATTGGCTCGTTCAGTCAACACAAGAAAAACGTCGCGGGTCGGGAAAATTGCTTAAGATTTCTTAAGCACCTGAATAGTAATCTCATTTGGATTAGTTTTTTTTGCCGGAGGGGCGTGCGGTGATGAAGCGCCGCAAGTGTTCGGAATTCTGATGATTTCTCACACCAGCAGCGCGATCTGCTCGCCGGGGCCGTGGACGCCTTCGATGAGGATGCCTTCGACATCGGCGGTCTTGGAGGGGCCGGTACACCAGATGATGTTCGGGCTATTGCCAAAGGCGGCGATGGCGTCCGGGATGCTGCGGTGGATTTCCGCGCGCTGCACCACCGCGATGTGGACCCAGGGCGAAAGCGCGGCGAGCCGGTGCGAGGTGCGGTCGTCGTCGATGATGACCGTGCCAGACTCCGCGATGGCCCCGGTGGCGCGGGTGATGCCGAATTGATAGACGTCATAACGAGCGCGGTCATATTCGGTTTCCACGGTCAAACCAGCGGCGGCGAGTTGGCTGCCGATGGTGTCGTAGAGGGCAGGATCGCAGTAGCCGTGGAGCTGTTTGTTTTGCAGGAGAAAATCAATCAACTGCTGGATCGAATCCATCGGCTTGCCGTTCACGTAGGAGAAATTCCGTGAAAAGATTTCCCACAAGTCGTCACCCTTGAGTTTGGGCGCGGAGTGGACGAATTCCGGATTGAACATGGGATAAGCGGCCTTCGACTTGAGCGCGTCGGTCGCGGATTCGATTTTGGCGAAGATGGAGGAACGTGACATGGGCAGGAGAGGTGGTGGATCGGGCGGAAATTCAGTCATGGATCGAATTTCATTTCCCTTTTCTCCTTGGTTCCGCCCTCTCGGTCAAGCCTTCCATAGCTGTCTGAATTCTCCTCGCAGAGCTTGTCATCACCTGACACCCTCAAATAGCCTATTTACATGGAAGTCCCCAATAACAACGTGACGCGAATGCTCAATGCCGCGTCCACGGGCGACCTTCAGGCCGCAGAGGAACTGATTCCATTGGTTTACGCCGAGTTGCGAAAGCTGGCGGCTTGGCGGCTTGCGCAAGAGGCTGCGGCCCAGACCTTGCAGGCCACGGCCCTCGTACATGAGGCCTATCTCCGGTGAATTTGGGCGGGGGTTGGGGGGGCGAGGCGCTAATCGCTTCTTACTTCTTTATGGTTAAACCGCTTTTGGTGGACCTATCAATGAGAAACTGGCGAATGTCTGGTGCCACTTGGTCCGCTGGCAGGGTCAGCACACCTTGGCCGCGCGGAAACTCCAGCAACAGATGATAGGAGGTGATAGTCAACAGTGTGGGAAAAGTCGCCTCAGGGCAGAACCTCGGAGGAATTGGCGGGTAATGGTGAACGATGAAGTCACTTTTTTTGTCTTAGCGGACCTTAGCGCGGAGGCTCCGGCGGGGAGAAGCTCAATCGCCGCGCCTTTTTGCCACCATCCCAACCACTGAGCGTCCCCTGTGCTGGGCATGTCGTCTGCGAATCCCACTTTTCTCCCGCCTTTCTCCTTGGCAGACGGATGTGGGCCGCTTGAATGGCGGCGCTTTGGCTACCATCCCATTTTATCCACCTTTCGATCACTGGCTTTGGCTGATCCCCGCGTTCTTGATCGGCGCATGTATCGGTTCGTTTTTAAACGTGGTGATCTACCGAGTTCCGTTAGGGATGTCGGTGAACGAACCGAAGCGCTCGTTCTGTCCCTTGTGTAAAAACCCGATCCCGATGTGGCTGAATTTTCCGATGGTGAGCTGGCTGTGGTTGCGGGGGAAATGCAAGGAATGCCACGCGCCGATCGCCTTCCGATATTTCGGGGTGGAATTTCTAACGGCCATCCTATTCACGGCAGCGTGGGTGCTTTACGGTCCACAAGCGGTGGCGGTGGTGGTTTTTCTGTGGGTGCTGTTGGCGCTGTTAGTTGCGATCACTTTCATCGACGCCGAGCATCTGATTATCCCAACGGGGCTGACTTGGGCGGGTTCGGCGGTGGGCCTCGTGGCCTGCATGGTGTGGCCGCAACTGCCGGTGCTTGGCGGGGTGGCGGGAAATTGGCTGACCGGCCTGATGCACGGCGCGATCGGCTGGACCGCTGGCTTCGTCGGGCTGTGGTTCGTCGTGGAACTGGGGAAAATGGCGTTCGGCAAGAAGACGCTGAAATTTGAAAAACCGGTTGCCTGGTCGCTCAAGGAGCCGGCCACGGATCAGGACCCCATGTGCTTCGTGATCGATGGCGAGGAGATCGCCTGGTGGAATATTTTCTGCCGCAAAACGGATCGGCTGTTAGTTGAAGCGGCCGACATCCGGGTCAGCGGCGAGTCGGTGGGCGGCGGGGCAATGGTCATCCGCGAACTGGAGGTCCAGTTGCCGGATGGGACGATTCATCCATTAGGGAGTATTAAGTCGCTGGATGGCATGGCGACGTCCGCAGTCATCCCTCGCGAGGCGATGGGCATGGGCGACGTGCATTTGTTAGGCATGATTGGCGCATTTTTCGGCTGGACCGGGGTGTTTTTCTCGCTGTTCGCAGCGTCCGTTTTCGCGATCATTGCAGCGGTGATCGGACGGATCGGTTTCGGCAAACAACTGCCGTTCGGGCCATTTCTCGCGATGGGCGCAGTGACTTGGATGTTCGGCGCGTGGCGGCTCTGGGAGTGGTATTTGAATCTACTAGGCCCGCTGGGTATGCCGTAATTTTCCCCCATGCCCCCGCGTAAATCAGAATCATGGAGTGACAGCACGGGGCTGGCCCGGGCGATCCTGCACGACCGCGCGGAGAGGCGCAAGTGGCTGGCGTGGATGACGCTGGTGCCCTTGGCGATGCTGGCCTCGGCTTGTGGGTGATCGACCGCTGGATCTGGGAATGTCCGTGGCACGTCCAGTTCGGCTTCGGACTCCAACTCGCGAACATGAGCGCCATCTATTCGTAGCTTGGAGCGGACGCTTCGAAGATCCCAATCCTCTGGCTTGCGGGTCCCATGACCGGGCTGCTAATCCAGCCGATCATCGGCTCGATGAGTGATCGGACGTGGAATCGGTTAGGCCGCCGTCGCCCCTATTTCCGGGGCGGTGCCATCCTCGCTTCGCTGGCGCTTGAGCCCGTTGTGAAACAGTTGTTCCATAATGCCCCTGTTAAAGTGGTAATGCTCGGCGGTGCCTCCCTGTTGATCGCCGCCATCGCCACCCAGTTCGTAAATGATCCGCAAACTCCCGCCTCACGTTGAACTATGACTTGGCAAATTTACTTCCTTGGAGTTGTCTTGGCTGTGATGACTCTCAGTAGCCAAGCCATTGCCGCGCCCCGGCCCGTGATCTATCAACTCATGGTCCGCACCTTCGGCAATACCAACGAAACACGGAAACCCAACGGGACACTTGCGGAAAACGGTTGTGGAAAATTCAATGACATCAATGATACCGCCCTCGGCTCGTTGAAAAAAATGGGTTTCACCCATATCTGGCTGACCGGGGTGCTCGAACAGGCCAGCGGCACCGCCTATCCGAACCGTCCGGCGGATGATCCTGATATACTCAAGGGCATCGCGGGCAGTCCTTATGCCATCAAAGATTATTTTGATGTCTGTCCAGACTATGCGGTGGACCCGGACCAGCGGATCGGGGAGTTCAAGACGCTGCGGGATCGTTGCCATGCGCTCGGGCTGGAAGTGATTATCGACTTCGTGCCGAACCATGTCGCGCGTTCTTATATGTCTGATGTGAAACCGGAATTATCATTCGGCGCAGGTGACAGGCACGACGTGTTCTTCGACCGCGACAATCATTTCTATTATCTCAACTCCGGAGATGCCGGTGGTGGGCCACCGCTCAAACTGCCAAATACTAACAAGCTGGGTTGTGACGGACTATTCGAGCCGGAGACAGGCTTCGGGCGGGTCACCGGGAACAATGTGATTTCGTGGTCGCCGTCAATTAATGATTGGTATGAAACCGTGAAGTTGAATTATGGCCATGATTTCACCAAAGGCCGGATGACGGCGGATCTGCCCGGACCGGATGCCAAGGTTTCCGAAGTCCCGAAAACTTGGCGGACGATGGATGAAATCCTAGCCTATTGGCAGGAAATGGGCGTCAATGGTTTCCGCGTGGATATGGCCCACATGGTACCGATGGAGTTCTGGCGTTGGGCGGTGAAACGAGCGCGGACGCGTGAGGCGACGGCATTTTTCATGGCGGAGGCTTATGACAATGATCCCGCGAAACTAACCGACGGTCATGTGCTGGATGAATTATTAAATGCCGGCTTCGATGCGGTTTATGATGACCCGAGTTATGATATCCTTGAAGGAATCTATGATGCCGGAAAATGGGCCAATGACCTCGATCCGCTCACCTTCACCGGCAAGCGTTTCCACCAATCCCTGCGCTATGCGGAAAATCATGATGAGGTCCGCATCGCGAGTCCCAAAGTGTGGGGCGGCCTGGGGATGAAAACCGGACGACCTGTTAGCGCCGTGCTCTACGCAATGGGCCGTGGGCCGGTAATGCTTTACAGTGGCCAGGAAGTCGGCGAACCCGCCGTCGGAGCCGAGGGCTTTGGTGGCGATGACGCCCGCACCTCGATCTTTGATTATTGGTCCATGCCAGAATTCACCAAATGGGTGAACGGTGGGAAATACGATGGCGGCCGCCTCAGTGACGAACAAAAGTCACTGCGTGACTGGTATGGCAAACTCATCCGCGCGACCCAGTCCCCGGCATTTTCTAACGGCGAATTCTATGGTCTCAATCATGCTAATAAGGACAATCCAAAATTCGGGCGGGTAGGGGATGAAACCGCCTCCGGTCATTGGCTCTACGCCTTCCTCCGCCATGATCCGAAGAGCGGGCAGTCCTTCCTCATCGTTGCCAATTTCCATGGCTCGGAAACCCTGCAGGGCGTGAAGGTGAACATCCCGGACGACGCATGGAAATTCATGGGCCGTGCGGATCAACCGGTTTGGAAATTCACCAACCAGTTAGATAGCGAATGGTCAGGCACATCCAGCGAAGGCAACCTGACGCTGCCCGACCTCGCGCCGTGTAGTGCGATGATCCTAGAACTTTCCAAATAAGTAGGTGGTTGGAGCGATGCTTCTTGATTTCCTCAGGACGTAATATCTGAAAGAAAGAGACTGACAATGGTTCAAGACTCTTATAATATCGCCTGCATGCCACTCGTCTCGGCTCCTTATTCAAATTCCTAACACCCAGGCTCGATATTTTTCGGCGACTTGATCTGGGGCGAGGGCGATAATTTCCGGGATCTCGTAGGGGTGCATTGCCTCGAGTTCTGCCTGGAAGACGGTGAAGGCGGCGGTGGTGGTTTTGAAAATGGCGAGGACTTCGGCGGCGGTTTCGAGGTTTCCTTGCCAGCGGTAGATCGACTCGACGGCGGGGATGAGATTGACGCACGCCGCCAGTTGCCTTTCGATTAGGGCTGTGCCAATCTGTCGCGCCGTGGCGATGTCGGGAAAGGTGCAGAACACCAGCAGTAGCGATTCCATGCCATTCCTGAACACTGAAAACCCCTAACTGGCAACCCTTCATCCATGAAATCCGGCTTTCTGGAAAAACTCGTCGCCCGCTTGGACCGCGTGGTGCCGGGCGAGGTGCAACAGATCATGACGCGGTTGATCCGCGACAAAGGGTTTCTGGAAAAAGTCTTCGAGGCCCTGCACGAGGGGGTCATCATACTGGACCCGCACGGGGTGATCGGTTTCTTGAATCATGCGGCCTGCCAATTTTTCGGTTTGGATGCGGAACAGGCGACCGGCGAGTTCATTTCCAGCCAAATCCGTGGACTTGACTGGGCGACTCTAGGGAAACCGGGGCGCACAATCAGCCGGGATCTGGAGGTGTTTTATCCAGAGAACCGCTATCTGAATTTCTACCTTGCACCCATCGATGAGACCGTGAACGGCGGCGATCCCTTGGGCTATGTGATGCTCGTGCGCGACCTCACCACGACCCGTGCGGAGGCGGCGGAAACCCTAGAGTCCGAGCGGCTGAATGCGCTCACTCTGCTGGCCGCCGGGGTGGCTCATGAGATCGGAAATCCGCTCAATTCCCTGGACATCCACCTACAATTGTTAGGCCGCAAGCTGCGGAAGCTCCCGTCCGGCACGCGCGCACCGTTGGAGGAAAACCTGGCGACCGCGCGGGCAGAAATCCAACGACTGGATTTGATCCTCAAGCAATTTTTGCACGCGGTCAGGCCGACGATCCCGGTGCGCGAGCGGCGGGATCTGCACGCCCTGTTGCATGAAACCGTGAAACTGCTAGAGCCGGAACTTGCCTCGCGGAAAATCGCCGTTGAGCTGGATCTGGCGGAGTCTCTGCCGCTGGCATTGATCGACGCCGGGCAATTCCAACAGGTTTTCTACAACCTCATCCGCAACGCCTATCAGGCGATCCCGGCGGACGAGGGGCGCATCACGATCCGCACGCGGGCGACGGATTACGAATATGTGATTTCCATCGAGGACAACGGCACCGGCATTTCTGCGGAGCAGATGGGGGCGATGTTCGAGCCGTACCGCACCACCAAGTCGTCGGGTTCCGGGCTGGGGCTGTTGATCGTCCGCCGGATCGTCCGTGAGCACGGCGGGGAGATTGCCATCGAGAGCGAGGAAGGACAGGGGACGCGGGTAATGATTCATCTGCCCTATGCCGAGCGGACCGTTAGATTGCTAGGTCCACCCGAGGCAGTGATTGATCTCTAACTCTTTATTTGGAATTTAAAATTTAAAGCTTAGAATTTCACCCGAAGATGTTACCGACCTTGCTGATAGTTGAAGACGAGCGCGCGACCCGCGAGGGGCTGCGGAGCGCGTTGGAGGAGGAGTTCGACGTTTACACGGCGGCGGGCAAGGCGGAGGCGCTGGCGATTTTAAAGTCCGAGCCGATCAAGCTGTTACTAACGGATCTACGGCTGGGTGGCGATTCCGGGATGGATCTGCTAGACGTGGCGCTGGCGCTGCCTGAGCCGCCGGTGGCAATCATGATGACAGCATACGGCTCGGTCGATACCGCAGTTGAGGCGATGCGGCGGGGGGCTTGGCACTTTGTGACCAAGCCGCTGAATCTCGATGAGGTGGAGATATTGCTCAAACGCGCACTGCGAAACCGGACACTGGAAACGGAGAATCAGCAACTCGTCCAGCAGGTGAAAACATCCCACAAGTTGGATCGCCTGATCGGCAAATCCGCTGCCATCAAGCGGGTTTCCGAGTTAGTCCAGCAAGTCGCGCCGACGCGGGCGACGGTGCTGATCGAGGGCGAGTCGGGCACCGGCAAGGAGGTGGTAGCGCACACCCTGCACCATCTATCAGGTCGGCCGGCGGCAAAGCTGGTGATCGTGCATTGCGCCGCGCTGTCGCCGCAGTTGTTAGAGAGCGAATTGTTCGGACATGAGAAAGGCGCGTTCACCGGGGCTGCACAACGCCGGATCGGGCGCTTTGAGCAGGCGGATGGTGGCACGCTTTTTCTGGATGAAATTGGCGAGATCGACGCATCCACCCAAGTCAAGCTGCTGCGGGTGCTCTCCGAGCGCACTTTGGAACGTGTTGGCTCGAACTCGCCGATCAAGGTGGATGTGCGGGTGGTTGCGGCGACGAACAAGCATCTCAAGGATCTCGTGGCGCGCGGGGTTTTCCGGGAGGATCTGTATTTCCGGCTCAACGTCGTCAAACTCGAAATGCCGCCGTTGCGCGACCGACGGGAGGACATCGTGTTGCTGGCCAACGATTTCCTGCGGGAATTCGCCACGGAAAACGAGCGTCCGGTGAAGCCGCTGTCGGATGCAGCGCTGCAATTGCTGCTGGCATATTCTTGGCCCGGGAATGTCCGCGAGCTACGGACGGCCATTGAGCACGGGGTGGTAATGAGCAACGATTCCGTCATTGAGACCCGGCATTTGCCGCAATTCCTAGATTTTCAGGACGTGGCGCCGGCAGCCCCGGCGGCGGATTCCCCGGCATCCGTTAAAATGGCCCTTGCCGCTCCGGCGGAATTCAACTTGCATGCGCTCGAAACCAACACGATCCGCGCCGCGCTTTCCCTCGCCGGAGGCAACCGCACCCATGCGGCGGATCTACTTGGTGTCAGCCGCAGAACCCTCCAACGCAAGTTGAAGGAACTCGGCCTTTAAACTCAGCGATTTTCCATCCCCATATTTCATGAGACTTTCTAACTCCTCACAGATCGATACCGGCATCATCGTCCGCCGCAGCCTATTCCTGCTGATTCTGCTCATTCTGACGCTCGGAAATTTGTTCGTCCTATTCCGGGGCCTGAACTCGCCGCAGGCGATGGACCAGGCGCAAATCGCCAGGGAAATCGCCCGTGGCAACGGCTTCACGACCAAGCTGATCCGCCCGGTCGCCTACTATCAGGCCCAGACCGCGCAGCACGCCTCGGTGGCTCTGACCGGCTTTCAAGACACCTATCACTCGCCGCTCAATCCACTCATCAACGCGGCGGTGCTCAAGCTCATCGGCGCGGATGTCTCGGATGCCTGGCAGATGAACGAGAGCGAGATGATCTATCCGCTAGATCGGGTAATCGCGACGGTCGCCACCTTGTTTTTCCTGATGGCCATCGGCGTGAACTATCTGCTCATTTCACGGATTTTCGATCCCAAGATCGCCGGGGTGTGTGCGATTCTGATGCTGTTTTGCGAGACGTTTTGGAGTTATTCGCTGAGCGGGCTGCCGCAGATGCTGATGTTGCTGCTCTTTTCCTGCGGGATTTATTTTGTTTACCGCGCGGTGGAGGCCGCCTCGGAAGGGCGCATCGCGATGACCCCCGCGATCATCGCGGGCGTGTTTTTCACCCTGCTGGCGCTGACCCACTGGATGACCGTATGGATCGCGCTGGGTTACATCATTTTCGCGGCGGTGAAATTCCGGCCGCGCGGGATTGTTGGACTCTCCATCCTCGCGTTGCTGCTGCTCGCGGCGATCGGCCCGATGCTTAGGAACAACAGCATCACGGATTCGCCCTTCGGCACGGCCTTTCTAACACTCTATAACGGATTAGGCAATGGCACGGAAACCGTCGTGATGCGGACCATCGACCTTGAGGCCGAGCCGCTCGTGTTGGACGGGCTGATTTCAAAGATTTTCCGCAACACGCTGTTGCAGGCCACCAATATTATTCCGTTTTTGGGAGGCATCGTGATCGCGCCGTTGTTCTTCATCGCGTTGCTGCATCCGTTCAAGCGCCCGTCCATTGCGAGTTTCCGCTGGGCGATTCTGTTGATGTGGTTCTGCTCCGCCGTGGGCCTGGCATTTTTCGGGATTTCCAAGGATGACCTCGATCCAAACCAACTCCACCTGCTGTTCGCGCCGATCATGACGGCTTACGGGCTGGCGTTTATCTCGATTCTGTGGAGCCGTTTGGAATTTGTCGTGAGCACACCGCTGCTGCGGAACGTCCACCACTTTGTGATCATCGGCCTTTGTGCACTGCCTCTGGTGCTTTCTCTACCGACGAAAGTCCGAGTTGGAATGACGTTACGCGACCGGGGCGGCGTCCCCCACTGGCCGCCGTATTATGCGCCTGCCTTGAACAGCAAGAAGGCCGGTCTCAAGGGCTGGACGACCGAGAAACAAATCATTTTCTCCGATCAACCATGGGCCGTCGCTTGGTATGCCGACCGGATCAGCGTTTGGCTGCCGCCGACTCATGAGGGGTTTGAAAAAATCGAATCGCTCGCCGCCGATCTGCAAACCCCGGTGGCGGGCATCCTGATTTCGCCAATGTCCCATGGCTCCGGCCCACTGAGCGAGGTGGTGAGCCAATACAAGGATTTCACCTTCATGGTGCTCGACGGCCGGACCTTTTTCACGAATTACCCGTCGGGAGTATCGCTTTATGATCGTGAACCCAAGACCCAGGCTATCGCCAAACGCTACCCTTATCGCCAGCCACTTGTCGGAATGGAAATGGTATATTATAGCGACCGCATCATTCGCGCGGCCAGTCAAGACGAAAAATAGCCATGACACGCCGTAAATCCAGCGACACTGACGCCGCTTCCGAGCCGACCTTCGAGGCTGCGCTGGCCGGTCTCGAAGCGATCGTCGAGGCGATGGAGCATGAGCACCTACCGCTTGAAGAACTCGTCGTGCAGTATGAAAAAGGCTCCGCTTTGTTAGCGCGTTGCGAGGCGATCCTGCAGTCCGCCCGTGGCCGGATCGAACTCATTACGCTGCGCAACCAGAACGAAATTGCTCTGGATATGACAGCGAAAGAGGCTGAAGCTGCCGAATTGCTCACCCCGAACGGCCCCACTGCCGCTCCCGACGACGACGATAATGACATCCGCCTCTTCTAAGCCTCCCGCCCTCGGCCCCCTGCTTTCCACGATTCATGCACCCTGCGATGTCAAGAAGCTCGCTGACGAGGATTTACCGAAACTGGTAGCTGAAATCCGCAACACCCTGATCGACTGCCTGTCAAAAACTGGCGGTCATCTCGGCCCAAATCTAGGCGTGGTCGAACTTTCCGTAGCCATGCACCGCGTGTTTTCCACGCCGGAGGACAAGTTCGTCTTCGATGTTTCCCATCAGGGCTACGTCCATAAAATGCTGACAGGCCGGGCGGATCGTATCCACACGATTCGAACCTACAAGGGGCTGAATGGGTTTCTCCTGCGCAGTGAATCCCCACACGACAGCTACGGCGCGGGCCATGCTGGCACCGCTCTATCAGCCGCGCTTGGCATGGCCGCCGCCCGCGATCTGGCAGGCGGGGACAACCACGTCATCGCCGTCGCCGGTGATGCCGCCTTCACCTGCGGACCCACGCTAGAAGCCCTCAACAACATCGCGGAAACGACCAAGAAATTCATCGTGGTCCTCAACGACAACGAGTGGTCGATCGACAAGAACGTGGGTGCTATCGCCCGCTATTTCAACGCGCTCCAGACCCACTCGACCTACGCCGCCGTGCGCCGCCAAGCTGCCGAGTTTGTCGAAAAAATCGCCGGCAAAGCGGTGCGGACGCTCGCTCACAAAGTCGAGGAAGGTGCGAAAAACCTGCTATTCCAGAACGTCCTGTTCGAGAAATTCGGGATGCGATATTTCGGCCCCATCGACGGCCACGACCTGCCGCTGTTAGTCCGCACCTTTGAGCATTTGAAGACCCTGCATGAGCCGGTCGTCCTTCACATCATCACCGAAAAGGGCCGTGGCTACCAGCCCGCGCTCGACAATCCGGGGAAATTTCATGGCCTCGGCACCTACAAGATTGAGGATGGTTCCACCGACGCCACCGCCACTCCGACCTGCTCGGATCTCTTCGGTCGTGCCGTTACGGATTTCGCGAAAAAGGATCTGAAGATCGTCGCCATCACCGCCGCCATGCCCGGTGGGACGAAACTGGAAATTTTCAAACAGGAACTACCGGACCGCTACTTCGATGTCGGCATCGCCGAGGAGCACGCCGCGCTTTTTGCCTGCGGTCTAGCCGCCGAGGGCTTCCGTCCGTTTCTCGCGATTTACTCGACCTTCATGCAGCGGGCCTACGACATGATTATTCATGACATGGCGCTGCAAGGGCTTCCCGTTAGAATGTGCATGGACCGGGGTGGCCTGTCCGGTGATGACGGGCCGACGCATCACGGCCTCTTCGACATCGGCTACCTCCGGCACATTCCCGGCATCATCCACATGCAGCCGAAGGACGAGGACGAGTTCGTGGACATGCTGCACACCATGGCCTGTTACGATGCCGGCCCCTCCGCCATCCGCTACCCGCGTGGCGTGATCAAGGGGACGCCGGTCAAGGCTAGGCCCGAGCTGATAGAAATCGGCAAGGCGGAAGTCGTTGCCGACGGCACGGATGTCGCGCTGATCGGTCTCGGCACGATGTTTGAAATGGCCGAGCGCACCAAGCTCCAGCTCGAAGCCAAGGGCCTGTCTGTCGCACTCATCAACCCGCGTTTCATCAAACCACTGGATGCTAGCGTGATTCAAGCCTACGCGGAAAAATGCAAGGTCGTCTGCACCTTCGAGGATCACGTCCTGTTCAACGGCTTCGGCGCGGCGGTGATCGAGAATTTACACACGGCGGGCATTCACACCCCGGTCGAGCGAATCGGCTGGCCGGACCAGTTCATCGAACACGGCAAGCCGGAAACCCTGCGCGAACTTCATGGGCTAACGGCGGAAGCGGCTGCCGGGAAGGTGTTAAGGCACTTTCCGTTAGTTTGAACGCGCCCTGTTATTCGCCACCCACGTCACCCACGGCACGCATCAACTCCTCTACCGTGATACCAAGTGCCTTGGAAATCCGCAGCACATTGGCAAATGACGGCTGCACGTTGCCAGATTCGATATGCCCCAATCCAGTACGGTTGATCCCGGAAAGTTGAGACAACTGGTTCTGCGAAATTCCCTGCTTCACGCGTAAATCACGCCGCTACGTGGTGACTGCCAATGTGATTTCCTCGGGCGTTTTCTGCAGCACTCCTCACTAAAAACAACTTGACGGACCTTTTCTGGATGGCGGAATAAGGACATGTTTTGCAAAAAAGTTTACTTCATCGCTTTTTTCTCGGTTTGTGGCGCACTAGCCACTGAGGTTTCCCCCACCACCGCCCAAGTCCTCGGCGAGGTGCAAGACGGCACACCACCGCCCCTCCAGCCGCCGAAACCCGGCTTCGTCATCCCTGCGGAAGATATTATTTCGACCGAAATCCACATCCAAGACGGACGCAAAATCATCGTTCAGGAAATTTCTCCCATCGCCCTGCCTGCGCCCACAGTCGATCAGCCAGTGATAGATCAAGCACACCCCGCCATCCAGTCCATCCACGACGTTTACAACAACGAATTCGAGCGACTCAAAACTGCATACGATAGCCGCGAGCAAGCCCGCCTCCAACAAGCCGCAG
>JAYVNM010000112.1:0-13601 GCA_043758445.1 Akkermansiaceae bacterium | reverse complement strand
TTGATCTTTTCAGGGAGATCGGGGTTGTCGCACGCTTCGTCAATGTCGGTCAGATCCTGGTCGCTGAATTGAAGGGAAATCACCCGAAGAGATTACAGGAACCTGGAAGATATTTACCGCTCTCCTTTCTCACAATTTATGATGACGGCGAGTATATTCCTGCAATTGCAGATTTTCCCGGCTGCGGCGAGGGGCTACACGGCTACGCCTGCGAGTGGTATCGTCAAAGCGTTTTGAGTCCGTCCGGCAGTGCGATGGGTTTCTTTTGGTCGTTTGAAAGAGGCTCCGTTTCCACCGATTCGAACTCAGCGACGCCACACAAGAACACCTTTTTTATCCAAAGTTTCGATCTGAGCCGACCGCCCCTCGCCGTTTCCCCGATTAGCGGCCTCGCGGCACAATTGCTGAGTAGAAACAGGCTTGTCGTCTATCCCACGTTGCAGGCTTACCGGGGTTTGAACGCGACCGGCAGGACGATTGAGGGCGTTTATCTGAATGGAATCCAGTATGCGGGTAACATGGTCGCGGAGTTTGCAGTAACATTCCTCGCGCCGACGGGCACTCCGGTTTATTCCGGCACCGCAGGATCGACGCCGCAGTTTTTCCTTCCGCCGGGCCAGACGACTCCGACAAATTTCGAGGCAAACTGGGATTTGCAGCTCAGTCTCAAAGCTGGAAGCCCGCAGCCGCCGCAACTACCGTTGGGATTGGAATCAACGGCACTCAATTCCCCGGCAGCCGGACCGGTTTACACGATTATTCCGGTAAGTGTTCCAAACGAAGCCGTGGGATTGTCCTTCGAATACAGCATCAGCGGATCCGCGGAGGACGAGTTCATGACGATGGGCATCAATTCCACTAACGAATACAACATGGAGGCAAAGTTTCTGGACGATGGAGCTTGGAACGGCACGCCGGTGATCCCGGTGTCCGCCTACCGCAATCAGGAGATACAGCTTGTCCTCGCCCTTCACGGAGACAACAGCTCGCCTGCTGGAACGTTGGGGATTCGCAACATTCAGTTTTACATTCCCCCAAGGCCGCAGCTTGAGATCGAGAAAACCGGAAATTCACTGACCGCCAAGTGGCCGCAGTCCGCCATCGACTGGACGATTGAGACGAGCACGGACCTGAGCGATCCGAATGGCTGGGAAGCGGTGACACAGCCGCCGACAGATGCGGATTTCTTGCATACGATGACGTTCGCTGTCTCAGGAACAAACCGGGCGTTTTTCCGGTTGAAGAAGTAGCTGAAACAAGTGCGGCGGTCGCAGACTCGCAGTTACAGCGTTTCCAGAAGCCCGATCTAGGATTACCGCCCGTTTTGGAAATTGTTAAGCCTGCGGTCTTGGGCTTGATTGGCCGTGTGATCCACCCGCTCGACCGGAAACTGCTGCGTGATCTTGGCAAGATGAAGGGCCAAGTCTTCGCGGTCAGTTTGGTCATGGCGTGTGGCTTGGCGATGATGATCATGACGCGCTCCCTGATCATGACGCTGGAGACGACGCGGGGGGCATACTATCAGAAATATGCGATGGCCGATATTTTTGCGAGGCTCAAGCGTGCGCCTTTGTTCGTGGCCGACCAGCTTGCCACATTGCCCGGCGTGGCGACGGTGGAAACGCGGGTGGCGGTGGATGTTACCTTAGATCTGCCGGGTCTATCAGAACCCGCGACTGGCCACATCATTTCGCTACCGGAGGATGGTGGTCCGCAGAAATTGAACCGGCTATTTCTCCGCACGGGCCGGTTTCCCCACTCTGACGAACGGCGCGAGGTGGTGTTAGGGGAATCCTTTGCCGATGCGAATGGGTTGAAAATCGGCGACTCGCTGGTGGCGGTGATCAACGGACGACGGGAAACTTTAAAAATCTGCGGGATCGGTCTATCGCCAGAGTATGTGTTCGAGGCCCGGCTTGGCGAGACTCTGCCGAATCACAAGCGCTTCAGCGTGATCTGGATGAACTATCGGGCGCTGGCGGTGGCTTACGATTTGGATGGCGCTTTCAACGATGTCTGCATCGACCTCGCGCCTGGCGCGGAACCTGGCCCGGTGATCGGGGAAATGGATCGAGTGCTCGCACCCTACGGCGCGGGCGGGGCCTTCACCCGCAAGGAGCAGGCCTCCGCCCAACGGTTGGATGACGAGTTGCGGGTGCTGCATGCTCTATCAGTCGCCTACCCGTTGATTTTTCTCAGCGTGGCGGCATTCATGGTGAATGCGGTGCTGGCGCGGATCGTCCGGTTGCAACGCGAGCAGATTGCGCAGATGAAGGCGCTCGGTTATTCATCGTGGCAGGTCGGTGGGCATTTTTTGAAATTCGTGTTGGTCATCGGCGTGCTGGGCACCGTCATCGGCGGAGTTGGCGGGCGCTTGCTTGGCGCGGTGTTGGTAAATATGTACACGCTGTTTTTCCACTTTCCCTCGTTGGTGTTTAAAATGGACTATAGCGCGGTGGGTCTGGCCTTGGGGATCAGTCTGGGAGCCTCAGTGCTGGGGGTTCTAACGGTCGTCTGGCAGGCGGTGAAATTGCCACCTGCGGAGGCGATGCGGCCCGAGCCTCCGGCGGATTTCAAGCCATCGTTGTTCGAGCGAATCGGGTTGATTCGTTGGTTCAGTCCGGCTTTTCGGATGGCGCTGCGTAATATCGAGCGGCGGCCATGGCAGGCGATCTTCACTTGTTGCGGCCTCGCATTGGCGACGGGGCTGATGGTGCTGCCGGGCGCGATGAGTGACAGCATCGACTATTTACTAACATTCCAATGGAACAGCCAGCAGCGGCAGGACGTGGCGGTTTTTCTAACTGAGCCTACCAGCGGGAGCGGGTTTCATGACCTCGAACACCTGCCCGGTGTCATTCGCGCCGAGCCGATCCGCAGTGTGCAGGCGCGGCTAACTTATGGCCAGCGCCACCGGAAACTCTCGGTAACTGGCATCGCGCCAGAGGCGAATCTCAACCGGCTGCTGGACGAGCAAAGCCATCCGATCACGATGCCGCAGGATGGCTTGCTGATGTCGAAAAAACTCGCCGAAATCATCGGCGCACGGATTGGTGATGAGGTGGAGGTCGAGGTGCTGGAAGGACGGCGGCCGGTTTTACACATCCCCATCCGTGGCCTAGTGACGGACTTCGCGGGGGTGGCGGCGTATATGGATATTTCCGCGCTGCGGCGGCTGATGATGGAGGGCGACACGGTGAACGGCGCTTATCTAACACTGGATCACCTACGCTGGGACGAGTTCATGCGGGCGCTCAAGGACACGCCACGCGCCGCCGTGGTGATGGTGAAACGGGATCAGCTCAACGCCTTCCGCGAGACCACCGGCAAGAGCATCGGCATCATCCGCAAGTTGTATTTCGTGCTCGCCACCATCGTCGCCTTCGGGGTGGTTTATAACAGTGCGCGCATTGCTCTATCCGAACGCAGCCGCGAGCTGGCGACCTTGCGCGTCGTCGGTTTCAGCCTAGCAGAAGTACGCTGGGTATTGGTGGGCGAGTTAGCGGTTTTAGTGCTGGCGGCCCTGCCCGCCGGGTTGCTATTTGGCCGGGGGCTGGCCTTGTTCATCATGTCCTCGTTCAGCACGGAAACGGTGCGACTGCCGATCGTGATCAACACGGCCACCTATTCCATCGCAGTAATGGTCGTCCTAACAGCGTCGGTATTGTCATTCGCGCTGGTCGGCCGGATGATCGCGAAGCTGGATATGGTGGGAGTGCTGAAGGCGCGTGATTGAGAAATTTTAGTCCTCCAATCACTGATTAGTGGAAAGGATGTTGTCGATGAACATCTGGATGCGCTGGAGTTGATCCGCGTCGATGAGTTCTCTGGTGGCGGCGGTGTGGAGCCAGTTGCGGGCAGTTTCCTCGGCCTTGCACGGTTTGCCCACAGGCGCAACCGGGATGCGGGAGAGCTCGCCGAGGATGGCTGTTAGAGCGCGGCGACAGCCGTGGCCGAGATCATCGTCGCCGGGCAGCGGGATGTCCGTGCCTCGGAGTTCGCCAAGGGTGCGGACGATCAGCGGGAAGCGGGCCATGGCACGATTGATCGCCTCGATGGCGGGCTTACGGCTGTTGGCAGAAGGTGGAATGATGGATTGGTTAGGCATGACAAATTGCAAATCCAGAGAATTTTGCCCTAGTGTATTAGAAAAAGCCAGTAACCAAATCGGCGTTATTTCCACACTTTTCGTAATTCGGTTAGTGAATTAGCGAAATTCGCAGGATTTTTTGATCGCTGAAAACCGGTAGAAACGGCAAATTTTCGCCGTGCAAGACCGTGAAAAATTCATGCAGCGAGCGATCGAGCTGGCGCGCTTGGGAATGGGTCAGGGTGCGGGCGGCCCCTTCGGCGCGGTGGTGGTGAAGGGTGGCGAGATAGTGGGTGAGGGCTGGAATCGGGTGCTCGCCACTGCGGATCCGACAGCGCACGGCGAGATCACGGCGATCCGCGATGCCTGTGCGAGGCTGGGGACGTTTTCGCTGGAGGGCTGTGAAATCCATACCACCGGCCAGCCCTGCCCGATGTGTCTGGGGGCAATCCAATGGGCGCGGATCGAGAAAATTTACTACGGCTTCCGGATCGAGGACGCGGCGGAGATCGGTTTTGATGACACTGAGTTTTATCGGCAAATGATGCTACCAGCGGCAGAACGGCGGATTCCTGCCGAGGAATCATGCCGGGAGGAGGCGCTGATTTTGGCGCGGGATTACCTGCTGCTGCGGGGGCGGCGGCGGTATTGAAAACGTTCCCTACGCCTTGCTTGACGGGTGGGCTAAGGAGTGCGGAAACTATCGGCCATGGCATGGAGGATCGATGAGGCCGTCGCCCACGGCGAAATAGATAACACCGTCGAGGGTCACACGACGGGGCGCATCTGGCTAGCCGGACGGGACGAGCCCTTGATCCTTTCGCTCAACGGGGATTGCTGGCGGGATTTAGCTGGCACGCGCCTGCAATTTGAAAATCCCAAACCCATTTCTGTGCCGGATGCCGAGGCGTTGGACGTCGATCAGGCGGGCATCGTCGGCGACATGACGGCCTCACGGAAAAATAAGGTGCCGACGGTAAGCGAGCAGGAATTTCACGATCTCTATCAAAATCACCAAGAGATTCCCCACGAGTGGCGGAACACGCTCTATCTGGAATGGTTCAGCGAAATCAATGGCCGCGTCGTCATCGAGTCTGCCGATTACATTCTAACAATTTCCCCCCATGAGTGGGAAATGGACGAGGACGCGGAGAACGCGCAGATGCTGGCGAATCTCAACTCGATGCGGGATTTCATGGCGCAGGTGATCCGCCGCCGCACTCCCGAGGGGCCGGAGCCGGATATGTCCGGGGAGCTCGACGAATACGCCTGGGAGGAGCGGCTCAAAGAGTCGGATCGTCTAACGGACGCCTATCAGGAGGTGCTTGAAAAGTACATGGAGGATGTGGACAGCGAGCAGAAGGAAGCCTTCGTCATGGGCTGGGACGGATTACTGGATGCCCTCGCCGAGCGTGACGAGGCGGGGGAGGAAAATTTCCCTGGTGAGGGCCGTGGCTATGGCTCGATGGGCGATGAGGAAGGGGATTTCGAAGATGAAGATGACGACGTGGATGATGACGATTTCGCGGATGCGGATGACGATTTTTCCGATGTTGAAGAGGATCATCCGCTGCAAGTAAAGGCCCAGGAACTCGCGATGCGGGCGATGGATGTGATCGAGCGCGACGCAGGCCTTGGCACGCCATCCTATCAGCTCATCACCAATCTCCTGCAAGTGAGCGGCAAGCTCGCCGGCGTGCTCCACGGACGCGGCAACGGTTACGAACCCGAAGCGGGATTCATACTGGCCGTGCTGAAGCGTTGTCTAAACTGGCTCAACGAAGCGGTGGGCGCCTGCCAGTTGTTGATCGAGTTGGAGCGCGATCCTGACCAGCGTGCGGCCCTAGCCCACATCCGCAGCTCCGCCTTCGAAATCCGCGACGGCATCGTGGAATTGCGGAGGGAGCTTAAGTAATCCGCGCCCACCTTAGCGTTTGACAGAATCCACGATGCGCCCCATCATTTACCTCATTGCCGGCCTGTTAGTTGGCGTGGCCGGAGCCATCCTGTTCATGCAAAGTATGCCGCCCAAAGAAGGCTCGGCGGAAGAGCGGGTGGGGAAATTGGAGGTCGAGCTGAAGCAGGCTAACAACCGCGTGGCTGCTTTGGAAGCAGCGGACCCGCATAGCCGTAAACGTCCGGGCCGGACTCTGGCAGATGGCGCACGCAGCATTGCGGAGGATATTCGTGATGGGAAACCGGTGACGCCGGATGATGTTTTCCGCGCCACCCAGCCGCTGATCCGCGATCTCTCGCCGCTGTTCGACCGGATGCTTACCCGCGAACTCCAAGAGAAATTCATGGAAAGCACGCTCACCGGGGACAAGCTGGCGGCCTACAAATCCGATAGCATGTTAGAGAAAGTGGCAAAGGTCCAGCAGGAGGCCGACATGAAGGTCACGCGGTTGGACTCCATCGTCACCCTCGACGCGGCCCAGCGCGGCCAGGTCTTCGGCCTGATGGCCCGTGCGGCGCGGGACTTTGATCCCGCGATGCAGTTGGATGGCATCGGCACGGACACTGCGCCTCTGTCTTCAGGCCAATCCAGGCAGGATGCGATCATGGCCGTTTTGCGGCCCGCTCAACGCCAAGCCTACGAGGCCGAGCAGGCAAAACGCAGACTCGCCGCCCAGCAAGAAATGTCAGCGATGAGCCTGACCCTGCCGCCGAACTGGAACGCGCTCGATCACCTTGATTTCTAACATTCTAATGGAACCAAGCCCCGCCATCGACATTCGCTACCTGCGGGTGGACTACGGAAATTTCGTCGCCGTGGATGACCTCACCCTGGCCGTTCCACCTGGCGAGGTGTTCGGCCTAGTAGGGCCTAACGGCGCAGGAAAAACTAGCGCCTTCCGCGTTCTCACCACCCTGATGGAGCCGACTTATGGCGAGGTGATACTCAGTGGCGTGGACGTGTTGGAGGATATTGAAACCGCACGGCGCATCATCGGCTACATGCCTGATCTCGCGCCGGTGCCATCGGATTTGAAAGTGGGGGAATTTCTCGAGTTCCACGCCGCCGCCTATGGTCTCGGCACCCGCGCCCAACGCCGGGAGCGGGTGGCAGAGTGCTTGGAGGAAGTCGCTCTAACAGCCCAACGCGGGAGTTGGTGCAAGGGACTCTCGCGCGGCCAAACCCAGCGCGTTGTCCTCGCGAAAACCCTGCTGCACCGCCCGCGCATCCTCATCCTCGACGAGCCGGCGAGCGGTCTTGATCCACTTGCCCGGCGCGATCTGCGGCAGGCTTTGCGGAAACTCGCCGCCACTGGAGCCACCGTTTTCGTCAGTTCCCATATCCTCAGCGAGCTTGCGGAAATGTGCTCGTCCCTATGCGTGATGAACCGCGGCCGACTCCTCGCATCCGGCACGGTCGGTCAGGTCCGCGATCAACTCGGCCACAATGACCGGACCCTAACAGTGAGCCTGCTCAACCGTGAGCAAGAAGCCGCGACTTGGCTGGAATCCCAGACCTCTGTGCATAACCTCCAGCTCTCGGAAACTCAAGTGGTCTTCGGTTTCACTGGCACCGACGATGCCCAAGCGGATCTGCTAGAAGGCTTGATCCAACGCGGCATTCGACTGCGGGCCTTCGAGGAAAAACGCTCATCCTTTGAAGACATCCTTGTGGAAGTCGCCGAATCCAACCGCCGCCTATGAACCCCGAAACCCCGCATTTTCCCGCGACCCGGCATTCCGCATGGAACATCTGGAGAAACCCGATTTTCCAGCGCTATTGCCAATCCCGACTGCGTTTGCGCGGGTTGTGTATTGCCCTACTCATTGCCGTGCTGATCGCGGGCTTCTTGTTTTTCATGACGCGCTCCATCGGCCTCTATCGGTCAAACATCAGCGTCTCGGACGCCGAGCGCGGGGCCTTGGTTCCGCTGTTGGTATGGCAAGCGCTGATCCTCTTCGTGCTCGGCACCGCGCAGGTTTCCGGTGGCATGACCGCAGAGACAGATGAGGGAGTGATCGACTATCAACGGTTGATTCCGATGAGTCCGCTGGCAAAAGTCTTAGGTTACTTATTCGGGCTGCCGATCCGTGAGTATGTGATGTTTTGCGCGACACTTCCCTTCACCGCATGGGCGATCTGGCGGGGCGAGGTCTCGGTTCACGTCTGGGGGCCGCTCTATGCCATATTCATCACCTCGGCGCTGACTTACCATCTTACTGGTCTGGTCACTGGCACGGTGGTCCGTAATCGGCGCTGGGCCTTCCTGGTTTCTATCGGGTTAGTGTTTTGTCTCTACACGGTGGTGCCACAGATGGCGCGCTTTGGGCTGGTGTTTTTCAAATACCTAACAATCATACCCGTGTTTAAAGAAAGTCTGCCCGGCTTGCTGCCTAAGACTGTCGGCTCGATCATCGCCACCGGCCAGAAGCTCGCGCCGGAAGTGAAGTTTTTCAATCTAGGCTTCCCGGAAGCGATTTTCACCGTGTTCTGCCAAGGCGGACTGATCCTCACCTACCTCGTGATGCTCTGCCGCCGGTGGCGAAAATCCGAATCGTTGTTGCTGGGAAAAATCTGGGCAACGGGATTTTTCGTGTGGGTGCAGGTTCTGTTCTTAGGCAATGGTTTGCCTCTGATCGACCCCGGCAATCTTTTCCCCTCGCGGGAATTTGCTAGACGTTTCCTGGTTGCCGCCGACTGGACTCCCCTGGCCTCGGAAGCGGTCGGCATGTCGGGACTTTATGGCCTCGTGACATTGTTGTTATTGTTCATCATGACGAAGGTCATCACGCCCACGGCGGAAATCCAGATTCGTGGCTGGCGGCGGACACGCAAGCAAGGCGACACCTCGCTGCCGATTCTATCAGACGCGGCGACGACTTTCTGCTGGGTGGTCGTCATGGCGCTGGCTGGGGCCGCGGGTTGGTTTGTTTTCACGCGGGCCGTGGTCGAGTCGCGCTGGTTCCCGGGCCATGAGGTGCCCTTGAACGTACTTGGTTTTTTCAGCATCGTCATGCTGTCCGGAGGTCTGGGATTTCACGCCCTGCTAGAGTCCAAAGGCGGACGGACGGTCGGCTTGGCGGTGGTTTTCGTGGGCATCGTCCCATTGATGGTGGGGGCTGTGCTTAGTGCATCCAGTAACAATCTGTGGCCTGCGGCGTCGTGGTTGTTAGGAATTTCTCCCTTGAGCGCACCGGTCTTCGCGGCTGGCTCTTTGTTATCTATCAGTGAGCTGCCCGCGAACCTCGCACGGTCGGTGCCACGGGCGTTTTACTTCTGGCAGGCGGTGTCATTGTTAGTAACGATATGGCTAATCGCTCACCTGCGTGCGGCGAGGAAATCCATCGCCCGCAACGCCGTCATCAGCAAGACGGATCAACCACCTCCTGGACTGTGATACTGTTTTCTAACGCTCTCAGGTCAGCGGCGGCGGTCGCGAAGGAGACGCGAAGGAAGATGGGGGACTTGGTATGGGTAGGTCAATGAATCTTCCTTCCGACAGCGGACAGCCCGGCCGGATTCAAAGTCCGGTGGGATGATCCAGGAAGGCCCAAGGCAGGTCAAACCGGTTAGCTACCACCTCCGAAATCGCCTTCACCCCGAACGTTTCGGTCGCATAGTGGCCGCCATAAAACACGTTCATGCCCAGCTCCTCAGCGAGCGCATAGCTCCAGTGCGGCCCTTCTCCGGTGATGAAGGTATCCACTCCGCAAGCCGCCACTTTCGCCACTTCGCTGCCTGCCCCGCCCGTGATGAGGCCCACGCTGGCTATTGTTTCCGGGCCACCCGGACAGACATGGACCGGCCCGCCGAGCGCCGCTTGCAAGCAGTTCGCAAGTTCGCCACGGGTGCCAGTCCATGCGCCGCGAAGCCCGAGTAAGAGGCCTTTTTGATCTAAAAACGGCACTGGCTCCTGCAATCGGATCGCCCGCGCGAGCTGGATGTTGTTGCCCCACTCGGGATGGACGTCGAGCGGCAGGTGGGATGAATAAATCGCCAGTCCGGCATCCATGGCGATTTTCAATTTCCTATAGAATGCCCCGGTCACGGGTTGGACGCCCTGCCAAAACATCCCGTGATGGACGATCAGCAGGCCCGGTCCACCCGCCGCCGCAGCCTCGATGACGGGCAACGAGGCGTCCACCGCTGCGACGATTCGTCCGATTTCCCCGGCATTGGCCAATTGCAGGCCGTTCCAAGCCCCCGGATAGTCCGCAATCGCGGCGGTTTTCAGTTCCCGATCCAAATACACCACCATCTCGTCCAGTGAAACCATGCCGCAAGCTAGTCATGCCGGCTCCAAATGACAACATCCGGCGTCTGAGTGATTTCGCTGCCGGAGGAAAATTCCATCAAATCCCGGCTCATCGCCGCCTCCCAGCGCAGGATTTTCCCGCCCCACGGGATTTCCAAGCCCGCCGCATGGAGTGCGTGTCGGGGTAAGAGCAGCCGCTCCTGCAAGGCCGGCGTCCAGCCACCGGCCATCCATTTGAGATACTCCGCACCGTCGCCCGAGTAAAGCTTGTCGCCCACGATTGGAAATCCGCAGCTCGCTAGATGGACGCGGATCTGGTGCATCCGGCCGGTTTCGGGAAAACAGCGGATCAGGGAAAATTTTCCTACTCCCCGCTCGAAGCGCCGCTCCACTTGGAACCGCGTCCGGCAATCCCGTCCTAGCGGACTCACCACCTGCCGCACCCAGATGGGCGATGGCCCCAATTCACCCGCACGAATGATCGGTGCCTCGCATTCCCAGGCATCCGATTCCGGCCAGCCGGTAACGATGGCGAGGTATTCCTTGTGCGCCTCACGTCGTTCAAAAATCCCGCCCAACTCGCGGGCCGCCGCCGTGTGCTTGGCGACTAGCACCACCCCGCTGGTTTCCCGGTCCAGTCGGGTCACGATTCCAAGGCAGCCACCATTTTGAATCTCAAACGCCAGCAATTGCTCCAGCCCGCCCAGCAAAGTCGGCTCGGGCTTGCGATTCGCCGGATGCACGATCAACGGCGCGGGCTTGTCCACCACGATCCAATCGGCGGACTCGTCGATTACGCGGAAATTGACGACCACTTGGAGGCTCATGACTGGACATCCTTTTTTAAATCAACAGAAAAGCCAGAGCCCCGGAATCGAGCCTCTGGCGATGCGAAAAACAACTCAATCCCAGCGGACTAGGACTTGTAGCGGAGGCGCTTCTTATGGCGGTTCTGCTTCATGCGCTTCTTGCGCTTGTGCTTGTTGATCTTCGTTTTACGGCGTTTCTTAATGGAGCCCATGGCGTTTGCGGTCGGGGGTTAGTTGTGGTGGAAAAGTGCTTAGGGGACGATTTTATTGAGCGGATACTCGATGATCCCCTCTGCTCCCAGACGCTTGAGTTCGGGGATCATGTCGCGGACAACGATTTCGTCAATCACTGTCTCAACCGCGACCCAACCTTCCTCGGAAAGCTGGGAAATCGTCGGTCGGCGGAGCGAGGGGAGTTTTTCGAGAAGCTCGGGCAGGCGGGCGCTCGGGAAATTCATCTTCAGCCCCACCTTGCCACGGGCGCAGAGGGCGGCCTTGAGCAAGAGGGCGATGCGGTCCATTTTTTCCTTTTTCCAAGGATCCATCGCAGCTTCCGGACTGGCGTATAAATGCGGATACGAAGTCAGTAGCGTGTCCACAATGCGGAGATGGTTCGCTTTGATCGAGGATCCGGTCTCAGTGACATCGACGATGGCGTCCACCAAATCCGGGACTTTCACCTCGGTCGCGCCCCAGGAAAATTCGACTTCCGCTTGGATGCCACGCTCTGCAAGATAACGCTTGGTAATGCCCACGCCTTCGGTGGCGATGCGCTTGCCCTCAAGATCCTCCGGCTTGCGGATCGGCGAATCCTCGGGCACGACCAAGACCCAGCGCGTCGGGCGGGTGGTGGCGCGGGAATAGGGCAGCTCGGCGAGATCGATCAAGTCCACCCCGTTTTCATACGCCCAATCGTAACCCGTGATCCCGCAGTCGATAAATCCTTGGCCCAGATAGCGGCCAATTTCCTGAGCGCGGATCAGATACAAATCCAAATCTGGGTCGTTTGAGGTCGGCCGCAGCCCGCGCGATGAGACGTAAATTTCATAGCCCGCCTTGGCCAAGAGCTCGATGGTGGGCTCTTGGAGGCTGCCTTTGGGGATGGCGACTTTCAGAGTTCGGGATGCGGCGGACATGAAGCGGGGGGGCGGTTTTAGTCGCGAAATTCAGGGAATCAAGCCAAGTTTCGGATATTTTCCCCCGATTATAGCGCAAACGGTGACGGGGAGCACCCACGCCACGCGTGTGGTTGCTGGCACCTTCGCTAGAAACGGAGCTTTCAGTCCCGACGACTCAGCTCTTTATATAGGGAGTCGCTCGGCCTAAGTGCCAAGATCTCCGGCGAGGGCCGACGGTGATTTCGGCGATGTTGCTCCACGGGCCGACTCACTGGGAGTCGTGGATGTATATGGCGCGCTATTTCCACTTGGCCGCCATTGGTGCGGAGGGAAATCTGCGGAGCTAGAGTGCTGAGGTTCGGCGCGACGTGGTCAGGACCGACGATGCCCAGGGCCTCGCCGGAGCCTTCGGTTTAGGCGGGGGAGGCCTTGATGCGGCGGGCAAGTTCCCGGAAACGGTTGAGGCGCCGAAGACGACACGCGAGGGCGCGTGTGCTCCACAATCGGGTAACTTACGCGATCACGGGTAGCGGAGAACTTCAGGTTTCCGTAAGGTCCGCTTCCTTCACCAATCTAAGCTTTAATTATTGGGAGACTATTTAGCTTCGCGCCGACTCAACCACCCCACCAGCGACCGATGTCACCGATTCCATTCGAAGCCCCTTCCTTCCAGCAGTTCGCCGAACTGCTGCCCGCATACGATTTTGATTATCTGATCGCCCAAAACGAAATGGGGGCCGTTTACAAGGCTCGTCAGCGGTCGCTTGATCGCGACGTAGCCATCAAGATCCTGCCGGCGGAATTTGGCGATGACCCGTTTTTCCGGAAGTCGTTTGAATCCGAGGCGAAGGCCATGGCGCGGCTATCTCACAATAATTTGATCAAGGTTTTCGACTGTGGCGATGCAGGTGGCCTGCTCTACATCGTCATGGAGTATGTCCACGGGAGTTCACTTTATAAATCCGCCGCCGGGGAAAAAATCGATGCCGTCCAAGCGGTTGATATCGTCCTGAGTGTGTGCCACGGACTCGCCCACGCCCATGCAAATGGCATCATCCACCGCGACATCAGACCGTCCAATATCCTTCTGAATCAGAAATGCGAACCGAAGATCGGCGACTTCGGCTTGGCTCGCACCGCGTGCCACCATGCGGGCGAACTCGTGATGGAGATACTGGGCTACGCGGCACCCGAGGTCATCAGCCATCTGGATGAAGATGATCCGCGTTCGGACATTTTCGCCGTCGGGATTATTTTAAAAGAACTGCTCACCGGGAACCCTGTCGTCTAACATTCTAGAGATAGGCCAGCATGAGGGGGCGGAGTTGTTCGATGGCTTGCCTGTAGCAGGTCGGGCGCGTGAGGCTTACCC
>JAYVNM010000111.1:0-13919 GCA_043758445.1 Akkermansiaceae bacterium | reverse complement strand
TTGTCGCCGAGGCGCACACTGACGCGCTGGCCGTTTTCCAGATTCTTCACCGGCGATGAACTCCCCACGCCGATGGGCTTGCCGCGATACTCGATTTGGGAGTGCAGATATTGCCATGATGCGACCTCTGGACGGACGCTGTTGCCAGTGGTTTTCGTATCGCTAGAAAAGCCAGTTAGCGTGGTGGCGTAAGTGTAGCGCCCGCGACCGTGCATCTTGAACTCGACGAGGTTTTTGCCCGCCTTGAGTGCTCTGGCGGGAACTTCTAACAATGTGAGTCCGAGCGATTTCACTGCTTTCACCACGCCGACTTCCGTGCCGTTCACTTGCACGGCAATTTCAAGATCGGTCGCCTGTTCCTTGCCCTTGGCAAACCATGTGGACAAGGCGGCCACCGCCGGGCCGCGGGCACGATCGGTGGAAAATCCGAAACAGCCGTGGGAATTCAATAGCGACTGGGCGGCGGCATCGGCGCGCGGGGATTCCGGCTTGGCCTCAGCGAGTGCTAACAGAACGAGCGCGGTGGTCTCCGGCGCGTCGTTGAGCCAAGCGGCTTTGTAACCGGATTCCCAGATGACGGGTTGGTCCGGCGCGGCCTTGGCCTTGCCTTCGAGAATGCCCGCAAGTTCGAGGGCGATTTCCTTGCGGTCGATGTTGAAAAATGCGCGTGTTAGATAGGCGAGCGTGGCAGAACCAAGGCTGTTGCGGTCCCGATAGAGACGATTGCAGGCGGCGAAATCGGCACGTTTGTCGGTGGATAAGGCGTGCAGGACGATGGCCTTGCTGTCGTTGTCGTTGGCGTCGAGTCCTTCGAGTTGTTTGAGGAGTAATGCCGCAGTTTTCTCGATGCAATCCTTATGCACGGCGATGCCGACATTCCGAGCGGCGATCAATGCCCAGAAGCTTCGCGCGGTGGTGTAGTCGCTGGTGATGCTGCTGTTCCAACTTCCATTGGCGGCTTGGCTTGAAACCAATTCCGCGACCAATGACCGGGCACGGTCGGAAAGCTGGCGCTGATAGATGGGATTCGGGTTGCCGGAATTCGCATAGGCCAGCGCGGCTGAAACAGCGAGCAGATCGTTGCTCGGATGGCTGCCCCACGATGTGGGCATGAGGCGGGCCATGTCATAGAGCGGGCCGTAGTGGCTCAGGGCCATGTCGAGCACCGAGGTTCTAACATCCGGGCCGATGGACAGCGTCATCCATGCGGAACTGTATTCGCGGCCTTCCGGTAGGCTAATCACGGTGGCGGTGTCCGCATTGGCTGTGCCGCCAGCGTGCGTGGCGTATGGCAAGCCCCAAGGTTGGGCCGGGACGGTCAGTTCCAGCGCGTCTTTCTGATCACCAGCGCTGCCGGAAAGCTCGAAGACGACGTTCAGGGTGTTAGGAATGGTGAAAGCGTCAAAAGCGATCTCGGCTCCACTTTTCGCGGAAATTTCCACGAACTTCTCGCGGGTGGCCAGCACCTTCGATTTGTCCATGGCATCGCACACCCGCAGCGTTAGCGGCACCTTGCCCGCGTAGTCTGTTAGGTTGTGAACCCGGGCGACTGCGCGTAATTCGTCGCCTTCGCGAAGGAATGCGGGGGTTTTCAATTCCACGAAAAAATCCTTGCGAGTGAGCGTGTTGGCGGTGGCCTGACCGACGAGCGTTTCCACGCTGCAACCACGGGTGGTTAGCCGCCATGCGGTGGTGGTTTCTGGCAGTTTGATTGTGACATCGGCCTTGCCGTTGGCACCGGTGATGACCGATGGCAGCCAACGTCCTTCGCCACGAATTTCTTGGCGGGGCGAGGCCGATTTTGCTGCGGCCGCGTCGCCAAGCCCGAGGCCGCCTCTAAATGACGAAGCATCGCTTAGATTCAGGGTTCCGAGGCTCACGTCAGAACGATCAATCTTGTAGCGGACATCTTCAGTTATGCCATATCTTCTCTTGCCTTTCGCATCATCTTTGTCAGATCGAAGCTCATCGTCAGCTTGCCCGTGGGGAGCGTCTAGCGATGGCTCTGCAATCATCCCGCCAATCGACCCGCGCGCTCTTTCAAGTGCCTTGCTTTCCTCCTCGTTTCTAACCAGACGGTTTTTCTCATCGGAAAGTGCCTTGGCGACGGAACGGGTGATTCCATTGTAACGAAAACCACAGGTCGCTCCGGTGTGGAATTCCGCGAAGCGCTGGGCGTCCTTTTGGAAAAAATCGAGGATCGGAATCGTGTTGTCCGGGCAGACGGCGTAGAGCGCCTCATTGACCAGCGCGAGGCTGAGTTCCGCTTCAATAGGTTGGCCGATTTGGTCAGTGACGGTGATTTCAAACTTGCCATTTTCGCCGGGAAGAAATGCTTCCTTGAGCGGCTTTAGCGTGACCTTGAGTTCGCGCTCGACGTTGAACTCCTTCGCCGTTTCTCGCAGGTTACGGCCGTCGATGGCAGCAGCGGCGAGGCGGAAATTTGGAAAAAGTTCATGGCCCACTTTGAATGCGACCTCGTTGTAATCCTTATGCAAATCGACAATCTGATAGCGCAGGATGGTTTCACCTTCGTAAGTCAGCAGGGCGAGGCCTTTGCTTAGGCGCGAGTGCAAGCGGACCTTGGCATCTTGGCCAACCTTGAGGGTGGCGCTGGTTGCGAAAAGCCGGAGTTTGTTAGCATCTTGATCGTCAGAAACTTCAACAGTGGTTTCGGTGGAAATGGGTTGGCCGAAGCGGTCCGTGCCAGTGACACGCATCCGATAGTGTCCGCCCTTTTCTAATGTCAGCGGTATGGTGGTTTTGCCAGTGGCTTCTGTTTTCGCATCAAGCTCGGTTACCTTCACCTCGGCGGAGGGCGATGCCGCTGCCTGCTCCCACGGCAGCAGTCCGAGGATGCGGCTGGTCTTGGGTTTTTCGATCCGCAGGACGCTTACCTTGAGCGCTTCCGTGCTCGGTTTGCCATCTGCGGAAAGCGTTTC
This sequence comes from Akkermansiaceae bacterium, assembly GCA_043758445.1. Classification (GTDB taxonomy): domain Bacteria; phylum Verrucomicrobiota; class Verrucomicrobiia; order Verrucomicrobiales; family Akkermansiaceae; genus Luteolibacter. The sequence goes on along the minus strand of JAYVNM010000111.1, from coordinate 10,977 downwards.
TAACATGAGATCGAGTGGTTCGCCCGCGATGACCAGCGGCTGGCTTGGTTTTGCCAAAATCGAGAATCCGAGTCGGGCGAGTGCGAGCGTCTCGTTCGTGGTGACGTTGTCGCCATCCAAATAAGCCGTGAATGATAACAGCGTGCCTGGCGTCATGCCGGTGGTGTCGAATTCCAGTTTCGCCTTGCCTTCCGCATCGGTGGTGACGAGTTGGCTGCGACGGTCCGGCAGCACGCAGCGCAGCACCCGGTTTGCTAACGGTTCACCCCAGTAATAGGACGCTTGCAGGCTTGCCTCGATCTTCTCGCCCCGGAACCACACGCGCCGTGGGAACTCCATCGTCAGCTTGATTTTCTCTAACTTGAACTCGCGGACTTCAAAGCTGCCTTGGAAAACGAGTGCTTCCTTGCCCTTGCGCTCCTGATGGGCAGTCATCACGTAGGGACCGACGGCCGCTTTTTCAGGAAGCTCTAACTTTGCATCGAAGGTGCCAAACTTGCTCAAGCTGACCGTTTGTTCTGATAGAAGCCGGCCTTGTGGATCGGTGAATGCGATCTTGAATCCGCTGTTTTCCGGTATGGAGTATGAGCCGTCCTTTACGTCGCGGAGGATGCCGCGCATCGACACCGTTTCACCGGGCAGATAGGCGGGGCGGTCGGTGTAGAGGTAGCCCTTCGCCTTGAGGCCGGAGGAAAGCTGGAGTCCGGCGAGCGGCAAATTGTAAGCGGCGGCATTGCCAGACTTTAGGGCGAAGACGCGCACGTCGTTCAGGTCTTTGAGATTTTCTAACGCGGTCTTGAACACCCCGTCATCACCCGACTTGCCAGTGGCGGCGACGGCGCTGCCGTTAGAAACTAGCAACTCGACACCTGAGGCGGGCTTACCGGTGACCATGTTCTGGACGAAAGCGAGCACCTCGCGGCGGCTCGATTTCACCACGACTTCCAAATCAGAACGCAGTACGAGCACGGTCGATTCCCAATCGTCATCGCCCACCGTGACGATGCAGGCTCCGGCCTCGCTGCCATTGAATGGGATCTCGATGTCCTGCTCGATGGGTTTGTATTTTGTATAGCCGTCCGGTTTCAACTTCCATGTTTTGTCCGGCTGGATGAGTGAGACGTCGAGCGCGTCCACACCGGTGATGCCGTGCATTTTGCGGAAATAGGCTTGGAGATCGATCTTGTAGATCCGCACCTCGCAAGACTCGATGTTGCGCGCTTTCAGGTGTACCGTTGGCTTTTCGTTAGTCCGGAAAACACGGTCCGAGCAGAGCCCTAGCGACTTCTGCGTGAGGCGTGCGATGGCGGTCTGTGCATTGTTGTCGCCGTGTTCATTGGTAATTTTTTGATAGAGCTTCAGGGCTCTCTCGAAATCCCCAAGCTTTTCCTCAAGGAACCCGCCACTCTTGAGCATGGCAGCGTGGGCTTCGGCGCTCTCGGGATACTTGCTGACCAACTTCGCCCATTCTTCGATGGCCTTGCGATAGCTCGCAGCGATGTCCTCCTTCGGGCCTTTCGTTTCCTCAAGTTCCAGTGCTTTCGCTTCGTGCATGGCTCCAAATAGATAGAGAATTCGCGGCGCACGTTCATCGAGTGGATGGGCGCGGAGGAAGGCATCGAAGCGCTGCATCGCAAGCTCCTCCTGCTTGCCGGTTAGAGCATTAAGGCCCATTTGAAACTCGGCGTTGATGATCGCGTTCTGGCTGTCCGCCCACTCGGGTCCGTTCGGATAGCTTTTCACATATTCTTGCCAGATGGCGATGGCTTCTTCCTGTTTTTTCTGTTGCCCAAGGATCACTCCGATCCGATAGAGCGCGCGCATTTTTAGGTTGGCGAGATGAGTGGCTGGCGCGGCGCGGAGTTCCTCATCCATGGCGGTTGCGGCGTCACCGCCAGGGAGTCGGAAGCCTTTGGTGGCGATGAAATCACGATAGGCCGCGATGGCATCATCCGCACGTCCGGCGGTTTGCAGGGCTTCCGCGATCATCCATGCGACGCGGACGGCGCGACTGCCTTCCGGCTTTCCGGTTAGATAATCACGGCAAGTTTTGAGAGCTTGATCGAGGTCGCCGTTGGCAAGAATGAACAACTGGACATCGCTGGTAGGAAGTCCGCCGGTGTTGCCGATGAAGGCGGCGGTGTTTGAGACGTTGTTTGCGATGTTTTGCGATTGGCCAATTTGGCTTCGTGCCAAAAGGGCTTGTGCTGGCGAGAAATACGTCTGCACTTGCAGCCAGCGAATTTCAGCCGGGAGCTTCTGGCCTTCGTCGGTTTCCAGTTCGCCACGGAGCGGAAGAGGTCCATCAATCGGCGCATTGACTATTTTCAACAAATCTTCCAACTCCATGCGCGCGGCGGCAGGATTTTTGGACTGATGGAAGGATTCAGCGAGGCGGAAGCGGGTCATCGCGACGTGTTTTCCGGCAGGCGGAGGATTCACCATCGGCAGCCGTTCGGAACCTGAGCCTGCCGCACCCGTCCATGTGGGGTCGTAAGCCGTTAGATATGCTTGGAAATCCTGGATCGCCTGTGACGGGTTGCCCGCCTGTTGGATGGCCCGCGCTTTGCGGAACAGAATGTCATCGCGGAACTCGCGTGACAATTCCAAGGTCAGCGCCTTGGTGTAGAGCGAGTAGGATTTCGCGAAGTCCGGCTTGGGCGCGTCCGGCACGTTTGGGTCCGGCACGTTTGGGTCCGGCTTGGTTTCGAGTTTTTCCGCGAAGCGCAGGATGGCAGCGACCAATTCCTGCTTGCGTTCCGGGGCGAGGATGCGCGCGGATTGGGCCTGATAGATTTCCGCAGCTTCGGCAAATTTTTTCTGCTCGATCAAAGCCTGCGCCTTCAGGAAGACCGCCTTGAATCGCCAGTCGGATTTTGGAAAATCCTTCATCAGTTGGTCGCTCACGACTACCGCGTCAGAAAATTTCTTGTCCTGAAACAGCGCTGTCGCCTTGAGAAACAGCAACTGGTCCGCATACTCGTCCTTGGCGGCGACGGCCTGATTGGCGAGCTCGATGGCTTTTCCAAAATGCCGGTCGCGCATCTCCGCCTGGATCTGCGGCAGAGTGGAGGGGGCGGCAAATGCGTGGAGGCCGGCAAACGCGCCAATTGCGAAGACCCGGAACACGCGGCGGATTGTTGCGAAATTGGGGTGGGGCGGAGGTTTCATGGTGATGATTTAGTGAATCGTTTAGAGGCGCGGGAATCACGATCCCGTGAGGGGAAGGCGCTTTTTGTTCATTGTAGAGGACACGGGAATGGTGAAATCCTTAGAAATTGAGCGACTTTCCCAAGTTCGTTAGAATTGGGATACTGCCTGCGACCCCTCATTCGGGTCAACACAATCCGTGCGGTTTACATGGAATTTACCAATGCCCCCGTGGGTAGCTCAACCGGCGCTGCCCGAGACGAACGAAGTGATGCTGAAGCCCGGCCAGCGCGAGGCTCTGGCCCACCGACCTGAGTAATCGCAGATTAATCTGACTTTCAGGCAAGCATCGCCCACATTCACGCGTATCCTCGGCGGCTGGGTCGCCGCAGGAGTTCCATTTTTGCTACAGGTCAATGTCCAGAGTCGCCGCCGTTTTGACATGAAATCCATCAGTTTGTTTATAATTTCCGCCTGTGTCCTCTTGGGAAATGGTAGTTGCGGGGTCCACCTCCCCCTTGCCCACGCAAGGCTCTCCCTGCCTGCAGACTGGAAGCACGCCGCCGGATTTCCCGTCGCCTCACCCACTAGGGATCTGTCTCGCTGGTGGCATCGGTTCGAAGACCCCACGCTCAACCGGGTGATCGCCGAGGCCTTGCGCAACAGCCCGGACATGGCCGCCGCCGCCGCCCGCGTCCGGGAATTCCGAGCCCGCCGCAATGCCAGTGCGGCTGCGCTTTTTCCATCGCTCGGCAGCTCGGCCTCCGCCGGGACCAGCGCTGCCCAGAACGATAGCGGTGGCAGCCATTCCAACTCGTCCTACTCCGCCGGGCTGAATGCCTCGTGGGAGGTGGATTTGTTCGGCAAAAACCGCAGCACGCTCGCCGCCGCCGCGGCTGATCTAGGTGCCACTGAGGAAAATTTCCACTCCGTCCAAGCTGCCCTCGCTTCGGAAATCGCCATCGCCTACACTAACCTTCGCGTGGCCCAAGCCAGCCTTGACGTGCTCCACCAGACGATCAAATCCCGCGATGAAACCTCCAAGCTCGCGGCGTGGCGCACCCAGGCTGGCGAGGCAGATTCGCTCGAATCCAGCCAGGCCCTCAGTAGCCTCGAACAGGCCCGTGCCGCCGTCCCTGCGCTTGAACAGACCATCGCCCAAACCCGCAATCAGCTCACTCTGCTTTCAGGGAAACTCCCCGGCAGTCTCGACGGCCTCCTCGCCAGCGGCAAACAGACCATTCCGAACCCGTCGCGCGTGCTCGCCGTCGGCATCCCCGCCGATACCATCCGCCAACGGCCCGATGTCCGCGTGGCTGGCTACCAGCTCCTGGCCGCTGCGGCTAACAGCCGGGCCGCCGATGCTGAACGCTTCCCAACCATCAATCTAACTGGCACGCTAGGCTTGAACACGCTCGGCACGCAAAAACTTTTCAACCCGCAATCCGCCACCGCCGGCATCATCGCCGGCATCAGCAGTCCGATCTTCGACGCGGGCCGCATCCAGGCCAACATCGCGGCGCAGACCGCCGTGGAAGCGCAAACCTATCAGACCTATCGGGCCGCCGTTCTAACCGCGCTCTCGGAGGTCGAGGACGCACTCATCGCCTGCCGCCGCACGGGTGAGCGCTTGGAGATTTTGGAGCGGGCCGCCGCCGCCGCACGTGAGGCCGCGAAACTCGCCCGCCAACGCTATGCCGCCGGGGTGGTCGATATTCTAACCGTCCTGGATACTGAGCGTGCGCTGCTCGGCTTAGAGAGCGATCTTTTCACCATCCGTGCGGACCGGAGCACCGCTTACATCCAGCTCTACAAAGCCCTCGGCGGCGGCTGGTCCTGAATTTTCCCTCTTGATTTCTTCTCATGAAAAATGACGCCTCCGGCAAGGAACTTGCCGCCATCATCACTCAGGCCAAGCCCGGAAAGCCGTTATGGAAATGGCTGGCCCTGCTCCTCGTCCTGCTTCTAGCAGGCGGCGGCTACTGGTTTTTCACCCGTAATTCGGGCGCGAAAACCGGGCCAATCTACGAGCCCCAGGACCTCACCCGGGGCGATCTTTCCCTCATCATCACCGCCACCGGCAACCTCGCGCCGACCAATCAAGTCACCGTCGGCAGTGAGCTTTCTGGCACGGTCTCGGAGGTTTATGTCGATACCAACGACACGGTGAAAAAAGGTCAACCCATCGCCCAGTTAGACACCGCGAAACTCAGCCAACAAACCGAGCGCAACCGCGCCGCCCTGCTCGCCGCGAAAGCCAAAGTCAGCCAGTCAAACGCCACGCTGCTAGAAACCACCGCAGCCCTCGCCCGCTTTGAAGATCTTCACCGCATCAGCGAAGGCAAAACCCCCTCCAAGGCAGACATGGCCACGGCCGTCGCCGCGGTGGACCGCGCCAAGGCCGACCTTGAGAGCGCGAATGCCACCGTCGCCCAAGCCGAGGCGGACGTGAAATCTGTCGAGCGTGACCTCTCGAAGACTATCATCCGCTCCCCGGTCGATGGCATCGTCCTGACCCGCACCATTGAGGTCGGGCAAACCGTTGCGGCCTCGTTCACCGCGCCCGTGCTTTTCCTCATCGCCGAAGATTTACGGAAAATGGACTTGGTCGTCGCCGTCGCCGAGGCGGACATCGGGCGACTCGACAACGGCCAGTCCGCGACTTTCAAGGTGGATGCTTGGCCCGCCCGCACCTATACCGCCTCCGTGACTCGCGTCTCGTTTGGCTCGGTGGTGACTAACAACGTGGTCACGTATCAAACCAAGCTCGCCGTAACCAATGAAGATCTCAGCCTGCGCCCCGGCATGACCGCCACCGTGGACATCGCTGTCGCGAATAGTGAGGATGTGCTGTTAGTGCCGAACGCCGCCCTGCGGTTCGATCCCGCCACCGCCGAGGAATTGGGCAAAGCGGATCAATCGAAACGCACGCTCGTCCAAAGTCTGTCGCCCGGCGGTGGCCGCCACTGGGGCCGTAACGCGCCCACTAACAAGCCAGCTCCACGGTCTAAGGGATCGCACGTTTGGACCTTGAAGGATGGTAAACCCGTGGAAATTTCCGTCACCATCGGGCTCACGGATGGTCGCTTCACCGAGGCCAGCGGTGAAGGGCTCACGGAGGGCATGCCCATCATTGTCACCGCCCAACCCGCGCCCGCGCCATGACCGCAGAAACTCTCATCAAACTGCGCGGCCTAACGAAAACCTATGGCAAGGGCGCCGCCGAGTTCAAGGCGCTGCGCGGCATCGACCTCGACATCGGCAGGGGTGAATTCGTCGCCGTGATGGGTCCCAGCGGCTCGGGAAAATCCACCCTGATGAATTTGTTAGGCTGCCTCGACACCCCCACGGCGGGTAGTTATATATTCCAGGGGATTCCGATAGAAGGACTCGCCAAGGACCAGCGCTCGCTCATCCGCCGCCACGCGCTCGGCTTCATTTTCCAAGGCTTCAATCTGCTCGCTCGCACCTCCGCCCTGGAAAATGTCGAGCTGCCGCTGCTCTATCGTGGCTACCCGCGTAAGCAACGCCACGAGATGGCCCGCGCCGCGCTCGCCAGCGTTGGCATCCCTGAAAAGGAACGCAATACCCCAGCCGAACTCTCCGGCGGCCAGCAGCAGCGCGTCGCCATTGCCCGTGCCATCGTCACTGAACCCGGCACCCTTTTCGCCGACGAACCGACGGGCAATCTCGACTCGCAAACCACGGTCGAAATCATGGACTTACTCTGCCGCCTCAATGCAGATCGCGGCATTTCCGTCATCATGGTCACCCACGAAAACGAGGTGGCATCCTACGCGAAACGCGTCGTTAGAGTGAAGGATGGCCTCATCGAAAGCGATGTCATGCACCCGGCAAGGAACCCGCACCCGCGTTGAGATGTTTTTCAATGCATTCATCATCGCCGTCCGGGAGATCCGCCGGAACCTGACGCGCGCCTTTCTAACGGTGCTCGGGGTGGTCATCGGTGTAGCGGCGGTGATCACCATGGTGACGCTCGGCCGGGGTGCTACCGAGATGGTGAAAGCCGAGATTTCTAACCTCGGCAGCAATCTCATCATCGTGCGTGCCGGCCAAAGATGGAGTGGCGATGGTGCGCCGCTTTTCAACGCCTCGGACGTCGTCGCCATCCAAGAGCAAATTCCCGGAATCAAGGCGATCTCGCCGATGATCAAAGCGCAGGCCCCGGCCATTTTCCTCGATAACATTCGCGCCAGCACGGATGTCCAAGGCGTGAATACAGACTATTTCGAAATCGCGAATTGGAAAATCGCCAGCGGTCGAATTTTCGACGGCACTGAACAGTTAGAAGGTGCGGCCGTCTGCGTGATCGGGGAATCCGTGCGCAAGGAACTGTTCGGTAAAACGGACGCCCTCGGGCAGAAAATCCGCATTAGGAACACATCCTTTTTGGTCATCGGGACCACCCGTGTGAAAGGGCAGGGGGGCTTTGGCAACGATCTGGACGACAACATCATCACGCCGTTCACCACCGTCCAGCACCGCCTCAGCGGCCAACCCACCAAACAGAATGTGACCCAGATCATGATCTCCGGTTATGATGGCTACCCCGGCGCGAGCATCGTCGCGGATGTGACCTCCCTGATGCGCGAGCGCCGTCATCTCAATGCGAACCAAGCGGATAATTTCTCGGTCAACGACACCCGCCAAATCGCGGAAGCGGTGAGTTCCAGCACCCAAGTCATGACCTCGCTGTTAGGCGCGGTCGCGGGCGTGAGCCTGCTCGTCGGCGGCATCGGCATCATGAACATCATGCTCGTTTCCGTCACCGAGCGGACCCGGGAAATCGGCATCCGCCTCGCCATCGGTGCCCGCGCCCGAGAGGTTCTGCTGCAGTTTCTGGTCGAGGCTGTCACGCTCTCCTGTGTCGGTGGTGTGACCGGCATCCTGCTCGCCTACGGCCTCTGTGTCACGTTGGCCCAAGTGGTCGGAGCGCCGTTTTTGTTCGATCCGAAAATCAATCTGATCGCCTTCGTCTTCTCCGCCGCCATAGGCATCGTCTTCGGTTTCATGCCCGCCCGCCGTGCCGCCAGCCTGGACCCGATCGAAGCGCTGCGGCATGAGTGAGGGGAGCGCCCGCAGATCGGGAGGCCGCGTGCAGGCTGTCTAACAAAAATCACCGCACCACCCGCGCTCCGCCGCCGCCGATTTGTTTTTCCACTTCCTTGCGGGTGGCCATGGAGGTGTCGCCGGGCGTGGTCGAGGCGAGAGCCCCGTGGGCAGCACCGTATTCGACCGCTTTTTGGGCGTCGTTGAATTCAAGGAAACCGAACTGCACGCCCGAGGCGAAACTGTCGCCACCGCCGACACGGTCGAGGATTTCCAGGCCGGGGTACTGGCGGCTTTCGTGAAATTTCCCCTCATGCCAGAGGATCGCGGACCAGTCGTTGACGGTGGCGGTGATGACGCCGCGCAGGGTGGTGGCGGCGACCTTGAAGTTAGGAAACTCCTTCACGGCAGTCTCGATCATGCGCTTGAAGGCATCCAACTCGATGGTGGAAATGTTGTGATCCACACCCTCCACCTCGAAGCCGAGCGAGGCGGTGAAGTCCTCCTCATTGCCGATCATGACATCCACGTATTGCGCGATCTCGCGGTTGACTTCCTGCGCTTTCGTTAGGCCGCCGATGGTTTTCCAGAGGGATGGGCGGTAGTTGAGATCGTAGGAAACGACGGTGCCGTATTTGTTAGCGGCCTTCACGGCTTCGACCGTTAGGGCGGCGGTGGATTCTGATAGGGCGGCGTAGATGCCGCCGGTGTGGAACCAGCGCACGCCGAGTTTACCAAAGATGTGATCCCAATCGACATCGCCCGGCTTGAGTTGGGAAGCGGCGGTGTTGCCGCGGTCGGGATTGCCCACTGCGCCACGCACGCCGAAGCCGCGTTCGGTGAAGTTTAAGCCATTTCTAACATTCCGACCGATGCCATCGTCCTCGCGCCACTGGATGAAGTCGGTGGCGACGCCGCCTTGCATGATGAAGTCCTCGATGAGATGGCCCACCTCGTTATCCACGAAGGCGGTGACCACGGCGGTCTTGTAACCGAAACATTTCCGCAGGCCGCGGGAGGTATTGTACTCACCGCCGCCCTCCCAAGCGGAAAAATGGCGGGCGGTGCGGATGCGGCCCTCGCCGGGATCGAGACGGAGCATGACTTCGCCCATGGAGATTTGATCGAAGGCACATGCGGATTTCGGTTTGATGGTCAGGGACATGGTAGTGGGATGGGTTAGGTTGCCGGAAAGGAAAGGGCGGCGGGGCGGCGGTGTAAAGCGTGCGGATTACCGAAAAGACACAACCAGACCCACCCCGCCGAGCGGAGTAAAAAACAAGGCACGCAAAAATGGAAGGGCGGGCTTTTACTCCACTCGCACTCGCAAATCCCTCGCGGCGAAGAGTCCTCTAGCAGCCAGCCCGGCTCCCTTCATCCTCCGTGCTCCATCCTTCCGTTTCTCGCTGAATCGCTCCCGCGCTCCGGCGAAGGCTTCGTTGACGAATTCCTTGCTGCCGATCACCGCGCCATCCGTGAAATATCGCACCCGGCAACGCAGCATTTTCGCCATGCCGAGCTCCTTCAACACCGTTTCATTCTCGCCAGCTTCTAACGCCTCGGCGGTGTTCCTGGACTTCAATTGGATCGCTCTTGGCTCCACCTTCGCCTTCATCGACTTCCGTTCCAGCGCCATCCCCATCAGACGCCGATAGATCCGCGAGACTTCCCGCCAGCGCGCGGCCTCAAAACCGGCTCCCGTATGCCCCATGCACGCCCTAACCAATCCTTCCCGCGCCTTCTTGCCGTTGCCCTTATTTCCGCCACCGATCGCCTCGCCGTAACTGCTCCAACGATACTCCGCCGGATCGGCAACCATTCCCGCTCTAACGGGATTCAGATCAATGTAAGCCGCCATCGTCCGCGCCGCCTCGCCGCTCTCCACGATCACACTCTTGTAGCGCTCCTCCCACAAAGTTCCGCTGCGGTGGTGCGTCCGATTGAACCACCGGGTGAAGCGCTGCAGCAACGTTTTCATAAACTCGCTGAGGTTGTGCATCCGGTAGGTGAAACGCGCATGGATTTCCCCCACCCACTCATCCCGACCCTCCTCCCTTGCCTCATTCAATTCCCTGGCCACCACCGCCACAAACGCCTCGCTGTTGATCGCTGACAGGCGTTTGAGAAGCACCTCATCGGCGATTCCATCCTTCGGCATCGGCGGCACTTCCAGCAGAAGGTGGAAATGGTTCGACATCACGCAATAGGACAGCACCCGGCAGCCGCTGAAATTCTCATACATCCGCATGAACATCCGGAAATGCTCCCGCTCCGTGTCACCAAACACAAATCGCCGATCCACCACCCGGCTGATACAGTGGTAAATCGCCGGTTTCGTCCCCGATTCCGCCCACGGGGCAATCCATCGCTTCCTGCTCATGCCCGCATCCTGACGCCTGGAATCCATTTTCAAGCTGGAATTCTACTTCTTGTCTGGGAAGTTGTATTATTGGAAGCAAAATCAACTACTCTGACTCAACACCCAAACGCCTTGCCCGCCTCGTAGCGCTTGTCCCTGTAAAACCAATTTGATAAATAATCCGGTATGGATGCAACTGCATGAACAATGTCTATCACAAGCTGACGGATTTACGGCTTTCCTGGCAAGCCGTCATTTCAGACAAATCACTACATCCGCGCCGGAACGGTCGCTTATTGCACCGTAAGCGGTCAACAGAGCACCTCTGGCATTTTTGCCATAGCTCTGGCTTCTCTGACAAAACTGCTCCGATCTATGGGACCTATGCGACTGCGGTG
>JAYVNM010000110.1:0-13965 GCA_043758445.1 Akkermansiaceae bacterium | reverse complement strand
GATATCTGAACCGCAAATGTGACGGCCCGCCAGGCGCTCAAGTCCTGTGGCGCGGGATGCGAAGACTTGAGGATATTGCCGAGACATATCGATTATTTCGAAACGAAGGAACTTGTGGGTAATGGGCAGGATGCGCAGCCGCCTCCGCTATCGCCTGAGGGAAACGGAGTCGGACATTCGCTCGACTCCCGGCCAACGCCCGCCCACGCTGGCGGCATGAAACGTCTTTTCCTGCTCGACGGCATGGCCCTGATCTACCGCGCCCACTTCGCGTTCATCCAAGCACCTATCAGAAACTCCAAAGGCGTGAACACTTCCGCCCTCTACGGCTTCATCAACACGCTGCTGTTCATTCTGGAAAAGGAAAATCCCACCCATATCGGGGTTGCTTTCGACACCTCCGCGCCCACGCCACGCCACCTGCGCTACCCCGCCTACAAGGCCCAGCGCGATGAAATGCCAGAGGAACTCGCCGCCGCCATTCCCCATGTGAAAGCCCTCTGCCGCGCGTTCCACATTCCCGTGTTAGAGCTCGATGGCTTCGAGGCGGATGACATCATCGGCACATTGGTAAAACGCGCGGAGCCGGATGATTTCGAGTCATTCATGGTCACGCCGGACAAGGACTTCGCCCAGCTCCTTTCATCACAGACCTTCATGTGGAAACCCGGCCGCAAGGGCAACGACCATGAAATCATCGGCCTGCCACAGCTCCCGGAAATTTGGGGCGTCACCGAGCCACACCAAATCATCGACCTGTTAGGGCTGATGGGCGACGCCTCGGACAACATTCCCGGCGTTCCCGGCATCGGCCCGAAAACCGCGCAAAAACTCATCGCGGACTACGGCTCGATTGAAAATCTCCTCGCCCACACCGCCGACCTCAAAGGCAAACAGCGAGAAAATGTCGAAACCCACTCAGACATGGCCCTGCTCTCCAAGGAACTCGCAACCATCATCCTCGATGTCCCGATCGAAGTCTCGTGGGACGAACTCGTGCTATCAGCACGCGACGACGAGGCCCTGAAAACCCTCTTCAATGAGTTTGAATTTCGCACTCTCACCAAGCGCCTCTTCCCCGCCACCGGCAGCGCGGAATTTATTCCGCCCGAGTCCTCTTCAGTATCCCCCACCATCTTCGAAACCTTCAAAACCATCCGCGAGATCGCCCACACCTATCATCTCGCCGACACCCCCGCACTCCAGCAGCAACTCTTCACCGAACTCGCCCGCCAAAAATCCTTCTGCTTCGACATCGAAACCACCGGCCTCGACCGCTTCACCTCGAAGCTGTTAGGCATCGCATTCTCTTGGCAGGCGCACACCGGTTGGTATCTCCCGATCTCAAATCTCAAATCTCAAATCTCAGATCTGAGATCTGTCCTCTCCTCTCCGGCGGAAAAAATCGGCCACAACCTCAAGTTCGATCTCTCGCTCCTCTACCATCACGGCATCGAAGTCGCCGGGCCGTTTTTCGACACCCTACTCGCTGATACCCTCGTCGCTCCCGAGCGCCGCCACTCGATGGACTATCTCTCGGAGATTCTGCTAGGCTACACACCCATCAAACTCGCAGACGTGGCGGCGGTTTTCAACCGCCAAGCCCCGCCCTCCGATGACCTCTTCGCCCACGCCGAGAAATCCAAAGCAAGCAAAGACCTCGACATCGCCGCCATTCCTCTAACTGTTCTCGCCGAGTATGCCGCCGAGGACGCTGACGTCACCTATCAACTCGCACAAAAAATCCGCCCGCTGCTCAAAGCTTCCGGCCAGGAATCCATCCTCTGCGAGATCGAGGGTCCGCTCCTGCCCGTACTCGTCGCCATGGAAATGGAGGGCATCGCCATTGATCCCACGGCCCTAACAGTCATCGGGGACGAGTTGCAAATCCAGATTGACGCCCTCGTGAAATCCATCCACGCCCATGCAGACCGCTCGTTCAACATCGCCTCGCCAAAACAGTTGGGTGAGATCCTTTTCGACCAATTCGGCCTTGCGGACAAGGCGAAGAAAACCAAAACCGGCCAATACAAAACCGACGAGCAGACCCTCGCCACCCTCGAAGGCAAACACCCGATCATTACGGACATCCTCGCCTGGCGCGAAGCCACCAAACTCAAGTCCACCTACCTCGATGCCCTCCCCACCCACATCGTTCCAGAAACCGGGCGCATCCACACCCATTTCCACCAGCTCGTCGCCGCCACCGGTCGCCTCGCCTCCACCGATCCCAACCTCCAGAACATCCCCATCCGCTCCGAGGCTGGCCGCAAAATCCGCAAGGCCTTCGTCCCGCGCTCTCAACGATCAACCACCAACTATCAACTTCTCTCCTGCGACTACTCGCAGATCGAACTCCGCGTCATGGCCGCGCTCTCGCAGGACGCCACCATGATCGAGGCCTTCCAGAACGGTGCCGACATCCACACCATCACCGCCGCCAAGGTCTTCGTCATCGAGCCAGAAAACGTTACCTCCGACATGCGCCGCACCGCGAAGATGGTGAACTTCGGCATCATCTACGGCATCTCCGCCTTCGGCCTCAGCCAGCGCCTCGCGATCCCACGCACCGAGGCGTCTAACATCATCGATGCCTATTTCCGTGAATACCCCGCCATCCGCCAGTTCATGGATCGCACCGTCAATGAAGCCCGCGAATCCGGCTATGTGGAAACTCTCAGCGGTCGCCGCCGGTATTTCCCCGATCTCAAATCCGGCAACCAGAGCCTCCGGGGAAATGCCGAGCGCGCCGCCATCAACTCTCCCATCCAAGGCACCGCCGCCGACATGATCAAGCTCGCCATGATCCGCATCGACGCTTTGCTTAGGGAAAAGCCCTACCAAACGAAGATGCTCCTCCAGGTCCACGACGAACTCGTCTTCGACCTCGCCCTCGACGAACAAGATGAGCTCGTCCCGAAAATTCTAACTGCCATGAAAACTGCGCTGCCCCTGCCCCACGGCGTTCCCATCGAAGTCGAACACGGCACCGGCCCTAACTGGCTCGCGGCGCATTGAACCCTGCACTCGCCCCGGGGTTTGTATGCCTCACTGATGAGATCGCCAAGAAGCTCCTGACAATCTAACTGAAAACTCTCCGTCCGCTCTTTTGGCCAAGATTCGCCTGTCGTTTGTTAGCCCTGGGCGTTTGCCTTGTCCCTTCGATCTTGCACGCCCACCCGGGCCACTATCACCCGGATGAAACTGACGAGTTTGATTTTCTCCGTGCCACGTTCTTTCACTCCCATGGGTCGTTGGATTATGTCATCGCGCTTATCGCTATTTCCAGTATTGCCGTCGCTTACTTCCATGCCACACCGTCGGTGCGAATCGGCGCGCTGCTAGCCGCGCTGGGTTCCCTCGCCATGATGGCGATTCATCTAACTCTACCGCTTTTCCACGGCGACTAGGGTGATGTCATCCATTTGCGGGCCATCGCCGGTGAATTGTTCGAGTGCTTCCTGCATCCGGGTGAGCACGGCCTCGGCACCCAGAGGGGCGGCGAGGCGGAAGGCGTCGGACATTCGCTCCATGCCGAATTCCTCCTCGGATGCATCCACGGCCTCCCTCACGCCGTCGGTGTAAAAAAGCACGCAATCGCCGGATTTCAGCTCGATTTCCTGATCCCGGGTGACGCGCTCGAACACATCGCCGCTGTCGATGCCGAGGGCGAGGCCGGGCGAGCGGAGGAGTTCGACTTTTCCGGTATCCCGGCGGTAGAGCAGCGCCGGGTCGTGACCGGCGCGGGAGAGGCTGAGCTTACCGCTAGCGGAGTCCAAGATGCTGTAGGCCATGCTGATGAACATGTCCTCGCGGATGTCGGGAAAGAGCTGGCGGTTCACGGCGGCCATGACCTTGGAGGGTGAGGTGCCACCGGCCGCGACCGAGCGTAGGGCGCTGCGGCACATGGCCATCAGCAGGCCGGCGGGCACGCCCTTGCCCGAGACATCCGCGATGACGATGCCGAGTTTCCCCTCGCCCAGTTCGATGTAGTCATAGTAGTCGCCGCTGATGATGCGGGCGGGGAGATTGGTGCCGCTGATACGAAAGCCGCTGACGACGGGATCGTGCTGGGGGAGCAGGATGCGCTGGACCTCGCGGGCGTTCTGCAGCTCGCCCTCGATCGCCCGTTTTTCATGGGCCTCGCGGTGAATGCGGGCGTTACCGATGGCGAATGAGGATTGCTCCGCCGCCGAGCGGAAGACGGCGAAGTCATTGGCGGTGAACACTCCGTCCTCGCGACGGCGGGCGACCACTAAAACCCCGAGATCCTTGTGCGCATGGCGCAGCGGGGAAAGTAGCACCGAAACGTCATCGGTGTAACGGGTGAACGAGTCGCGGAACGAGGGATGGTTTTTCACGTCCCGCACATGGATCGGCTCACCCACGCTGAGGCAATGGCCGAGTATTCCATCCGTCATGGCGACGCGAGACAGGCGGACATGGCTTTCCAGGGCCCGGGGATCACGCTCGGCCTTCTTGCGAATTTCCACCGGGATGCCGATGAGGGGCGGACATTCCTCGGAAATGTAAG
The DNA here is from genome assembly GCA_043758445.1 of Akkermansiaceae bacterium. Taxonomy (GTDB): domain Bacteria; phylum Verrucomicrobiota; class Verrucomicrobiia; order Verrucomicrobiales; family Akkermansiaceae; genus Luteolibacter. The sequence continues at coordinate 9,431 of JAYVNM010000110.1, read as the reverse complement.
ATGGGTTGAGGAAATCGCCGCCATCGGCCAAGAAGTAGATGGCCCCACCACGGGCGGTGACTACCTTGTCGATGCCATCGACAATGATGCGAGAAAGCACGGAGGGCGATGGCTCGTTCTCGATGGCCAAGCCGAGATCATGGAGGAAGGTGAACATCCGCTGCTCGCCGCCTTCGAGGTCAATGAATCTCCGCCGGATCGCCCGCACACGGCGGCGTTGGTTTTGGAGAGCCAGCAACAATCCGGCGACGACGAGGGCGGCGCCGGCTAGGGTGATGAGGGTGGAATCGTGCATCTTGCGGGGGCTGGATTTCAGATGCAGCGGGGCGGGTGCTGCAACTTTACCGCAGAGTGTGGGGCGATTCTGGCTTTTCCGCCAGTTCGTCTTCTAACATGGTGATGACATTGGCGAAGACCTGGGCGTTTTTCTCATTCGTGTCGGCAAGCAGTTGGTGTGCTTCGAGCACATTGGCGGTGCGCTGGTGCTTGTCTTTGGGGGCAAGGGACTGGGGCGGCTTCAAACCGGCCCGGAGCGTCTCGAGATTGTCGCACCAACTTGCGGCGGGCGGATCGATTTCCATCAGAAAATCTAGGCCGAGTTCTTCGAGCGAGCGTCGGTTCCGCGTGCCCGCCCCGGCGATCTGGAGCACCCCGCCAGGGTTAACGGCGAGGCGCGAGGCCATCCCGGCGAGGGTACCCATGAAGGTGGAGTCCATGCCGGTGCAGGCCCCCAGATCCACGACTAGGCAGCGCTCGCCCGCCATGATCCGCTCGTCGCCGAAGTCCTTCATGACCGAGCTGTTTAGAAACGAACCCTTACCCTCACAACGGATCCAACTGCATCCATCGAAGATTCCGACTAATATTGGGCATTCCGCAATCACAGGAAGAAAGCCGTCCTCATGACGGCGAAAGGAGTGTTATTATAAATTCAGTGGAGCTGCTGGTCAACCATCCATCTGAGAATTTCCCTAACTCACTGCCAGAGATATGATTGGCGAGTGGTGATGGCCTTTTTCCCACGCCACAAGGTGACTTTCCAAGCCAGCACCTTGCCGCCTTTGAAATAGTCATCGCCGATCACATTGAACTCCGTCGTCCCCTCCGTAGCAGTGGCGGGAAATTTTCTAACTGCTTGTTTGACCAGACTGCCGGTGGCTCCTTGTTGGTATTGGAAAACCAGCTCCACCTGACCCCGGCCCACGCCGGATGGGTCGCTCCATAGGAGGGTGTAATACTGGCCGAGTCGGTTGCGCCGCTCCGCCATGCTGACCGCGCCGTGGAGCAGCCGTTCTTTTTCCATTTTCACCATCGGCTCATAGGTCGTGCCGGGGGCTTGGTCGCGGAGTTGGAATTGTTTCACCACCAGCGCCTCACGCGGCCGGGCACAGGCGGCTAGTAACACCACCACAAGCAGACTGTAACAGGGATTCACGCCGCGTATTCAAACAGTGTGGGCGGGAGTTTCAAGGACAAGAATCCGCCGCTTGGTTTTAGGGCTCAGAAGCTCATTCTTTCTCCAGCTTTGGCACCTCTTCCTCCGGCTTTTTTTCCGGCTCGGCGGGCGGCGGAGGCGTGGCTTCCACCTTGGGTTCTACGGGTGGCGGGGGCGTTGGAAAAGTATCGGTCGTGGGAGTGACCGGAGGGACCGGGGCATTATTGCGTGGGGCATCCGGGTCGATCACTGTGGGAATCGCCCCTTCCGGCGGCAGGCCTGCAGGATCAAAAGTCGGCAGCGGTTGCCCGATGCCAGTGCCGCCTCCGGGCAGCGGCGGATAGACCTGATATTGACCCGGCGCGAGCATGGGTGTTTGAGTCGGGGCGTTGGGATTTTCAAGCATCACCGAGGGGACGAAGCCTACCTCTCCGCTGTCGAGCTCCACCTTCACATAACTGCCGCTGAGTGAAATCACCTTCATCGAGGTGCCCTGCTTCAGTAGCTTATCGGCATCCGCATCGCCATTCGGGCGATTTTTGAAAAACGCCGTGTTATTCATCGAGGCTCTGACAAATTCACCCGCCACGAATGAGGGGCTGGCGCTGGCGTTTGCGGAGCGGTTGCTCCCCGGTGGTAAGAGCGGATTGTAGTCACCGCTCGTAAGGGGTGCCGTCATGGTGTCGCAGGCGATGAGACCGAGGGCGGCGAAGGTGGTTAGAACCGGGATGGGCTTCATAGAGGCAACAATCTGACACGTCTTGCGGCCATGGTCAACGCCATTTCAAGCGAAACACTGAAGCTCACTGGCCCTGGCGGAGGATCGCGTTGTGCTCATCCAGCAGCAAATTCCGTGAAACCATAGGCACCTCGGAAAGCGCGAATGCCATGATGGCCACGCGTTCACCCGCCTTGATCAAATGGGCCGCGCCGCCGTTGATCAGGATGTGGCCGGTGCCGGGCACGCCTGCAAGCACGTAGGTTTCCAACCGCGCGCCGGTGGTGATCGAGGCGACCAGCACTTTTTCCCCCGCCCATAAATCGGCGGCGATCATGAGGTCGGCTGGAATCTCGATACTGCCTTCATAATCAACGTCCGAACCGGTAATCATCGCCCGGTGCAGTTTGGATTTCAGAACCTCGCGCAACATGTCGTGAAGGAAATCGCCTACCGCTGCCACGTCAAGCGCTCGCGGAGATTTCTCTCGGAAATATAGCGAATCCGTCCTTGACGGCGTGGCTGGCAAGCATTTATCAACCGCGTGTCGGAGAAATTCCGACTCTCTGTAGGAAGCCCTTCGCGAGGGCGGGAAATTGATGGGGAAGCCGGTGTGATTCCGGCGCGGTATCGCCACTGTGATGCCGGACTGTGAAAACAGGCCGGTCAGCCAGATCGCCAGCCTAGAGGGATTTTTCATAGGTCCGCGATTTTCGGACATTGAATCAAAAAAACATGACCAAACTACCATCGCCTCACGCAGGCACCTACCGGAGTGCGCTCGCACTACTCGCCCTGATCGCCCATGCTCCTGCCCGCGCGGCGGAAACAGCCGATCCACTCCCCCCCCTGATCGTCTCCGCCCTGCGGATTCCCCAGGATGCCGCCACCGTCACCTCTGCCGTGACCGTGCTGGACCCCGAGGAGCTGCAAAATCAGGGGCTTTTCCAACTCCGGGACGCGCTCAATGCCTCGCCCGGCGTGATCTCCACCTCCACCGGCGGCCAGACCGGTGCGCTTGGCTCGCTCTTCATCCGCGGCACCACCACCGCCTACTCGCAGATCGTCGTCGATGGCCTGCGTCTCAGCGATTCGACTACGCCGTTAGGCAATGTTCTATCAGCCGGGCGGACGTATGACGTTGGCGGCATCGAGCTTCTGCGCGGTCCTCAAGGTGCGATCTACGGCGGCGAATCGGTCGGCGGCGTGCTATGGTTAGAGACGCCGCACGGCTCCGGCAGTCCTCATGCCGAGACCACGTTTGAAGCCGGTTCCTGGCACTCACTCGCCGCGCATGGCAGCTTCCAAGGCCAGACGGGCGACCTCGCCTACTACCTTTCCGGCGGCTATGAGGAAACCGACAACGACAGTACTAACCAAGATTTCCACCAAGCGAACACCGCCCTCCGTGTGGAAGGAAAAATCAATTCCGTCTGGACCCTCGGCACCACCTACCGGGGCAGCAATTCCTATTTCAACGACTCGGGAAATTCCGATAACTATCTCGATTCCCAAATCGCCACTGTCTATGCCAGCGGGAAAATTTCCACCTGCTGGACCGCCCATTTTCTAGCAGGTTTCCAGCAGGAATTTTACGACAGCGACTCAGCCTTCGGCAACTACGGCACCGATCTCCGCGCCGGCACGGTTTCCACCGACCATGAAATCACCCTCGCCGAAAACCTCCGTCTGTTAGCCGGGGCATATTTCAACCAAAGTTCCTTCCAGAACACCATCGGCACCGATGAAAATCGCGATCTCTACGGCGTCCACGCCGTGCTTGAATGGGATGCGACCGACCACCTAACAACAACCGCTGCCGTCCGTTGGGAAGACTACGCTGCCTATGGCGATGAGACCACCTGGCGGCTCGGCTCCATTTACAATCTCGCCGCCACCGGCACCTCGTTCCGGGGCGGCGTCGGCACGTCCTTCCGCTCGCCCTCGTATCTCGACCTCTTCGGCTCGTCGTTCGGCGCTGGAAATCCCGATCTCCAAGCGGAATCCGCGATCGGCTGGGATTTCAGTGTAGGGCAAAAAATCGGCACCCACCACACCGCTGAGCTCACTTGGTTTCACAACCGCATCACCGATCAAATCCAGTCATTTCCCACGCCCCCGGTCAATGTCAGTGGCGACACTTCTACCGAGGGTCTGGAGTTCGGCATCCACGGCTCGTGGTTAGACGACGCCCTCAACTACCGCCTCGCCTGGACCTATCTGCACGAAAGCCTCAGCGACCAACCGCGCAATGCTGCCACCGCGTCGCTCGATTGGAAACCGACCGCCAAGTCGCTCATCGGCATCGGTGCCACCCACCTTTCCGCCCACTCTTGGGGCGGCGATCCGTTGAGCGCCTACACCGTTGCCCGCATCTACGGCTCCTATCAGCTAACCGAAAAAGTGAGGCTCATTGGCCGCGTCGAGAACGCCTTCGACGCGAACTATCAACTCGCCAGTTTCTTCGGCACCACCGTCCAAGGCTCCGGCACCGGAGTCTATGCCGGGATCACGGTGGATTGGTGAGTTCACACTGGTCGTAGGCCGGGTAGGCGGGCTAATTTTTCCTCGCCATCCCAGCCAAATCCCATGATCCACCCGCTGACCACTCTTCCCACCACCGATCCAGCCCAACTCCTGCGCTATCGGGACGGCCAATACGCCGCCGAACTCATCGCCGCCGCACTCCTGCACTTCGATTTTTTCTCTTGGTTGGATGAAAACCAGGGGGCCACCACCGCAGAAATCGCCAGCCATTTCAGCTTCGCCGCCCGCCCGCTCGATGTCCTGCTCACGCTTTGCCGCGCCAATGAACTGCTAACAACCGACGCTGCCGGGGGCAATCAACTCACCCTTCTCGGCCGGGAAAATTTCGTGAAAAATTCACCGTGGTTCCTCGGCCCCTACTACGCGCCGATCAAGGACACGCCAATCGTCACCGGTTTCCTGCAAGTCCTCCGCAGCGGCAAGCCCGCCAACTGGCAGGCCAAGGCCGACACTGCGGATTGGCACGCATCCATGCTCGATGAATCTTTCGCCCAGAGTTTCACCGCCCTCATGAACGCACGTGGCACCCTCTTCGGCCAGAAACTCGCCCAAACCCTCACCCCTCATCTCGGCCCCCGCCACCATCTGCTAGACATCGGTGGCGGCTCTGGGATTTATTCCTCCGCCATCGTCGCCACGCATCCCAACCTAACAGCCACAGTGCTCGAACAAGCGCCTGTCGATGCCATCACCCGCCGCGAGATCGCGAACCACGGCTTGGAAAACCGGATCAAAGTCCACACGGCTGACATGTTCCACGGGCCATGGCCGGTGGCCGACATCATCCTTCTCTCGAACGTCCTCCACGATTGGGATTTTCCCGAAGTCCGCCTTTTGCTTGAAAAATCCGCCCACACCCTCGGCTCCGGCGGCCTGTTAGTGATACACGACGCCTTCATCAGCGACGACAAATCCGGGCCACTCCCCGTCGCCGAATACTCCGCCCTGATCATGAACATCACCCAAGGAAAATGCTACTCCCATGCCGAGTATGCGGAAATCCTTCGTGAGTTCGGTTTCGAAATTGGCCCCTACCGGAACACCATCGCCGCCCGTGGTTTCATGACCGCCATCAAGCATTGAGCCGCGCCTAGATTTCACCGCATCCTGGCCTCGGGAAAGATTTTGGCCGCCTCGCGATTCGGGATTGAGTCCGCTGTCGGATTTGGCAAAAATCACGGCGGATGAGAATTCTGGTCGTTGGCAAAGGTGGGCGCGAACACGCGCTGGTGAGGGCATTGGCGGAATCTCCGGGCCAACCAGAGCTGTTTTGTTTTCCCGGTAGCGATGCAATTTTCCACCTAGCACAACCGGTGGCGGCAGATGGCCTGGAGTCACTGGTGGCATGGATGAAGGCAAATTCCATCGACCTCTGCGTGGCCGGCGAGGAGAGCTATCTTGTAAATGGCGAGGGTCTTGCCAACCTCTGCGCGAAACACGGCATCCCTTGCTGGGGGCCGCCCAAGGAGTCCGCGCAGTTAGAAGCCAGCAAGGAATTTGCGAAAGAATTTCTCGTTAGAAATGGCATCCCCACCGCACGGGCGACCGCAACCGACACCTTGCAAGATGCGATGAACGCGATCGCCGGTGAATACCCGACGGTGTTGAAATTTGACGGGCTGGCGGCTGGCAAAGGTGTGGCGGTTTGCCCAAATGAGGCGGCCGCCTTGGATTTTCTCGATGAGGTTTTCACCCGCCGCCGCTTCGGTCCGGGACGGGTCTTGGTCGAGCAATGTTTGACCGGTCCAGAGGTGTCGGTGTTCGCGGCGATCATCGACGAGCAATATCTGATTTTCACCCCGGCCCGCGACTACAAGCGGGCGCACGATGACGACCTCGGCCCGAATACCGGCGGCATGGGCGCAGTCGCCAGTCGCAAGTTGATCCCGGCAGAAATGTTAGAACAGATAGAGCTAGAAATCGTTAGACCCACAGTGGCGGGACTCCGCCATGAGGGTCTGCCTTACCGGGGATTTCTCTACTTCGGTATCATGCTCACACCGACCGGCCCGCAGGTGATCGAATACAACTGCCGCTTCGGCGATCCCGAATGCCAAGCGGTCATGCCGCTGGTGGCGGGCGATCTCGCCGGCTTTTGCCTCGCCGGTGCGCAGGGCGAACTACAGGCCGATTTGCTAAATTTCAACGAGGGCTGGAGCGTCTGTGTGATCCTCGCCTCCGCCGGCTATCCGGAAACCTCGCGCAACGGGGACCAAATTTCCGGGCTGGAGGAAATCACCGCCGCCCGCGTCTATCACTCCGGCACCCGTCGGACGGCGGACGGCGATTGGGAAACCAACGGCGGCCGCGTGCTGGCCGTGGTCGCAGGTGGCACGACCCGCGATGAGGCTGTTAGCAAGGCCCACGCAGCAGCAGATCAGGTGAAATTCGATGGCTTGCAACGGCGACGCGATATTGGCATCCTTAATTTCTAAGCCCCATGGAAAACCTCCTCACCGCAGATGACATCGCCGCTGGCGTGGAACGCCTCGCGCGGGCGATCCTCGAAAAACATCGCGGCCAACCCATCGCTCTCGTCGGTATCCGCAGCCGGGGCGACGAGGTGGCGGAACGAGTGCTGACGCTGCTTTCCGCCGAGGATCATTGGGAGCTTTCCTTCGGTGTACTGGACATTTCCCTGTATCGGGATGATTTCGAGCACCTCCACGAAAACCCGCTGTTGCAGGAAAGCGATATCACTTTCCCAGTCGAGGGTGCGCACATCATTCTAGTGGACGACGTGCTGTTCACCGGCCGGACCATCCGCGCCGCGCTCGATGCCCTGTCCGACTATGGTCGCCCGGCCAAGGTCGAGCTGGCGGTCCTCATCGACCGCGGCCACCGGGAAATGCCGATTCAGGCGGACTATGTGGGCATCGTGCTCGACACCCGCCGTCTCGATCATGTATTGGTTTCTCTCGAAGGGACCGACGGCAAGGATCAGGTCGAAATCGTTGCCAAGCCAAGCCAATGAGCCTGCTGCCAGAACACAAGAAATCCGCCGGGGAAATCGCACAACTCCGCGAGTCCCTCGGCATCGCTGTTCCGGCGGCCCCTGATGCCGGGCCGCCGCAGCCCGTTAATCCCGTGCCGATCATGGCGGCTCAGGAAATTTCCCCATCCCAGCTCGCCCCATTGCCAAGCGCGGAGGCACCCGCCGCGAAACAGGTTCGCTCGCTCCGCCGCACCGAGCGGATTCCGATCCTGCCGGTCGATGCCGCAAATGTGCTGCCGGAGCCTGTCACTCATCTGGAACCTCCGCCGCCACCCGCCCCCCTGCCGCTCCTTCACAGCCCTAAGCCCGTTCGATCGCTGCGCAAATCCGAGCAGGCCCCCATCGCTCCCATCCAGCCACCGCCGCCGGATTCCAAGCTCCCGATCCAGCGCCACAGCGGCCATGAACTCAGTGAAATCCGCCGTCACGAGGCACTCGTCATGTTAGAGTCTGCGGTCCCGCCGCCATCGCTCACCGCGCACCGTGTCCTCATCATTCCAGGCTACCTCTTTGCCCTCGTCGGTGCCGTCTGTTTCTATTATTACGAACTGGAAATCCGCATCACCGCCGCCTGCGTGATCGTCTCGCTGCTCGTCGCCATTTTTATATTCTTCAAAAAGCCACTTTCCCGCCACCACGCCGCCTTCATCGCCGTCGCGGCCCTCTTCGTCATCGTCTTCGGCGCACTCTACTATTTTCCCCAACTCAGGCATGGCACGTAAAGACCTACTCGATATCGCGGCCCTCGACCGAGAGGAAATCGACCTCCTCCTCGATCAATCCATCCCGTTCAAAGACCTCTTCACCCGCTCGGTGAAAAAAGTCCCCGCCCTCAAGGGCAAATCGGTCCTCATGCTCTTTTACGAGGCCAGCACCCGCACCCATTCTTCCTTCGAGGTCGCCGCCAAACGCCTCTCCGCCGACGTCACGAACTTCGATGTCGCGCACTCGTCCATCACCAAGGGTGAATCCGTTAGAGAAACCGTCGAGACGCTACAAGCCATGCGCACCGACTACATCATCGTCCGTCACGGCCGCTCCGGCCTGCCCGGCATGATCGCGAAACAAACCAAAGCCTCGGTCATCAATGCGGGCGACGGTGCCCATGCCCATCCCACTCAAGCGCTGTTAGACGCCTTCACGATCAAGGAAAAATTTCCCGATCCCACCGGCAAAAAAGTCCTCATCATCGGCGACATCCTCCACTCCCGCGTCGCCCGTTCGACCAGCACGATCCTGAAAAAACTCGGGGTCGATGTCGCCTACCTCGGCCCCGGCTCACTGGTCCCCCGCACCGGCCCAGAAAATATCCGCCGCTTCACGGATTACAAGGAAGCCATGGCCTGGCAGCCGGATATTATCTATCTGCTACGCGTCCAGATGGAACGCCAGGACGTCCAATTTTTTCCCAGCCTCCGCGAATACCACCGCCTCTACGGCATCAGCGACGCCCGCCTCGATGAAATCCGCAAGCGCGGCCTCTACCTCATGCACCCCGGCCCCGTGAACCGCGGCGTCGAACTCTGCGACGCCGTCATGGATTACGAACGCAGCCTCATCAACGACCAGGTGGAAAATGGCATCGCTGTTAGAATGGCGGTTCTCTACTGGCTCAAGCCGGGTGGAGATGGCAGGGCCCAAGGCAGGGACCGACCTCCGGGCGGTCCTGAGAATGGATAGTGAATGACCCGCCGATGACACGACTAAAGACCAACCATCGGCATCTCATTCTCTCC